>NZ_CP069213.1:1872500-2172500 GCF_016834455.1 Shewanella litorisediminis
TTATCGGTAATGTGGTAAACGTATGGGAAGCCTTTGACGAGCATGATATTTTTGTTCATCTTGGCTCAGACCAAACATCCCTTCACAACCCCTGGTCCGGCGGCTACTACCCGGTGGATATCAGCTACGATGAGTCCAATCGCCTCATCCGCGAAGAGCCTGAGCTGTTTAAAGCCAAGGTACAGGCCACGCTCAAGCGCCATGCCGACGCCATCAACCGCCACACCGCCAAAGGCACTTACTTCTTCGATTACGGCAACGCCTTTTTGCTGGAAGCCTCCCGCGCCGGTGGTGATGTGATGGCAGCCAACGGCATCGACTTCAAGTACCCATCCTACGTGCAGGACATTCTGGGGCCCATGTGCTTCGACTACGGCTTTGGCCCGTTCCGCTGGGTGTGTACTTCCGGCAACAGCGCCGATCTCGACCGCACCGATGCCATCGCCGCCGACGTGCTGGAGCGGATTATGGCAACGGCTCCGGAAGAAATTCAGCAGCAGATGCAGGACAACATCACCTGGATTAAAGACGCCAAAGAAAACAAGCTGGTGGTGGGTTCTCAGGCGCGTATTCTCTATGCCGATGCCGAAGGCCGGATGGAAATTGCCAAGGCCTTTAACGATGCCATTAGCCGCGGTGAAATCGGCCCCGTGGTACTGGGCCGTGACCATCACGACGTGAGCGGCACAGACTCACCGTTTCGCGAAACCTCCAACATCTATGATGGCAGTCGCTTTACCGCCGATATGGCCATTCATAACGTGATTGGCGACAGCTTCCGCGGCGCCACCTGGGTATCCATCCACAACGGCGGCGGGGTAGGTTGGGGCGAAGTGATCAACGGTGGCTTCGGCATGCTGCTGGATGGCACAGAAGCCGCCGAGCGCCGCTTAAAGTCGATGCTGCTGTTTGATGTAAATAACGGCATTGCCCGTCGCAGCTGGGCCCGCAACGAAGAAGCAAACTTCGCCATCAAACGGGAAATGGCCCGCACGCCAAAGCTTAAGGTGACCCTGGCCAATCGCGTCGATGACGACATCATCAATGGGCTTGAGTTTTAAGCTTGGGTAAGGCTGTTGCACTATCCAACCGTGAGCGCTGAGTGGTTACCCGGCAAGATCACGCTCATAGCGAATAAAAAACGCCCTGCGGGGCGTTTTTTATTTGGCCGTGCACTGAACGGAAAACATCGGATAACGCCAAACAGCATCTGGGTGTGTAGGCAGTTTGAACATAGATGAATGGTTAATGACTTGATTTATAACACTTGCATAACATGAGTCGATTCTGAGAAGATGCGGTTTAACAGGATGTCTCAGAGGGTAATTATGGACGATGTACTCACTTCGCCCCTGCGGTAGCCATGCCAATTATGTGCTGAACCGCTATATGGTTGGTGCCTTCCTGAGTCCGGGCCACCCTATTTCATCATCAGCTTAATCTGTCCAACGGACTCACAGTCCCAGCATAATGCTGGCCCAGAACATGGGTATAAATCTGCGTGGTACTTTCTTATTGAAAAGAGTCGTCATTATGGCCAAGCAATTCCTGCACGGTACGGATATCGTAGCCTGCCTGCAAAAGATGAGTGGCACAAATTCAGCGGGACTGAATTTGAACAGCTCCGCTGGCCCGAAGGGGAAAATACAGGGAAGTATTTTATAAATGAATGTCGAAACGTGTGGCAGCTGATTTTTTTACAGAGTCCAATTTTTTGTCCAGCAATGGAGAGCGCCTTTCGCACCAAGCTTTCATGTAAATGGTGACGACACAGTTCACCTGTTACGGGATGTGCACACAGCGTCGTGCTCGGAAAAATAAACATCCAAGCAGGGCTGCGAAAAGCGGAAGGATATTTGCGCCCAAGTGCATGGGGCAAAGAGGGACCAACCCCAAGCGCATTATCTTTTTGCTGAATGGCAATACTGTTGGATATCCGCAATTGCAGCCATGGGATACAGGATGCCGCGAGCAAGGTTTGCCGATCTTTATTCCCTTTGCCGTCGCGCACCGTAACACATAGTCTGTCTAGATCCACATCCTGGACCCGCAGACGTAGACACTCGGAAACACGCAAGCCGCTGCCGTAAAGCATTTGAACAATCTGAGATGCTGCCCCATCAAGTTCAGCAATAATTTGCGCGACTTGCGCTGCCGACAGCACCACAGGCAAACGCCTTTGCTTGGTCGCCAGAGAAAAGCCGAGGTCACCCAGCTCGATACGCAAAAACTTTTGGTATAAAAACGCCAAAGCATTCAACGCCACTTTTTGCGTATTAATAGCAACATGGCGTTCAACCGCAAGATAAGTTAAAAATGCCGCGATCTCTTCTTTTCCAAGGGTTTCCGGATGGCGCTTATGGTTAAAGAGAATGTAGCGCTTGATCCAATGCAGATAAGCATGTTCAGTGCGTATGCTATATCCGCGTAGACGCATATCATCTCTAACAGCGCGAAGAAAGGGACTCTTACTCATGGCAACCTCCAAATGCTGTATATAAGTACAGTATTATCGAGATTTTCGCGATTTCAAGTCAGAATTGATCCGATAAGCAGTCCGGTTAACCAACCAGTGAGAATATTATTGTTCGGTAAATCAGCAGGTTACTGATTTGTTATCGCGAGATAGTGTGCTGCATCCAGTGAGATAACAAGAATGCTCATTTTCATCGTAAATTTATCTGGACAAAATGACGTAACGTGTTAATTATTAAAATAATTCATATGCTCGTTTTACACTGGTCAGAGGTGCTAAATGAGCATTCTCATTATTAAAATGTTATGGCCACATGGAGAATTGAGCTCAGATGAGATTAGAGCATGCAGAAGACTTAGCGAAGTTTGTTGAAGAGCTAAGAAAAGAAACTGATAGAGGCCTCCCTTTAGTTGGCGCTGCACTAATTGATGAAAAGCTACTTGAAACACTACAGGCATTTTTTATAGAGGGTAAGTCTTCTAAAAGGTTACTTACCGAAGGCAATGCTCCTTTAGGTACATTCTCTTCTAAAATTGAAACTTGTTTTGCATTGGGTCTAATAGATGAGTTCGAGTACCAAGAAATAAGTTTAATTCGTAAAGTAAGAAATGAATTTGCACATGCAAAGCATGGGCTTTCATTTCAAACAGAAAAAATCAAAGGATTCTGCTCAAGTTTAAAATCTGACTTACCAGAAGGTTCTAACTACCCAACTAATGACCCAAGGTTTAGATTTACTAATGCAATTGTGTGTATTGTCTTGCGACTCTATTATAGGCCTGCTTGGGTAGAGAAAGAGAGAAGAGAATCTAAAACTTGGGTAACTGCTGATGAAGTAAGGTGGCGTTCAGTCGAAGATGAGCTACCACCTGAAGGTGTTCCAGTAATGGTCATGGCAAAAGGCAAAGATAAATGAGGCTACAAGCCATAACAAGCACAAGCAACAGGACTAATAAAAGCCTAGCGGCTTTAATTAGCCGCTGTTGTGGGCGTTAGGGTGCAAATGGACGATGTAACTCACCAATTCAGATTGTCGCGAACAGACCTAGTTGAATTTATTGCTTCAGAAACGAAGCAAAGGGAATTTGCCGAAGATGTGGCCTACGCAAATTATGCTTACGAATTTTACGAGTGGTGGTTTGGAGATTGGCACCCAGAGAGCCCGTTATTTAGGAAAGCTTTCACCTCAAAAGAGATCGAGATCCTCGAGGGTTTTACCAAGACTTGGCAAAAATTTGACGCTGAGCTAGGTGAAAATCTGACTATTGATGATCTTCTTGCAAATACAACGTGGGCTCAAATTATGGGGCAAGCCAAGTTAACATTGAGTGCTCTTAACAATGCAACCTAACCAGTTGCTCAAGTTTACTCTGCCAGCCAAGGCTGGCTCCGTGGGACAGGTGCGTCGCGCCAGCCCCTTAGCAAAGCGTTAGGTACACGATGAAAGTTTCTCCTCCTGAGTACAAAGTCATAGGATTAAAAGCATACTTCTTAACTTTGAGTATCATTGGAATTCTATATCTATTGGCCATGTTGTTTATGCCAGAACAAAAAGCCTTCTGGACAGCGATGACAAAAATTCTTTGGTTAGTGATTTTTATTTTCTGTACTTGGAGTGCTATTAACGGTAAAAAATCAATCGCAACTAAGCAGTATCCGGCTCCCGGGACTTATGTTTTAAGCACATGGGAAGTGTGTAAGGGGGATAAAGCTGTCACTTTAGGTAAATATTTATATTGGCTAGGTTCTGTCATGTCGGTGCTTAGCTTTATTGTCGTTTGCTATTTAATTTTTGTGAGTGGCTAAGTGTACCTAACAAACGCCTCATGTCGCTCGTAAACTCGTTGGAAAAAACACGCTTTCCTTTTTGTCACTTAGTTCCAAAGTATAAGCTAAGCATATTTTCCCCATGGGCGGGCGTTAGAGCTAATATGAGCATCAAGGGAATACTTAGTGTCATTGGGATAATCGGATTTATTGCGATATTTCTAGTGATCCATTTTTACCCCACAATTCCTCAATCATTGTTAGGTTGGGTAGCTTTGTTCTTTTTAGGTCTTCCTGCTTGGGTGATATTGGAATCGACAGGCGAATTCGTATTGAGTTCACAGTTCTTTAAGCGTATGCCTAGTGGCCTGCGTATTATAGTCGGAGTGCCTGTGGTGCTGGGTTTAATGGCTTTTGCGTTGGTTGTTATTGTTTTTGTACAAAACACCATAAGTTCATTCGGTGGGTAGCATGGTCTGCTCTAACAATCGCAGGCTCTGGGACAAAATTTCCGCTGCGATCCAATTTTTCCCGTGCTGCGAGCGTTAGGGCTGCCAATGTTTAAAGAAGGGCGTTGTTGATCAAATCATTGCGCGGATAGCAACTGCCCCAAGGTCTTGCTTGGTTTAACGACCAGCGCCCCTTGAAGGCATTCCCAAGCTCAGCATTTTGTTCATGGCCTTAACTCCAGCTAAGGCTTCGCCAACCTGGGCGTTGTAGTCTCGCAGCGTCAGGGTCGGGCTTATCAGCTGTTTGTATCGGTACATTGCGGTTTCCGCCAGCGACCTTTTACCGTAGTGATGTTGCTGCTTCCAGTCAGATAAGCTACCTGCTTTAAGTGCATCCACGGCCTCATTGCGAATATGGTCTTTGGACCAGTAGCCCGCATTCGACCTCGGCGGTATCACTGCTTTTATCCCTTTATTTTTAAGTAGCTTGTGGCAGGCTTTGGTGTCATATGCGCCATCGGCAGAGACTTGCTCTATGCGACGACGCAGCGGCTTGAGTAAGGTGCCCAGCACTTCATTGTCGCCGACGCTATCAAGACTGACTTCCGCCGCAATAATGGCATGTGTTTGGGCATCGACGGCCAAATGCAGCTTGCGCCAAACGCGGCGCTTTTCTTTGCCATGCTTACGGATTTTCCATTCGCCTTCGCCAAAGATTTTCAAGCCTGTGGCATCGATAACGACATGGGCAATCGCGCCATGACTCGGCGATCGGTAGGCAATTTTCACGGTTTTAGCTCGCTTGCTGAGGCAGCTATAGTCCGGTGAGGTCAAGGGAACATCCATCAGCTTAAACAAGGAATTAATGAACCCCTCTGTGGCGCGCAACGACAAGCCAAAAACGCTTTTCAGCATCAGAGCGACTTCAATCGCATGGTCAGTAAACTGAAAACCGCGCCCCCGACCACCATGATGCTGATGGCATAACCAGCCCTTAATGGCTGCGTCATCCATCCAAAAGGTCAATGAACCGCGATTGCGCAAACTCTGGTTGTACTCAGGCCAGTTAATGATTTTGTGCTTGGCTTTACCCATGATGATGACTCTGTCAGTCTGTGCTGAAAGATCTGATCACCGGCGCCTGAAATGGTTCAAAAAGATTTAATCAACAACGCCTTAAAGAAGTGCCAGAGCAATGGAAGGAATATCGACGAAGAAACATTATTGCGTCGTTTGGCTTGATCCTCGGCTTTCCTGCAGTTGTAGTAATCGCAATTGCAGTCAAAGTTTGGTTACCAAACTACGCAGAATATGCACTACAAACATTATTAATAATTTGGTGTGGTTTATGGGTTTGGGCGGCCTTCCGTGTGGTCCGCTGGCCTTGCCCCAGGTGCGGAGTTGCTTGGCTGTCTCATCAAGTGGCAGAAATTGGTGCTAAGCGTTGTTGCTCTATATGCGGGTTAGGCTTATATAAAAAGCCCTAACAAGCATATCAAGATCGCTCACTCTCATTCGCGGGGACGCCGCTACCGCGGCGCCCCTTATGTGAAATGTTATATTTAAGGAAGAATATGAGATCTCTAGTTTTAACAATTGCAATCATCACTCTAATAGGCTGTGCCAGTACTAAGGACGAATTTACCTTTGACGGCAGCACCGAGGAGTCTATTCAAAGCGATATCAGTTATATGTTAAAAAAATTGCCAGACAGAAAAAAATTAGAGTTTTCGATGGCTTTGCTCGCAATCCAGTTTTCGGATGTCACAGGTGTAAAAGACTTTATTGGAGATCCCACAATGGAATCGACCAATTACTTTATTTTGAGTAAAAAACTCGATGGGCTAACCTATAAGGAAGTAATGGAGCTGGCATCGAAATCACCAACCAAAGTTTCCTTGGATGTATCAACGCAATAAATATAACAAGTTGCTTAATTTCGTTCCGACCTCAAACAACATGGCCTCCTCGGTACTGCCTACGCTGTGCTGCGGCAGCCCATTAGCAAAGCGTTAGGCTCTCATGAAATACCTCGTATATATTCTGTTGACGTTTTCTAACGCTACAAATGCACAGGAAGCACCAGAGAATCTGTTGCTAAATGGGTCTTCAATCGTTGCTCTTTATACCCCTGAATGGGAAATAACAGAAAATGAAAAAGCAGCGGAAGGGTTTTATGACTTCTTAGATGATTATCAGTACTACGCGGGTGAGATTAAGGGACATCTTAGCAATAATGTTGGGGCAGAGTTCGTCGCTTCATTTGCGCACAGGGTCTCTTTTTCAGAAATCGGAGTTCATTCCGTATACCGCGAGGAATTGTCTGGGTATGGCTTTATTGTTTACGTACCCGGAAAAGCCCCAAAAATCTTTCCAGGTGTAGCGACAGATGTAGACGTTCTCTGTGTACTAAAGGAATTGGACAGCTCGATCAAGGTAGGCGTGAGTTGCAAGCCTAACCAATAGCTCAAGTTTACTCCGCCAGCTTCGGCTGCCTCCGTGGCACTGGCGCGTGGCGCCAGCCCCTTAGCAATGCGTTAGTTGGCAAATTGGAGTTTTGGTCATTGAATATCGCGATACTTAGGGTCTGTGGAAAGTTAGAGGACTTGGAAAGATTAAGGGAAGACTACACGTTCGAAGTGTATAGCCAGTGGAAAAAGGGTGACCCTATATCTAAGACTAAAACGTTCTCTGAATCGGGTTTTAAGGTATCGATTCCCGATGGTAACTCGCCAAAGGACATGATAGAAATCTTATCATCTCTACTATTGGAGCTATCTGCTAAGAAAATTGATTTTAGAGATTATGGTGTGACTGCTGAAATAGATATTGGCTTTGGTGTTGGAGAAGAAAAGCAGTTCGTCGCTACATATGATTTGTCATTACCGTTCCTTGAGTTAGCGGTTAAATGTGGGGTTTCGATTAGTATGTCTAGCTATCCCGTAGATGAAGAAGATGAAACTAACTAACAAAGTCAGCCAGCACCGCTCCCGTTGGTCGCTGGACCTCGTTTCACTCGGCCGCTGCTGGCGGCGTTAAGTGTCATTATGAAATCAAGCATCGGTGTAGCAGTCATAGTTTTCTTAGTAGCCTTGGGTATATTGTTATCAGATATTGCCGAGGATCGAAGTATGTCTGTGAAAGTCACTGAGTCTGTTGCTGCGTACGATGATTGGGAATGTGGTAATCAATATCAGCTGGATTGCAAAGTGATATTTGAAACGGTAATTAACCAAAGCTATTCCGTTCAACGAATTCGGTATGGTAAAGACTTTATGGCAATTAAGGTTACTCAAGCTGGCATTAGTGGCTGGATATATGCTGGTAAAGGGATTCAAGTCAGTGCAGAACCAAACACTTAACAAGGTAAGTCAGCATTGCACCTGCGGTGCTGTGCTCGCTAACGTTCGCCACTGCGAGCGGCGTTAGCTACTGTTGTCACGTAGAGGATAAAGAAATGAAAATTGAAGGGAAATCTCAAACAAAAGACTCAAAATACAACGCCACAATTGGCTTTATAGTCAGCATCGGTATGCTTCTTGTTGTTTTTATGGCGATTGATTTTTCTACTATGCCTGCATTTGGCAAGGTATTCATGATTTTATGGATCTTTGTAGTAGCAGCACAGGGTTATCAGGCATATCGTAATTCTATTTTTTCAAACAATAGTCTTCATCAAAAGGTGACAGATCATAATTTGAATTTGAAAGGAGAAGCGGGATCTGCGGTCAGTAGAGCAAATAATGACCATGCGGACAGACTTATAAAAGTCGAACAACTGTATAACGATGGGTTGTTATCCAGGGAAGAATATTTGGCCAAAAGAAAGGATATTTTGGACGGAGATTGGGGTAGCTAAAACTCCCGGTAGTGCCAATATTTATTGCTGTGCTTAAAAAAGTCCCTTCTTGGGGGGGGCTATGTGATGAGCCTTTGCCCCGTTTCCATGTTTGGTTTTATCAGCTTATCTGGCAGGGCGTTTGTTCTACCGTGCAGTTATCTCCCGGCGCAACAAGCAGCGGTGTAGGTGAGACTGGTCGGAGTAAGAGAGAACAAAAACGCCCCATGAACGGGGCGTTTTTTATTGGCTTTTTATTGGCCTTATATTGGCATGGCACAGTAAACCCTGCTAATCGGGTTTGCTCTCTGGCGGCGTTTGGCTGTCGGCGTTTGGCGTACTTTTGGCCGTCGCTTTGGCAGTAGCTTTGGCAGCGTTGGCGGATTTGGCACCAGCCCCGGATGCGGCTGAATCATCACCCGTGCCATCTGCAGCAACCTTGGATTTGTTATCCGCCGGTTTTTTTGGGGCGCCAAACTGGGGCATTTTGAACTTGGCGCTGTACTTGAGTACGGCGATGTTTGACAAAATCACCCCAATCACCAACAGGATGATGAGCCAGACTTCCAGATTCGACATGCCGGACGCGTTCATCAGTCTACCTTCAGACGATTTTCACAGCGGCGGATATCCTCTGGGGTATCCACTTCCGGTGAATCAAAGGCGCTGATGGCAACTTTAATCCTGTGACCGTACTCGAGGGCACGCAGCTGCTCGAGCTTTTCAAGATCTTCCAGGCGGCCCAGGGGCAGGCTGTTGAAGGTGTGCACAAAACGGCGGGTGTAGGCATACACACCCAAATGCTTGTACACAGGGTATTCGCTTACGTCACGGCCGAAAGGAATGCGGGCACGGGAGAAGTAAAGCGCATACATGTCGTTGTCGAACACCATCTTCACGTGCTTGGGATCGTCGAGCTCGGCCTTGTCGCTTATCTGGTAACCCAGGGTGGCCATTTCAAACTCACCGGGATGGCGGCGGAACAGCTCGACAATCTGCTCGATGGAGATAGGGTCAATCAGGGGCTGATCGCCCTGAAGGTTAATCACCAAATCATCGTCGGCCAAACCCAGCTGGGTGATGGCGTCTTCGATACGGTCGGTACCCGATGCAGCATCGGCACCTGTCATTACCACTTTGCCGCTAAAGGATTCAACGGCAGCCTTAATACGTTCATCGTCCGTGGCCACGTAGATGGCATTCAATCCCTTCGCCAGTGCCGCACGCTCATAGACGTGCTGGATCATGGGTTTGCCATTGATGGGAGCCAATGGCTTGCCGGGAAAACGGCTGGAGCCGTAGCGGGCAGGGATCAGCAGGGTCACGTTCATCGAAAAATTCCTGGACTCTAACAAACAGGGCTCCCGAAGGAGCCCGGAAACAAGACTAGATGCGACGGTACAGCTTGGTCAGCATCTCGTCGGTCACTTTTTCTTCCCAACCGTCGCCGTACACGTTGTGCCACAGTGGGCCGAGGCTCTTGGCCACTTTAACCATACGAGCAATGGTTTCATCTGGCAAATCTTTGCAGATGTCTTTTGGCAGGGTGATGTTGTGCTTTTCCATCATGGTGCGGAATTCGGCCACGCCTTCGGGATAAAACTCTTCCAGCACGTTAAAGGCGATACAGTTGCCGATACCGTGGTGATAGCCAAGCACGTAACCCAGGCCATAAGACAGGGCGTGACAGGCACCCACCTGGCTGTAAGCGATGGACATGCCGCCCATGTAAGAGGCCATCATCAGCTTGTCGTCTTTTTCCGGGTGGTCATCCAGATACACCTGACGGCACAGCTCCAGTGATTTCTCACCGAAGGCCTTGGAGTATTCGTTCAGGTAAGTGCCTTCCAGCGACTCGATGCAGTGGATGTAGCAATCCATACCTGTGTAGAACCACTGATCAACAGGCACACCGGCAATGAGCTCAGGATCCATAATGATCTGGTCGAATACGGTGAAGTCTGAGTTCAGACCCAGCTTACGCTCAGGGCCACACAGCACGGCAGTGCGGGAGGCTTCGGCGCCGGTACCGGAAATGGTTGGAATACCAATGTGATGTACGGCAGCCACCTTAATCAGATCCCAACCCTGATACATGGCAGAGCCACCTGGGTTGGTGAGCATCAGGGATACGGCCTTGGCCAAATCCATGGTAGAACCGCCGCCCAGGCCCACTACGCTTACGGGCAGTTTGCTGTTGAAGGCCTGCACTTCTTCGGTGAGGGCATCAACCTGCTCGGTAGAAGGCTCTTCGTCTACGTTCACCCAAATCAGCTTGTCTTGTGGCTTGACCGGGATACGGCTTTCCAGTGGTTTGCCCTGATGCACGTCGTCCACCAGAAACACCACGAAATCGTCATCGTTCTTGCGCTCGGCGGCCAGTACTTCGTCGAGCTGGTTAAATGCGCCGCGACCGAAGATCATCTTAGGTACAGCTTTGAAATTTCTGAACTTCATTGCAAAAGACTCCCGTCTATTATTGGGCAAAGGCCTTCTTGATGTTGGCAATACGTTCCTGGATCTGTTCTTCAGTCCAGCTGAGCTTGATGAGCATGGAAATGGTGCGGCTCATGATGGCGTCAGATTTGGGTACAGAAATCTGGGTGTAGTCAGGCTTGTCGGCCACCAAAGTGATGGGCAGGGCAGCCGGGGCACTCAGGTTGTGGATGTGATCCCAGTTCTTCAGGTAGTGCCAGTTGTTCACATACCAGTAGAAGCAGCCATCAACGCCGTTGGCAGCCAGGGCCTTGCTGATTTCCTGCGCGCGTTCTTCGGTGGGCAACATAAACGACAGGAAGCCTGCGTTATCGCCCTCTGGGTCAGGAATAACACGGAAGCTGACGTCGGCAATCTCGGCCATGGCATCTTTAATCAGCTTTTTGTTTTTACGCTGAATGTCGAGGATGGTGTCGAGTTTACGCAGCTGCGCCAGACCCAGAGCGGCGTTCATTTCGCTGATGCGGAAGTTCATGCCCATGATGGGGTGCTTCTCGGCGCCTCTGTCGTTACCGATATGGTCGTGGCCGTGGTCAGAGAACATGTGGCTGTGGTTGTAGATGGTTTCGTCGTTGGTCACTACGGCGCCGCCTTCACCACAGGAAATGGTTTTCACTGAGTCGAAAGAATAGCAACCTACCTGGCCAATGGTACCCAGCGCCTGGCCGTGGTAACTGCCGCCGATGGCCTGACAGGCATCTTCCATCAGAATAATACCGTGCTCATCACAGATGGCCTTGATTTCAGCCATGTGGCCCATGGAACCACACATGTGGACAAAGTTAACGGCCTTGGTGCGTGGGGTAATGGCGGCGCGGATGCCTTCAGGCGACAGACACAGGGTCTCGTCGATTTCGGCAAATACAGGGACGGCACCCGCCATCATGATGGCTTCAACAGAGGCCACAAAGGTAAAGGGGGGCACAATCACTTCATCACCGGCACCAATGCCGGCTGCCATCAGCGCGGTGGTGAGGGCACTGGTACCGCTGGAGAGCAGGTGAGCGTGTTTGACATTCAGCTTCTCACATAAGAGCGCTTCAAAGTCGCGGCTTTTCCAACGGTCATTGCGCATGCCATCGAAGTTGTAACGGAAGGTAAAGCCGTGCTCCATAACATCTGCGACTTCCTGCTTCTCTTCAGGACCAAAAATTTCAAAACCGGGCATGGAAGTGATTCTCCTAAATTCTACACATGGCGCCTTTGGCGCAATGAAAAAACCCGAAGATTATACCTGTGTTGGCAAGGTGATAGCGATGGGGAGGGCGAAAAAAAACAAAAAAGGCAGCACGCTGGCTGCCTGTGGATTTACTCAGCCTTTCAGGCCAAGAAAAGTATCTCGGTCGACGGTGACATCAAGGTCGGTCAGCAGGCCGTTGGTAATGCCATAAATCCAACCGTGGATGGCGACTTCCTGCCCCCGGGCCCAGGCTTCCTGCACTATGTTCGAATCGCTGACATTGGCCACCTGCTCAATCACATTGAGCTCGCACAGGCGGTCAAAGCGTGCCTGATCATCAAGGTTTGCCAGCTCATCGTTGTGCAGGCGATGAATATCGCGAAGGTGACCAAGCCAGTTATCGATAAGGCCAAGGCGCGCGCTGCCCATGGCGGCACGCACGCCGCCGCAGCCGTAGTGTCCCACCACCATAATGTGTTTCACCTGCAGCACATCCACGGCGTACTGAAGCACCGACAGGCAGTTGAGGTCGGTGTGGATCACCATATTGGCGATATTACGATGAACAAAGACTTCGCCCGGCAGCAAGTCAATGATTTGATTAGAGGGAACCCGGCTATCGGAGCAGCCAATCCACAGGTATTCGGGGTTTTGCTGCTTGGCCAGGGTTTCGAAAAAGCCCGGGTTCTCCTGCAGGATGCGCTGTGCCCATCGACGGTTATTGTCGAACAAGGGTTTGAGTAGTTTCATCTTGTTGTCGTAATTTGGCGAAATCCGGCGCTAGTGTATCAGGAAATTTTCCCGTGGCTGGTCAATCCATCGTAAAAAGCTGTGATCCAGCCGAAAATACTGATAATCCAATAAAAAACAGGCCCCCTTCGGCGCCTGTTTTTCAGTCGTTTTATGCGCCTCAGAAACGGGCAATCACCTTCACTGTGTCATTGACGTTAGCCGCATCCACAAAGCCAATCATGTTGGGATTGGACGCCACCAGATTCAGCATTTCGGCATCATCAACCGATTTTGGGGGCTGTCCCTGACCGGAAAATACCAGTTTTGACCAATAGGCTTTGAGCTGGCTTTCAGATTTCCCAAGCACCTTGTCGACAAAGGCTGTACGGGTACTGCTGCCTTCTTTCAAATCCAGGGGGACTACAGGGCCACCACCGGGGAACGTTTTGAGTTTACCGAGATAAATCCGGGAGATATCACCGGAGTCCATGGTGACGCCATTACTGGGATGCACCACAACTACCACCTCGGCCATGGCACTAGCAGACAACATCAGGCTGGCACAGGCGCATAATGCAGAGAGTAATTTCATGATAGAGCCTCCTTAAAAGACCAGGTCTACGCCCATTAACAGTACCTGCCCATCGGTGGCCGGGCCTTTGTCGTTGGTAAAGGCCGTGTATTCCACCTTAAAGGCTGCTGAGCTGTGAAAATCCCATCGCATGCCGAGGGTGTAGTAGTAGCTATCCTGCTGTTGGGTTTCGAGCGCCATTTGTGTCAGACCAATCAGGGGCGCCACTTGTGGCTGTGCCGTGGGCGGCAGGGCGTTATATACGGGCAGCATCGCATCCAGTGCGTCGTACTGGGGTTTGTTTTCATCCCAGCCATAGGTGGCGTGCAGTGTGAAAGCGCCAAAGCGAATGCCGCCGGATACGAAGGCTGAATCCTGCAGGGCAAAAGCGCTGGGGTCGAGGTCAATGCTGGTGTACTCGGCAAGGACAAACCAACTGCCCGGATCGTATTTGGCGTGCACGCCTATGATGGAGGCAGAATCGTCTATGGGGAGTATGTCATCGCTGGCTTGTGCCGGGAAAAGCCCCGTTGCATTCACCGCAGCGGCCAATGCAATCAGATCGGGGTATTCGTAACTGAGGTCAGACACATAACCCAGATTCAGGCCGTACTCAAAATCTCCGGTGGTAAAGTTAAGATTGAGAATATGCCCTTTAGCCGAATAAGGCGCAGCGTCTACATTGGTGCCTGAGGGAATATAGTCATCAATGGAAGAAGTGATGTATTTGTAGGTAACTCCCACGTCTGTATCACCCCAGAGGGTGGAGTAAACCAAACCCACACCCTCACCGCTGCTGAAGGGCAGTGAATACACTCCCTGTGGCGGTATTATCCAGTGATAGGCAAAGCCCACATCGATGTAATCCGAGTACTTGTAAAGATTGAATCTTTGCCTCCCGGCCATCAGCATCAGGTTATCTGTGATGTCGTATGACAGGTATGCCCATTCAAATTCGACATCATAGTCATCCCGCCCCCGGGATAGCAGTTGTGCTGTGGCGCGAAGTCCACCGCCAAGATCTGCCGCTACCTGAATGGCGAACTTGGTATTTTGGTTGAAGTCGATTTCACTGTCGTACCCGTAGAGGGATTCGTCATCGTCAAGGCTGCTGCCAGCAACGATGGAGGCAAATCCATTGATTTGAATCTCTGCCCATGCGGCCGGGGCCGCCATCAGGACAGCAATGGTCGCTGCGACTGTACTTATTCTCATGACTTGGGGTCCTTATGAGGGAAAGACAGTATTAAAGCTAGTAGAAAAGTATGGAACTTCACGATTTTGTAACAAAAAAGGGCCGCGAAGGCCCTGATTTGTCAGCAGGTTTGCTGAAGAGCAATCCTGAGTGAGACTCAGCCGAGCTGTGCTTTGAGAAAGCTCAGCAGTTTTTCATTCACAAACTGTGGATTTTCGAGGCAGGCAATGTGCCCGGCAGCAGGAATATGCACCAGGGTGCTGCCATCAATGGCTTCGTGCATCAGGTAGCTTTCAAGCACACTGCGGGCCTTGTCTTCCACACCCACCATCACCAGTACGGGCAGGGTCAGCTGTTCAACGTCATCCATGGTATCGCGCCGACCAAACACAAGGCGGCCCATACGTTCGATGTCGGCGATACGCTCGCCTTTGAGTGTTGCAAGGTGCGCGGCAAAAGCGGCTGTATGACGCGCATCCGGATTGTTTGAAAAAAACAGCGGCACTATGGCATCAATCATGGGCGCGGGAACGCTGCCGGCCGCCTTGATGACATCCAGCATGCCAAAATACTTGGCACGGGTGATTTCGGGTTCAAAGCCGATAAAGCTGTCCATCATCACAAACGTCTGAACCCGCGCCGGGGCAAGGAGCACCAATTCAGCGCCCCACATGGCGCCTACGCTGAGGCCGACAATGGAGAAAGTGTCGATATTGAGATTGTCCATCAGCGCCAGCATGTCCTGGGCAACCCCGGTGAGGCTGTTGAGTCTTGATGGCACAGGACCCGATTGGCCGTGGCCATGCAGGTCTACCGCAATAACCCTGAAGTCTTTGGCCAGCAGCGCCAGCTGCTCCTGCCACATCATGCTGTCCCACAGGTAGCTGTGACCGAGCAGCAGCACGGGGCCTGTGCCCATGTCGAGATAACTTAAGACCGTGTCCGGCAGGGTGAAGGTTTTGCGATATTGTTCAAATTCATTCATGACGTAAATCCAGCTCGTCAAAGGGAAAAGAAGGTGCGGCAAAGTGTTTTACATAGCGCGCTACCAGGGCGTCCAGTCGCAGCAGCACTGCGTCTTTGAGCGCCATGTCACTGGCGGCTATCACCGACCTAAGCAGATTGGTATCAAACTGATTGATGGCACATTGGGCAACCGGGGCGAAGCTGATGTGCCAGGGTTCGGGGCTGACGCCACTTTTGCCTGCCTGATAGGGCAGGAAAAAGCCAAACTCATGACAGTGTTCTCCAAGCCAGGTTGCCAGTGCGTGGCAGGGGCCACCTTCGGCATATTCCCAGGCCTCCAGTTTGAGCGCATCCCTGTCTACCCGGGCGGCATCAAACACATCCAGATCTGTGCCCCAGTGGTGGCGTGAGCAGCCCGGCAGTGCAGACCAAATCAAGATGGTGTCAATCAGGGTGTCTGCATCCAGCCCGGTTGCGTCAATGGGCTGACCATTGATATCCAGCAAGGGGCGCTTACCCCTTGCCTTGGCATTCCAGATAGCCAGTTGGCGCTCGAAGCTGCGATAACCCGAGGTCACGGCAAGTTGGATGCCTGCCTTGGCGGCTCGCTGCTGCATGGCGGCAAAGGCCTCTGCCGCACCGGAGTGCATCATCACCCCCTCATGGCAGGTGAGTCTTGGCTCGGCGGCGCCGTAAATCCAGCTCAGTTGCACAGCAGCTTTTCCAGAATGCGCTGGTAGCAGCCAGTGAGCAGCTCAAGGTCGCTCGCCTTCACGCACTCGTTCACCTTGTGAATGGTGGCGTTGACCGGGCCAAGTTCAATGACCTGGGCTCCGGTTGGCGCGATAAAACGGCCATCGGAGGTGCCGCCGGTGGTTTGCGGGTCGGTGTGGGTGCCTGTTATCTCAAAAATCGCTTCCCGGGTGGCATCCAGCAGAGGGCCTTCGCCGGTGAGGAAGGGCAGGCCGTTAAACACCCAGTCGATGTCGTAATCGAGCCCATGGGCATCGAGAATACCCAGTACGCGGGCAATCAGGGTCTCGGCGGTCACTTCGGTGGAGTAACGGAAGTTGAACATCACCTTGAGCTCACCCGGGATCACATTGGATGCGCCTGTGCCGCCGTTGATGTTGGCAATCTGAAAACTGGTGGGCGGGAAGAATTCATTGCCCTTATCCCACTCGATACGGGATAACTCAGCCAGTGCCGGTGCCGCTTTGTGGATGGGGTTATCGGCCAAATGGGGGTAGGCCACATGGCCCTGGATCCCTTTGACAGTGAGGTTGCCCGTGAGGCTGCCCCTGCGGCCGTTTTTCACCACATCCCCAAGCAAGTGTGTGCTGGAAGGCTCGCCCACCAGCGCCCAGGTTATTTTCTCATTGCGTGCTTCGAGGGTTTCTACCACACGCACAGTGCCGTTGATAAAGGGGCCTTCTTCATCGGAGGTGATAAGAAAGGCGATGGAGCCCTGATGATCCGGGTGCTCGGCCACAAATCGCTCGGCGGCCACCACCATGGCGGCGAGTGAGCCCTTCATGTCGGCGGCGCCCCGGCCGTGGATATAACCGTCAATCACCACAGGATCGAATGGGGGCGTGTGCCAGCGATTCAGATCGCCCACCGGCACCACATCGGTATGACCGGCAAAGCAGAACACCGGCCCCTCGGTGCCACGGCGGGCCCAAAGGTTGGTGGTGTCTTCAAATACCATGGGCTCTATGGTGAAGCCGATGGCGGCAAGGCGCCTGGCCATCAGGTCCTGACAGCCTTCATCGAGGGGGGTGACAGACGGGCGTGAAATGAGCTCGCGGGTCAGTTCAATCACATCACTGTGGGTGTCTGGGCTGCTCATTGGCCAAATACCTCGCTGTACAGCTTGTCATTAAAGCCGGTGTAAACGGCGTCGCCTTTTACCAGTACTGGCCTTTTAATCAGGGTTGGGTATTCCAGCATCAGCGCTATGGCCTTGGCGGTGTCTATGTCTTGCTTTTGTTCGTCGGTGAGCGCGCGAAAACTGGTGGATTTTTTATTGAGCAGCGGCTCAAATCCGATGCGCTCAACCCAGTCATTCAACTGCCCGGCAGCCAGACCATCGACACGAAAATCATGGAAAGGGACGTTATGGCCATTGGCTTCTAGCCACTTGCGGGCCTTTTTCACGGTATCGCAATTTTTAATGCCAAAGAGTGTCACGGGGGCGCTCCATCTGCAAAAGGAAAGGGCCGCATTGTGGCATGGGGGACTACGCCCCTCAAGTGCCTCGCGACCCCTGTGAATGAATTTCAGATTTCGACGGTAAATATCACGTCTTTGCCGGCTTCGACCCGGCCCTGGGATTTTTCCAGGTACTTGACGTCTTCCATGTTCGCCAGCACCACGGGGGTAAGCAGGCTGTCGGCGTGTTCGCGAAGGTATTCCAGATCAAACGCCAGTATGGGATCCCCGGCCTTCACTTGCTGGCCTTCTTCGGCGAGACGTTTAAAGCCGTTACCCCTGAGTTCCACCGTGCCCACACCAAAGTGTACAAACAGTTCCAGCCCCTGTGGGGATTCGATACTGAAGGCGTGGTTGGTTTCGAAAATTTTGCCTATGGTGCCGTCAATGGGGGCGTAGATGGTGTCGCCTTCGGGGTCTATGGCTATGCCATCACCAACGATTTTTTCGGCAAAGACCACATCAGGCACCTTCTCTATGGGATAAATCTCGCCGGAAACCGGCGCGAGTATGGCTATGCCACCCTCAATGGTTGGCGCCCCGGAAATCAGTCGCCGAATTCGGCTGAAAAATCCCATGAATGCTTACCCCTTGGTTTATAGGCTGATCTTGGTGTCAGCGAAAAAGACATCATACTGAAACATTTAGCTTATTTATAGCTACTTATACAGTCGTCAAGCTCAGATAACCTGTCGGCCATCAGGGCACGTCCGGCAAGCTGGGTGCAGCGACTGAACTCCTGACGACAAATGGCCGCTTTCACTTCGAGCAAGGCGCCCACGTTGACGCTGAGCTCATCAAAACCAAGCCCGATTAACAGCGGCACCAGGCGTGGATCGCTGCCCATTTCACCGCACAGCGACACCTTCACATCCTGACTGCGGGCACTTTGCAGCGTCATGCTGATAAGCCGCAGCACCGCAGGTGAGAGCGCCGGATAATCCCTGGCAAGGCAGGGATTGCCCCTGTCTGCCGCCATGGCGTATTGGGTGAGATCGTTGGTGCCAATGCTGACAAAATCCAGCATGGGTAACATGGCGGGCAGGTTGAGTACGGCCGCCGGCGTTTCCACCACTATGCCAAGACTTATATCGCCAAAGCCTTTTTCTTCATCGTCCAGCTCACGGCGACAGGTCTCGAGCAGTGCCAGCACGGCATCCAGCTCTTCCACCTGATTAACCATGGGGAACATCAAGCGCACATGGCCGTGGTTTGCGGCTCTGAGCACCGCCCTTAACTGGGTTTTAAGGAGTTGCGGATTAGCGAGTGTATAGCGTATGCCCCTGAGGCCCAGTGCAGGGTTTTCTTCTTTGACCTGACACAGGCAGGGCAACTCTTTGTCGGCGCCAATGTCCAGGGTACGTATGGTCAGTACCCGTCCTTCGAGGGCATGAATGGCATCAGAATAGAGCTGATACTGGGCGCGCTCGTCTGGGAGGGTGGCTGAGTGCATCAGCATAAATTCGGTACGAAGCAACCCAATGCCGTCGGCGCCAAGGCCAGACACCTTGAGCACGTCGTTGAGGTTGCCCACGTTGGCAAGCAGACTTATTTCATGGCCATCCAGCGTCATGGCGGGTTTATCGCGATACTGGTCGAGCTGCTCCCGCGCGATTCGGGCAGATTCTTCATGCTGGCGCAGCAGTTCGAGGGTGTCGCCCTCGGGGTTGCGATAGAGGGCGCCGGCATCACCGTCGATGGCAAGCTGGTCACCGTTGTTTATCCCCAGCTCGCTGTAGGGGCAGCTGAGCAGCGCCGGAATGCCTGCGGCCCGGGCCAAAATGGCGGTGTGGCTGGTTAAGCCGCCAGACTTGAGTACGATACCGGCGACGTTGTCCAAAGGCAGTACGGCAAACTCGGCCGGGCTGATATCGTCCGCCAGCAGTATGGTCGGCACCTTAAGCTTACCCGGCTCTTGCCCCGGCTGACCGAATACGGCCTGGATAAGCCGTTTACCAAGGCTTCGCACATCCTCAGCCCGCTGGGCGAGGTAAGGGTCATCCAAGGCCTCCAGTTCGCTGGCCTGGTGGGCAAATACGCGTTCGATGGACACACAGGCTGAAAACTGCAGTTGGGTGATGGTGTCGGCGATGTGTGCGCGAAGGTCCGGGTCGTCCAGATACAGGAGGTCAGCCTCCACCAGTGCATAGGCATCGCTGTGGCTATCCAGCGCCTGCAGGCTGGCAGTCAACTGCTGCTTCAGTCTTGCCAATCCACCATCGAGGCGGCTCAGCTGCTGGGGAATACGCTTGATGGGCAGGATGCGGTAGTCAAGCGGCTTGTGTCCGGTATTGAAGTGGAGGGCTTCACCGAAGGTGACACCGGGTTTGATGGCTATTCCGTTAACCTGCATCTTGCCTCCGGCTATCAGCTTAAAGTGACCAGCAGCGCCGAGACTCTTTCAACGGCGTCTTCGGCCTGGGGACCCTGGGCAAAGACCCGGACATTAACCCCCTGATAAAGGCCAAGGGTTTGCAGCTTGAACAGGCTCTTGGCGCTGGCTTGTTTGCCATTGCATTCGACTATCACGTCACATTCAAACGACTTGGCCTCTTTGACCAAGAGGGCGGCTGGGCGGGTGTGGATCCCATGGGGCGCGGTGATGGTGACAGTTTTTTCGTACATGGCTTCAGTTGTCTTAAAAAGAATGGCGCTATTGTCCAACAAGGTGGCGCAAGGAGCAAGGCACTCAGTCGGCGGCTTGGGGATGGTCAATGATCTGGTAACCGTTTTTTTTCAGTGCGGCGACCGCCAGCTCCCGTTTCTCCTTTTTAACCAGAATATAATCGGTATCAAAGGTGGAAATCGCAAAAATGCTGATGTGGTTTTCGGCCAGAATACCCGATATGCGCGATAAAATCCCTGTCATGGAAAACCCCAGCGGCCCCAGTACTTCAAGGCAAATCCAATTGGTTTCTGCCTCCAGGCTGTCAAGCTCCAGATCCGAAGGCACCACCACAGAAAGCTCTTCCCGGGTCTTGCCGATAAAAAACATCTCCTGAAAGAACACATCGGCAGGCACCTGAGTATCCGGGCTGAAACTGTGGATGCTGTAGAGTCTGGCATGCAGGGCAAGGGTTAAACGCACGAATGGTCCTCCTGAAGGAGCCTGAAACCGCAGAATTTAAGCAGAGATTAACGCCTAGCCTAGCACAATTCTGCCCCATAAAAAGAGGGACCTTGTGGTCCCTCTGTTGGCGTTAAGTATTGGGGTAGGCAGACATTACACCTTGAAATGCCCGAGGGCCTTGGCCAGTGCCCGGCTGATGGATTGCAGGGATCCTGCGGCGTGGCGATTGCCTTCGTTGGAGTCCACTGCCAGCTGCATCTGTACGGAAATATTGCTGATATTGCGATTGATTTCCTCAGTGACCAGCGATTGCTCTTCGGTGGCACTGGCGAGCTGGGTATTGATGTCGTTTATCTGGGCCACCAAAGATAAAATCGCATCCATGGAAGCACCTGCCTGACGCGCCTGGGCTTGCAGCGATTCTGACAGCGTCTGGTTGGCACTGTTGGATGCTGTGACATCGCCAATGCCGGCTTGAATTTCGCTGATGATTTTTTGGATTTCGTTGGTGGACTGCTGGGTGCGGTTGGCCAGCGCACGCACTTCATCGGCTACCACGGCAAAACCACGGCCATGGGCACCGGCACGGGCAGCCTCAATCGCGGCATTGAGCGCCAGCAGGTTGGTTTGCTCGGCGATGGCGCGAATAACATCGAGAATGCTGCCAATCTGGCCTGAAGCTGCGCCAAGGCGCGCCGTGGTCAGCTCGGAGGCTTTAAGCTTATCCACCAGTGACTCAGTCTGCTTCAGGGTGCTGCTCATCAGCGATTGGCTTTCCTGCGCCTGACCTTTTACCTTGGCTGCAGAGTCGGCGGCCTGCTGGGTGTTATGGGCCATTTCCTGACTGGTGGCAAGCATCTGATGAATCGCCGCCGCCACGCTCTCGGTTTCCCGATGGATTTGTTCGCTGCTGCGATTGGCTGTTTCCACCGCCTGGCTGAGGGCCTGGGCATCTTCCGTCAGTTCATCGCCCATGGGTTTGATGTCTTTAATCAACTTACCGATTTTTTCGGCGAAGCGATTAAAGGCCTTGGCGAGGTGGGCCACCTCATCCTTGCCCTCGGTATTCAGTCTGGCGCCCAGATCGCCTTCACCGTCGGCGATGTCTTCCAGCGCATTAATGGCGTGGCTCAATGGCGAGGTGATGGAATGGTTCAGCGCCATAAAGAGGGCAAACAGCGGGGTGGAAATCAGCATCATAATGATGAGTGTGTTCCAGATGGCGGTTTCCATGGCGTCATTGACATCGGCCACAAAGGCGCCTGTGATAACCGTCCACTGCCAGGGGGTAAATTGACGGGCTTCGGCGAGCTGCGTACCTGTTTTGTTGGTATCCGGGTTCAGGGCTTCTATCGTAGCGCTTGCCTTGCCCTTGCTGCGGGCACCTGTAACCAGGCTTTGGATGGACCTGTCGCTTACCCGGCTGCCAATTTTTTGAGACTGCCCACCTGCAGCAAGAATTTGCCCCTCAGCGTCCACCACCATGAAGTAGCCGCCATTGCCATAGTGGGCAGCGTTGATAAGGGCTGCAACTTCCGTCTTGGCATCGGCCTCACTGAGGCGGCCTTGCTGGGCCTGTTGCCTGTGTACTTCAACCAGCGACAGCACTGTGTCCAGCTGACCGTCATTTTGCAGCCACTTCTGCTGTTCAAGGTTATTGTATTGTTCCTGGATATTGAAGGCAGCAAAGCAAAAGGTACCTATGGCTGCCAAAGCCAACATCATGATTAGGCGCTGTAAAATAGTTAATTTTCTGAGGAAGGCAATCATGGCCGTCTCCGTAAGCTTCAGGGCAGGCGAGAGTTTATCAGATAGCGTTGGTCAAACTGTGCGACCTTGGTGTGAATCCCCGGGCAAAAGTGTAAATCCGTGATCCTTGCCCAACTCCGTCGCTGCAAAGGCACCAGAGATATGGGTATCAACGCAGAATCAGGGTGTATAGTGGGAATAAACAGCGCAGGCACCAGTTGTTGACAAAACAGTCGCTTATCAGGTTAATCGTTTGTTTTGACTTTGATTTCAAGTGAATTTATGCGCAAGATTAACTAATTCAATCAAAAGGCGGATAAAGATGAGCGTTACTCAGATAGTTACCTCAGAAGACATATTGCTGAAACTCTGTCATTCAGTGTCCCATGTGCTGTCCCACACCAGTGGCAGCAGAGTTACCCACGCGGCCATGGTGCAAAATATCTCCCGCACCCGTTTAAAGCCGGATCTGGGCTGTTTCTCCATCTTTGATGGCGGATTTTCGGGTTTGGTGGTGATTAACTTCTCGGCCGCAGCCGCCGTGGAAATTTATCGCCGTTATATGCTCAACATGGGCATGCCAGAAGGAGAGTTGGCCTTTTCCCACACCTCAGATGAGGTGGGTAACGTCATGGGTGAGCTGATGAACCAGATCCTGGGGGACTTTATCGGTAAGGTATCCAAGGAACTGCAAACCTCCATCAGTCAGAGCCAGCCCAAAATGCTGACCATCAACAAAGAAATCACCATCTCCATCGACGCCAATCTGGATGAACCTGTGGTCCGCCGTGTGTCTTTTATGACCGAAAGCAATCACATCTTCTATCTTGAATTTGCCATGGACAGGACAGAGTTTGCCAAAACCCGTGAGTTTGAGCTGGATGAAGAATTCGATCCGGATTTTCTGATTGAGCAGCACGGCAACCCCAAGTCTCCCTGGTCACAGATGGCAGGTAAGGGCATAGTGGCCGATGATGCTGATGATTTGCTCGATGAGCTTGGGATCTAAAGTCGCTTGCTATACAAGGAATTGCACTTGATCTACCATGGGCTTGCCGTCCTGTGTCGGGGCGGTGGCCTGTGGCCCGAGCAAAAATAACAAGAGTCCTGTTATGGCGAGTAAAGCGACCTCTATCGATATTGCCTATCGGGCGGGTGTGTCCCAGTCCACGGTGTCCCGAGCCCTGAGGGACAGCCCCTTGGTGAGTCCGGAAACCAAAGAAAAAATCCGGGCCATCGCCCGCGAGCTTAACTACAAGGTAGACAAAAACGCCAGCAATCTGCGTACCCAGAACAGCCATACTCTGGCGCTGCTGCTTTGCGAAGACCCCACCAACGACGATTCCCTGATTAATCCGTTCTTTTTGTCGATGCTGGGCTCCATTACCCGGGCAACAGCCAAGCAGGGCTATGATTTGTTGGTGTCTTTTCAGCAACTTTCCAGCGACTGGCACGCCGACTACGAAGACAGCAACAAAGCAGACGGCATTATTCTGCTGGGCTACGGCGACTTTGTTGACTACGAGCACAAGCTGGAGCGCTTGCTGGCACAAAACACCCACTTTGTGATTTGGGGGGCGGAGCACAACAAGTCGACGGTAGCTTCCGTGGGCTGCGACAATCAGCAGGGCGGTTTGATAGCGACCGAACACTTGTTGTCCCTTGGTCGCAAGTCGGTGGCATTTTTGGGGGATGCCTCAAGCCACAGCCCTGAATTTCGTGACCGCTACCTTGGCCATGTCCGGGCACTGAAAGATGCCGGTCTTGCGGCAGATAAACGCTGCCAGGTGGATGCCATCAGCACCGAAAGTGCAGGCTTCGATGCCGCCAACAAGCTTATTCGAAAAGGGGCTCACTTTGATGCCATCTTTGCCGCCAGTGATTTGATTGCCATCGGTGCCATCAGGGCGCTGAAAGAAGCCGGACTTCGGGTGCCCGAAGATGTGGCTGTGGTGGGTTACGATGATATTCCGGTGGCCAGCTTTGCCAATCCGCCGCTGACCACCATAAAACAAAACACCCAGCTTGCCGGCGAGATGCTGGTGGAAAGTTTGCTTAAGCTGATTCACGGTGAGGCCGTGCCCCCAAGGTTAATCCCAACCAGTCTGGTGGTGAGGAAATCCTGCGGCATCGACCTGTGAACGAACAGAGCGATAGTCGCAACCAAAAAGGCGCCAGTGGGTATCCACCCAGTCATGGATGCAAAACCGGCGTTCGATAAACGCTATTTCCACCCATAAAAAAGGAGCCGCACGGCTCCTTTTTTATACAACAGCCAGCTTTACTTGGCGTCGTCCTCAGTTTGTGTAGCGAAGGGGTAGTGATCCCACACCTTGGCATCATGGACAGAACGCACCAGTTTCACGTATTCGGCGTGGGTCCAGGCAAGGGGCGTTGCCGAATTGGTGCCATCACCGGGGCGATAGCCAAAGCGCGTGTCATCGCCCACGCCGTCCCATACCTGCTCAGGCAGCATGCCGCCGCCGTTGGCAAGACTCTCCATGCCGGCCACGTAGGTATCAATCAGGCGGCGTTTATCGGCATCACTGAGCGGCTTGCCTCCCAACGTGGCTTTGGCGAGCTCATAATGGCCCCGTTCACCGGTAAAGAAGGGCCAAACACGACCACGCTGATTGGCACTGTTGCTGCCATTCTCGGCATAGTTGGCGCCAGTGACCGTATCTTCGCCGTAGCCATCGTTACCGTAACGCCTGAAGCCCGGGAATGCCTGTCCCTGCGCCGTGGTGAAGTCATAGCGGATGCGCAGATTGTCCTCAAGGGTCTTGTCATCCACCAGGGCCAGGGTATTGAGAATGAGCGGGTTGTCAGCGCCGCGCACGCCATAACGCACCAGCTCAAGGAAGCCACCATCGAGGATCTGACGCTGATCCAGCCCGGGACGACCATTGTTGTCGGCGAGTTTTGCGTCGGTATCCGGCGTGCCCTCAGGGGAAATACGCAGAATATAGGGTTTATCCGACAGTAACCCTTTGTTTGTTACCGTACGAGCTTCAAGCTGCTCGCTGTAGTTTGTTGCTGCTGCGAGGTATTTCTGCGCCCCTTCGCTGTCGCCGGCATGCTCGGCAAGGGCTGCGGCGGCCTGCAAGCCTGTGATCACCGCCGCCATGGTGGACGGTGAAAATCCGGCCTGTTCCTCCCAGCGTTCCTGTTGGGTACTTGGGGGAGTGATGGTGCGCTGATTCCAGTCGAGTTTGATATCACCGCCGCTGACCAGAAAATCGGCCGCGCTTTTGAGCATATCCTGATACCACAGGCGCGCCTCATCATCGCTAAGCTCACCGGCTTGCCACAGCTTCCAGCCGAGCATGATGGGCATGGCGGTTTGGTCCAGCTGCACAGCTACCCATTCGATTTGCCCATCCACATGGGTCTTTTGCAGGAACCAACCGGGGGCACCTTCGTAGCCTTTGAGTGCCGGGCCTGCCTGAATTTGTTTGAGGTATTCAAAAGCGACCTTGGGGGTTTGGGTATCGCCCAGCGCCAAAAATGCCATGGCGCACTGGTAGAAATCCCTTGGCCACACGGCCTTGTAGCCTGTGCTCGGGGTAACGGCAGGGATGGTATCGCCCCAGGGATTGGACAGGGACGCAATGAGCGCGCCTGCATGGGTTTTGTCTTCCTGCGCCTTGAGCACCATGGCACTTACGTTAAGGAGTCGGCCCTTATCAGCCGTGGCATCTCCCATGGTATTCAGTGCCGGCAATGACGCCAGATATTGGCGCCAACCGGGCGTGCTGTCGTTACCCCTGAAATCCTCTGCCAGCTTATCAAAGCCTGCAGTCAGGGACGCCCGGGCGTTGGCTGTCGCGGCATCAGCACCCTGGCCAAATCCCAGCACCATATCAAAGGTGAGGGTTTCGCCCCTGGCGAGTGTTTTCAGCTCCCCGGTGAGGGCCACGTTACCCACTTGAGGGGCCGCAGCATCGCTAAAGGTCTGGCTGTAGCCGGGCAGGGGAGCGCCCGCCATGATGGCCTCAACGCCACTGGATACCCCTTCAAAACCCACTTGTCGGCGCACGAAATCCGTGCTGATTTCCAGGCTTAAGGCGCTGGAGTCCTGTGCCTTGTCGGTGATCACAAAACCTTTGTCAGACAGATTTGCCAGATCATCTGCGCCGCCATTGTCGATGTGCGGATCGGCATACAGGAAGGGGGTAATGCCATCTTCAAGGGCCTCAATGGTGACCCGCATGATAAGAGAATCCCGATGGGGATCTGTGACTATCTTTTTCTCGATTCGGTATTTTTGCTCTTTATCGGTACTGGTGAGCTGGAGCGCGAGCGACTCAGGACGTCCTTTATCGTCGGTGTGCAAATAGTCCTGCCGGTGGTTGGCATCTTTTGCTTCGAAATCGACAAAATCCTTGCCCTTGATGATAAAGGACAGCTCACGCAGCTGGGCGTTGTGGATAAGACCATACATGGTTTCGGTCAGCACCCCGTTGGCGACCGAATACCACACCCGGCTTACCGGATTTTGTGCCGTGCCCGCGTAGGCACCGTCCACATAGGGCTCATAACTGGTCCCAATACCGGTCTTGCCCGCAAATGCCCATAGTGGGGTATTGCCGGGGGCGCCCGGTGCAACCTTCACGGCTGCCTTGGCATCTATGGGTTCCTGGGGGGCGGGCGCCTTTTCACAGGCTGAAACACCGAGCGCTGCCGCAATGGCAAGGCTCAGGGCACGAAGCGAAGAAGAATTGGTCACTGGCACGAAAACGTCTCCCTGAAATTTAGACCTGGTCGGCTGCATTGCTGCGCCCGGGTTCCTGCTCTCTGGCAGGGACAAAAAGCACAAATACGGCAGCCAGCACCATGGCGCTGCCACCGAGGATCAGTGCATAAATGGGTTCATTGCCAAACAGGCTCTTGAGGATAAAACCGAGCACTGTGGCGGCCACCAGCTGGGGGATCACAATGAAAAAGTTAAAGATGCCCATGTATACGCCGAGCTTGTGCCCCGGCAGGCTGGTGGAGAGCATGGCATAGGGCACAGACAGGATTGAGGCCCAGGCAAAGCCGACACCTATCATGGGCAGCCATAAAAGGGCAGGATCGGCAATCAGGTAAAAGCTCATCAGCCCAAGGCCGCCAAGACACAGGTTCATCATGTGAGCGCCCTTAAGGCCCAGCAGCATACACTGAAGGGGGATCACCATGGCTGCGAGGGCCGCGAAGCCGTTGTAAGAGGCAAAGAGCACACCTACCCAGTCGGCGCCGTCGTTATAAGCCTTTGAGAGCACATCGCTGCTGTGATAGTGAAATGAGGTGACTGCTGCCGTGGTGTAGATCCACATGGCAAACAGGGCGAACCAGGAGAAGAATTGTACCAGTGCCAGACGTTTCATTGCGTGGGGCATGTGGAAGAGGTCATCCACCACTTCAAATACCATCCCAAGCTTCCCGCTGCGCTTGCCCGCCGTGTTCAAGCGCTCGGCGCAGTACCATTGCAGTGGGCCAAAGGCGAACACGCCAAGCCCAAGCAGGTACAGCTGTTTATCGAGGTTAGCCATAAAGGTGGCGGCTGTGATGACAAGGCCCAGAGTGCTCCACAGGAGGGCACCCTTGCGGTAAGCCTCGGGAGTACGACCATGTTGGCGCTCAAAACCGGTCTGCTCGTGTCCTTTAAAACGGCTGAGTTCTTCCGGGCTGTATTCGCGGCTGCTGATAACGGTCCAGCCGACGGCGGCGAGCAGTACAACGCCGCCAAGATAAAAGGAGTAACGCACAGTGTCGGCAATCTCACCTTCCGGCGCGATATTCGACACACCGGCAAAGTTTGACAGCAGATAAGGAAGCGCAGAGGCCACCACGGCGCCTATACCGATAAAGAAGCTCTGCATGGCAAAGCCCTTTGCCCGCTGCGACTCAGGCAACTTATCGCCCACGAAGGCGCGAAATGGTTCCATGGCGATGTTGATTGAGGCATCCATTATCCACAGCATGCCGGCAGCCACCCACAGATAGGGCGAGTGGGGCATGATAAACAGCGCAAGCGTGGTGAGCACTGCACCGATGAGAAAATACGGGCGACGACGGCCAAAGCGGTTCCAGGTGTTGTCGGACAGATAACCCACGATGGGCTGCACCAAGAGGCCGGTGAGGGGGCCAGCTATCCACAGGATGGGGATATCATCGATGCTGGCACCCAGTGTCTGGAAAATACGGCTGACGTTGGCGTTTTGCAGTGCAAAGCCAAACTGGATCCCGAGGAAGCCGAAACACATGTTGAAAATTTGCCAGAATGACAGTGGCGGTTTGTCTCTGAGCGGGGATGTGTGGGAAGTCATAGGTGTCCTGTTGTGGGTGCTTTTACCGGAGTGAACTCACGGCAGCCCTTTTATTATCGGATACAAAAAATCAGCGGCGAGAGCCTCCCTCAGACGCTCGCCGCCCAAGACCTGTTCCCACTTCGTGGAAGCGAAGCCGGGCGAGGTACTCCAAAGCCGGAAGGTCCATTCTTCCGTAACGACCCAGCCCCCGAAGGGGCTCATAATCAGCGCATTCATCCTAAACGGCGTACAGGATAAGTGACAACTACTTACATACGTATTCATCCCCATGGAATAACCTGCGTGCAACATGCCCTTACGACTGTAAGTAATTGTTAATGGCTGAAATTGTTACAATTTCTGTTTTCCCGCTTGTGCTGTAATCTTTGGGTGTTAAGCTGCTGTTAGCTTTGACTGGAGGAGCCTGAATTGTACATTCCCGCCGCGATGAGCCTCAACGATGCCGAGGCCGTCAGTTTGATTGATAACTATCCGTTTGCCTTACTTATTTCCAACCAGCAAGGCCTGGTGGCAAGTCATTTGCCACTGCTGTTTGACAGTGACAGGCGACGGCTCATTGGGCATATGGCCAAGGCCAACGGTCAATGGCGTGCCCTGGATGGCCAATCTGTGTTGGTGGTGTTTTCCGGTCCTCATGCCTATATCAGCCCCCGCTGGTATGAGGGCTCACCCAATGTGCCTACCTGGAACTACACCGCAGCCCATGTGTATGGCACCTTTAAGTTGCTTAACCCCACAGAGGATGGTTTGAGTGTTGAAGCCGTGCTTAAACAAACCATCGCCAGATTTGAATCCGATCTGTGGCAGGATGAGGCTGTGATGCCCACAGACTATGTCGGCAAACTGAGTCAGGCCATCGTCGCCTTCGAGATAGTGGTAGAACGTATCGAGGCCAAGGCCAAACTGGGTCAGCAGCGAAAGATTGGCGATCAACAGGGGGTATCGGCGGCGCTCAAGGCCTCCGGACGGCTCGATGACAAGGCCTTGTACCGTGAAATGCAGCGGATGGGACTGGGGCTTGGTATCGAGTCTGACGCAGCTCCTGACCAGTAAACTCAGAGCTCAGCATTCATATCAACTAAACCTTGGATGGCTGGCCAAATTTGATTAAGTCCGGGCCCGGGAGCTGTCAGTTCCCGGGCCCGAATGTTTGTGAGGCATCATCGCCTCAGCGGCATCAGATTGCCCCGTTATTGGACAAGACTGACTCGCACGCCCCAGGGGGCAAGTTGCTTATTCTGATCTGCTGGAATACTGAGTACCGGCTTAAGGGTTTTCCCGTTGAGCGCAACATCGGCAGCGGCTTTGTCGGAAAAGTTTGCGCTGATGAGATATTGGCCCCGACGAAAAGCGAACACGGGGCCACTGGATGGCAGTATCTCAAGCGTTCCAGCGGACTTGATGGTGCCTGCAAGCTTCAACATTGCGCTGTAGGCTCGTCTGAGTTCGAGTTCACTGGGCAAACTGGCTGAGCCCAATGTGACATCCGGTCTCGGGTGTTGTCCTTTCTTGGCAGCCGAACGCTTTTCTTCATTGCTTGGCCGCTTCAGGTAACGGGCCATGGCCGGGGCGGCTACATAGTCGAATATGCTGGTGCGGCTGGGTTTACCAAAACCGCCGGTTTCGCTGCCATCTTCACCGAGACTCTGGCCGAAATACAGCAGGAATGGCCCTTCGGTGGCATAGAGGGATACCGCCAGTGATGGCAAGGCGCGCTCGGCACTACCCAAAAACTCGGGGCTGGCGATACGCTGTTCGTCGTGGTTTTCCAAAAAATGCAGCATATGGGGGGCGATGTCGCGGATTTCGGTTAAACGTTTTCCCAGTTGGGCGACATCCACTGTATCTGGATTGGCTATGCCGTGCTGGCTGACGGCCTTGAGACTGTCGTAGAGCCCGACCTTGTCGTACAGCAAATCCAGTTTGCCAAGACCGATAAAATCACGATAGCGGCCAGGCTCGTAAACCTCGGCAATCAGCAGGGCTTCAGGATTGATGGCCTTGATGTCGCTGGCCAGAAAGCTCCAAAAGGCGACGGGCACCATCTCGGCCATATCAAAACGAAAGCCATCAACGCCCAGACTTAACCAAAAACGACTGATGTCCCGCAGTTTGTACCAGGTATCGGGCAGGTTTTTCTGCGTGGCCCAAAAGGACTGATGCTGCTCGATAGGAGCAAAGGCAAGCGTTGCAGGTACCTCGGGGAAATCATGTTTGCCATCGGGTGTGACCCCGTAGTTGAGCTTCACGGTTTCATACCAGTCAGAGGCATCGGGTTTGGGGCTGGTGGCACCATTGCCGGTCCATTTAGCCGGGGATTCGTGAAAGTGCCCATCCTGTAGCGCCTTTACCTGATTGAGGCTCGCGGCGGGGGGGCGGTTTGTCTCGTCGGGGACCTCAAAGTCGGCGCCGGGTACATAATAAAAATTGTTGTTTCTGGCGTAGGCCAGGCGGGTGTCGTCGCCGGCGCCCAGGCTCTGTACGCCCTCCGGTGCAGATATGGATTGGTAATGACGTGCCACATGGTTGGGCACTATGTCGATAATGACCTTAAGCCCGGCCTTGTGGGTGCGCGTGATTAAGTCTTTGAACTCTTCCAGGCGGTTTTCGGGGGCGAGTGCCAAGTCGGGATTCACATTGTAATAATCGCGGATGGCGTAGGGGGAGCCCGCAAGCCCCTTGACCACATCGGCGTCATCACGGCTTATGCCGTAGGCGCTGTAGTCGGTGACAGAGGCATGATGCAAGACGCCCGTGTACCACACATGGGTTACGCCCATGTTTTGAAGGTCGGCCAGTACCACCTCATCGATATCGGCAAATTTACCGCTGCCATTTTCTTCAATGCTGCCCCAGGGGGTGTTGGTGAGGTTTTGATTGCCAAAGACCCGGGGCAAGAGCTGATACACCAGCGCAGATGGCGACGCCTCAGCAGCCTGATTACCTTGTGTACTCAGCAGAGGCGCTTTCGCTGACGCAACAAGGGCTGCTGACTCATTTGAGCCGGCATACGCACTGCCAAAGCCCAGCGGGATGGAAAGGCTGGCGACTGCCAGCAGGGGAAAACGGCTAAAAGACATAAATGCCATGGGGATTAAAACTCCAGCAGGGTAACGGGGGAAGACAGATTGAGTGTGGCAGGTAATGAAAAACGCCGGTTATCAAGCACACTCTTTACGTCCGTGTTCAGGGGAAGGTAATCGGTAAAACGCCCCATCTCCAGGCTCACAGGCTCTTTGTTTTTATTGTAAATAATCAGCAGGCTTTTGGCCCCCGGCACATCATCAGGCGCCAGGCGCAGCTGCACGTAAAGGCCCGGTTGTTGTTCGAATTGCGGCACAAAGTGGACCAGTTTACCCCGGTGCACCGCATCACTGGTTTTCCGGAAATGCAGCAGGGCACGGATAAATTCAAAGGCCGCTTTTGATTCGCCCGCCATGGCATCTATGTCGGATTTACCGAATGCGGCCTTGCCAAAGCCCGGCATGTCCGCCCGCACGGCGCCGTCGTTGCGACCCTCAACAGGGCTTTGCATGGCAAACTCTGTGCCGTAAAACAGCTGGGGCACCCGGTTTGACAAGATCACATAGGCAAGCGCCAGCTTGAACTTGTGCATATCGCGCCCAAGCAGGCTGTAGAGGCGATTGGTATCGTGGTTGCCTTCAAACAGCACCAGATTTTGGGCATTGGGATACAGCAGGTCGTTGGCAAGGGCCTCGTATAGACGGATAAAGCCTGTGCCCCAGCTCTCTTCTTCATTCACGGTCTGCAGCAGTACGTCATAGAGGGGAAAGTCCATAAGTCCCGGCAGAGAGGTTTGATAGCCATCGGGGTTTTGTTTACCGCTTTGCCAGTAAGACACTACCGCAGGATTGCCGCTCCATTCTTCCCCCACCATGTTGAAATGGGGGTATTCCGTCATGATGGCGGCGGAAAATGCCTTGAGAAAATCCTTATCCGAGTAAGACCAGGTGTCGATTCTCAGGCCCGACAGCCCGGCGTATTCAATCCACCAGAGGTTATTTTGAATCAGGTAAGTGGCGAGGTGGGGATTACGTTGATTGAGGTCTGGCATGCTGTCCACAAACCAGCCGTCGGTAAAGGCCGCGGCATCTTTGGGCGCGGCATAAGGGTCCTGAACCGCCGTGCGCCTGTGGCTGGTGTGCTGTGACTTGGGATTGACCCAGTCGTTAAAGGGTAAATCCTGCATCCAGGGGTGCCCGGACCCCATATGGTTGAGTACCACGTCCATGATGACCCCAAGGCCTTTATCACCGGCATTGCTCACCAGCGCCTGATATTGGCTGTTGCTGCCGAAGCGGGCATCGATTTGATAGAAATCGGTAATGGCATAGCCATGATAGGAATAAGCCGGCTGGCGATTTTCCAGCAGCGGGTTTATCCAAAGCTGGGTGATGCCAAGGTCGTTAAGATAGTCGAGCCTGCGCTCTATGCCCGCCAGATCGCCCCCGTGGCGGGCGTTGTCACGGCTGTTGCCAGGCTCGCTGTAGACCGGGTTATTGGGCTTGTCGTCAAAACCGGGCAGGTCATCGTTTGCCGTATCGCCATTGGCAAAGCGGTCGGGGGTGATGAGGTACATCACGTCCCTGTTGCTGTAACCCTGACGCTCGCTGCTGCCGGGTTGCCTTTCTCTAAGCTCGTAAGGGATTCTCAGCTCCGTTGCCGGATTGAGGGCGCTTTTGGGGAGGCTGAGCACCAGGGTGAGGGTGCCGGCACTGGCGGTAGAGAGGTCGAGCCTCACGAACAGGTAATTGGGGCTGTCTCCGGGGATGGTTTCAATTAGTTTTGCGCCAAGGTCATTTTCCAGGCGCAGGCTGCCGCGGGCTATGTCCTTGCCGGTGAGCATCAATTCAAGATGCGGATTCTGCATCCCAATCCACCAGTTCAGGGGCTCTATTTTCACAGAGTTCGGTGTTACCGAATGGCGGGACTGTTGCACCTGACTGAGGCTGATGGGATTGAGTGTATTGCTGTTTAATGCGTTTTCGTGCCCCTGCATGGGCACCGAGAGGGCGGCAAAGGATGTGGCCGCACTTAAGCCGAAAAACACCGTCAGGCACAGGCGCCGGCGGACGCTCGTGTGTATGGCAGCGCACTGCGCGCTTAATGTGAGTTGCCCCATTGCAACCTCCTGTTGACTGGAAAACAAATAAAAAAGACCTGCCCTGGGGCAGGTCTTTTCAGGGTGCCGCTTTCAATGAAGCTGCTTACATTGAGTAGCTCAGACCCAGGAAGTACTGGCGACCGAAGGACTGGATGGTCCCTGTCTGATACTCCTCACCGAAGTAGGTCTTGTTGGGTTCGTCTGTCAGGTTATTGATCTGGAAGAGGAACTTAAGACCGTTATCCAGCGCGTAAGACGCCTGATAGTCGAAGATGGTTTCGGCATCGAAGAAGGCCAGTTGGGTTTCAACGGCAACCTGCTCAGACACATAACCACTGCGATAACGCATGCTCAAACGGGTATCGAAACCATCCAGGGTGTAGAACAGGGTGGTGTTAACCACGTGCTCAGACAAACCAGGCAGCGGAATATCCAGAGAAGAGCCGCTCAGGTCGGTGGTGAACTGCACTTCACTGTCGGAGTAAGAGTAGCTGCCGGTGAAGCCCAGGCCACTCAATGGATCGGGCAGGAAGTCAAACACCTGGGTGTAGGCCAGCTCAACGCCGCGGATGTAGCCACCCTTGTCGTTGTTGATGGCGGTTTGGTATTGGCCTTCGTCTTTCACTACCGGGAACTCAACACCGTTGTCGATAATGGTATCGGGCACCAGGAAACCGGCTTCTTCGAAATCGAATGGCTGGATGGTGAAGTTGTTAATGAAAGACTTGATGTCTTTGTAGAACAGGGCTACGACCACGGCGCCTTCGCTGTCTTCGAAGTAGTGCTCGTAGGACAGGTCGAACTGATCGGCGTAGAAAGGATCCAGCAGTGGGCTGGTGTTGCCCCATGCGTTGTACTTCTTGTAGCCGGGAGTGGAGGCATCGTCATACCAGCTGCCCATGCCTGACTTCAGCTTGTCGATAGGTGGACGCGCCATGACGGAGGCGGCAGCAAAACGCAGCTGATCGTTATCGGTCAGGTGGAAGTTCAGGTTCAGCGAGGGCAGGTAATCGGTGTAAGTCTTACCCACTTCGTTGCGGATATAGTCTGTGCTCACCACGCCTTTTTCGTCGGTGATGGCTTCACCCAGACCAAAGCCAACCTGCTGCAGACCGGTACTGGACTGATCGGTATGCACTACGCGAAGACCCAGGTTACCTGTGACTTTCACGTCGGCAAGATCAAACTCCAGGTTGGCCTGCACATAACCCGCCAACACATCTTCGTTAACCGCACCGCTTTGGATCATGGTCCAGTTATTGGACCAGTTGGCGGTAGGGGCGAAAGGATCCTGACCTGTAGCAGCGAGCTGCGCATTAACCAGATCAACGGCCTTGTCGAAGTCGATAGCAAGGAAGCTTGGGTAACCGGCGAGTTCGCCGCCAAAGTTCACCACGCTGGTCATGTCTTCGGTCAGACGCAGTACCGGTTGGTTTGCCGGATTGTTGCCAAACTCGAAACCGTAACCTGCCTGAGAGCGCTGGGCGTTGAATTCACGCTCAGAGTAACGCACACCAAACTCGACAGAAGAGACAAAAGCGGTATCCAGCTGATAGTTGAAGTCCAGCTTGTACGCAATCAGATCGTTTTGCTGGTTGTAGGGCCACATGCCCACTTCTTTCAGACCCAGAGTGCTCAGATCTGTGTAGTCATTGGTGACCGAGATGGAGGCGGGGTTCAGGTCGTTCAGCTGATAGCTGATGGACTCGGCAGCGCGGATTTGGTTGTCGATATCCTGATACAGCACAGCGCGGGAGCCGCCGTTCACAAACTCGCCATCGGCTTTGGAGTAGCTGATGTCGGCTGAGACGGTCAGGGCATCGCCATTGTTCCACTCTATGTTGAAAGAGCCTGAGGTCAGCTCTGAATACTTAGAGTCGTTATCGTTCACCACAAACAGGGCGAAGTTGTCGGTGCCGTTTGTGCTGACGGTGCCGCCAATCATGGAGCCATTTTTAATGTTGGCGTTGGTGATGGTGCCGTTTTGCAGTGATTTCACCCGGAAACCACGGGCAAAGTTTTCAGAATCAAACTGTGAGTGGAACAAGTCACCCTTGAAAGACCAGTTATCATTGGGGCGCCAATGAATGGCAGCCATGTAACCGTCACGGGTGTCTTCGCCACCTTTTTGCTGCATTTCAAAGCCTTCGCTGATGGACTCGACCACACCATCACCGTTGACATCTTTCTTGGCATCGTTGAAACGCAGGCCGATAAACTGGCTGGCAACAAAGGGCTGATACAGGTGCGCGTAACCCAGCGCAACACCCAGGGTTTCTTCGAGGAACTTGCCCTGATAAGAGAAGCTCAAGCGATTGCCGTATTCATTGGCATCGGCGACTTCATCGGCGCGATCGTTAAAGGCACCGCGGGCATTAAAGGTAAAGTTTTGCTCTTTTGCAGCGCGCAGTGGGTCAGCGGTTTTCAGCTCAACGGTACCGGCCACGCCACCTTCAATCAAAGATGCCTTGGGTGACTTGTAGACCGCAGCCTGGCTGATGAGCTCGGAAGGATACTGGTCAAATTCGATGGCACGCTTGCTGCCTGTGGTGACCTGCTCGCGGCCATTCAAGGTGGCAAACACAAAGTCGCCATCCAAGCCACGGATGTTCAGGCCGCTGGCCTGGCCGCCGGTACGCACGGCAGTGATGCCGGGCAAGCGGGTGAGAGCGTCGGCGATGGATTGGTCGGGCAGGGCGCCCAAATCGTCTGCAGAGATGGATTCAGAGACTGTGTCGCCAAAACGTTTTTCGTTGAGCGACTTGATCACGCTGGTGCGAAAACCCTTAACGGTGATCACTTCGATATTGGCAGCTTCTTCTTTGTTAACATCTTTTTCTTCAGAAGGTTCAGCCGCCTGTACCTGCATACTGAAACCGGCAGCGAGCAGCGCCACGGTTAACAGGTTTGGTTTAAATTGCATCATTCATCTTTCCCCTTTGGTCGCGGCCCATGTCGTGCCAGCGAGCTTGCTTGGATGTTGGGACAACAGTCATTGCTTATTAATGTTATTGGGCATTCATGCACTTAAATTACTGCATAAGGCTGCTTTTATGACCAACATGTTGCACAACGGTGACGATACTACTCCCGCCCTTTCTGCCTACTCAACCGAGTGCATACGTATTCAAAGCCCTGTCAGGGGCGAAAGCAGGCTCACCCAAGGGAGAAGGTGCGAGTATTGCTGGTAAGTTTTTGATGCTTAAGTATATGAAAGATTGAAAATATGTGCGTAAAACCGTCGCCGGCGCCTGTGTCTCAGTTTGTGCATACGTATGCAGCTCTATTGAAGGCCCTTTTGCTTGTCACGTATCCTCCATGCATCATACAGCACCCTGGCTGCGCTTACGCATTGGCAACAAAACGCCAACAGCCAGGGGCGATACAAAGCCGGATAACACGGCCTAAATGACCTGAATTGAGGGACCACAATGAGTATTCATCCCTGGTGGCGCGGCGCTGCCATTTACCAGATTTACCCGCGCAGTCTCAAAGACAGTAACGGCGATGGTATTGGCGATCTGAAAGGGATCATCGAGCGACTCGACTACATTGCCAGCCTCAATGTGGATGCCATTTGGATTTCGCCCTTCTTCCGATCCCCGATGAAGGACTTCGGTTACGACATCAGTGACTATCTGGATGTGGACCCCATGTTCGGCACCATGATGGATTTTGACGAGCTTATCGCCAAGGCTCACTCTCTGGGGCTGAAGGTGGTTATCGATCAGGTACTCAGCCACACGTCAGACGAGCACGCCTGGTTTGCCGAAAGCCGCCAGAGCCGGGACAATCCCAAGGCCGACTGGTACGTGTGGGCCGATCCCCGTGAAGATGGCACCCCACCCAATAACTGGCTGGCGATATTTGGCGGCTGCGCCTGGGAGTGGGAGCCAAGACGCCAGCAGTATTACCTGCACAACTTTTTAAAGAGTCAGCCGGATCTGAACTTTCACTGTGAAGCCGTTCGCCAGGCCGTACTCAGCAATGTGGAGTTTTGGCTGAAAAAGGGCGTAGATGGTTTCCGCCTCGATGCCATTACCTTTTGTTTCCATGACAAGGAACTGCGCGACAACCCGGCCAAACCCGCTGATAAACGTCAGGGACGGGGGTTTTCCGAAGATAATCCCTACGCCTATCAGTATCATTGGTATAACAACGAACGTCCTGAAACCCTGGGGTTCATTGAAGATTTACGGGCGCTGATTGACCGCTACCCGGGGGCTGTGACCCTGGGCGAAGTCTCAAGCGAAGACTCCCTCGCCACCATGGCCGAATACACCAAGGGCGATAACCGTTTGCACATGGCCTACAGCTTTGAGCTTCTCACCAAAGACTACAGCGCAGACTACATCCGCAGTACAGTGGAAGCCCTCGAAGGCGCCATCGGTGATGGCTGGCCTTGCTGGGCTATAGGTAACCACGACGTGGAGCGGGTTATCAGTCGATGGGGGCAGGGCAAGGGCTCGCCTCAAATGGCCAAGATGTTGTCGGCCATGCTGGGATGTTTGCGTGGCAGCCTGTGCGTGTATCAGGGCGAAGAGCTTGGGCTGACTGAAGCCGACATTCCCTTTGATGCGCTGCAGGACCCCTTCGGTATCGCGTTCTGGCCAAACTTTAAAGGCCGCGATGGTTGCCGTACCCCCATGCCCTGGCAAGCTGAAGGCGACTTTATGGGATTCAGTGATCTGGCGACGGGCACCAAGCCCTGGTTACCGCTGCCGGAAGAACATCGGGCGCTGAACGTCGCCGCCCAGAGCGACGACCCGGATTCTATATTGAATCAGTTCAGCCGCTTTATGGCATGGCGTCGCTCTCAGCCCGCCTTGGTCGGTGGTGAAATCAAATTTATTGATGTCAAAGAGCCTGTACTGGCGTTTGAGCGTGTAAATTCTGATGAAAAAGTGCTTTGTTTGTTCAATTTATCTGATGAGCCGCAGGTGGTTAACATCCCCGGCGGTGAGCCATGGGTACTCCTCGACGGCCATGGTCTTGAGGGGGGCAGTTTGGATGGCGCTGGCACTGTTCGCCTTGCGCCCCACGGGGCTTTGTTGCTGGGCAACTAGGTCTTAAAGCACGGAACCTGGGGAAAGGAATTTGGGCTTTTTGTTGGAGCCCAGCTTCCCTGGCATAAAGCTGATACGCTGGGCTACTGGCCATCATCCACTGCCAGCAGCCTGTACCAGCGATAAAGCAAGCAGCGCTTTGCCTATCGCCCGGCGTGAGATTCATGGGGTAAGCTTCGCTGTAGACCTCGACCATACAAGATTGCGATAACGATAATAATCAAGGAGAAGACTATGGCTTCCGGCGTACCTGTTACTGCCCATCATGATGGCGCGTCCGAGGGAGGGCGTTACGGTTTTGCCCTGACCTCACTCACCACATTGTTTTTTATGTGGGGCTTTATCACCTGTCTTAACGACATCCTTATTCCGCATTTGAAAGCGGTATTCAGCCTGAATTATGCCCAGGCGATGTTGATCCAGTTTTGCTTCTTCGGCGCCTATTTCCTGGTGTCGGTTCCGGCCGGGGTGCTGGTCAAGCGGCTCGGTTATCAGAAGGGCATAGTGGTGGGGCTGTTAACTGCGGCGCTGGGCTGCGCCCTGTTTTATCCTGCAGCCGCTTATGCCACTTACGGACTCTTTCTTGGCGCCTTGTTTGTGCTTGCCAGCGGCATTACTGTGCTGCAAGTGGCGGCCAACCCCTATGTTACTGCGCTGGGGCCGGTGGATACCGCCTCGAGCCGCTTAACCCTGACCCAGGCCTTTAACTCCCTTGGCACCACCATAGCCCCGGCCTTTGGCTCGGTGCTGATTTTGTCGGTTGCCGTCGGCGCCTCTGCCGAGGCAGAAGCCGATGCGGTCAAGCTGCCCTATCTGCTGCTGTGCGGCATGCTGATTGTGCTGGCGGTGGTGTTTGCACTGTTGAAGCTGCCCCACATCCATGACCAGGAAGACGAGGTCGCCGCAACAGGGCAGAGTGCCCTGAGCCATCGCCATCTGGTGCTGGGCGCCATCGGGATATTCGTCTACGTGGGCGGTGAAGTGGCCATTGGCAGCTTTCTGGTGAACTTTTTGGGTGAATCCCATGTGGCGGGCATGGCCGAGGCCGATGCGGCCCATTACATCGCCTTTTACTGGGGTGGTGCCATGGTGGGCCGCTTTATCGGTGCGGCCGTGATGCAAAAAGTGGATGCCGGCAAGGTGCTGGGCTTCAATGCCACCATGGCCGCGCTCTTGGTACTGGTTGCCATGAACAGCAGTGGCGCCCTGGCTATGTGGGCAATTCTGGCGGTGGGGCTGTTTAACTCCATTATGTTCCCGACCATTTTCAGCCTGGCGCTGAAAAATCTGGGCCCTGCGACGGCCCAGGGCTCAGGTATCCTGTGTCTGGCGATTGTGGGTGGTGCTTTGGTGCCGCTGCTGCAGGGGCTTTTGGCCGATTCTGTTGGCCTGTCTGCCTCCTTCATCCTGCCGGTGCTGTGCTACGGCTATATCCTTTTCTATGGCCTGAAAGGCTGTAAGCCTGTGGCCGCCAGGGCCTGAATCATTGCCAGGATTTCAATAAAAGGTTCTGGGCAGAGGACTCGATAAAAAGGCGCCGTAAAGGCGCTTTTTTATTGACTGGAGCCAGAGGGTTAAACGCAAGTTTTCTGCTTGCATAAGGTGAAGGCGTGAGCAGGCGCGATAGAAATGTCAGTGAATGGGTTATTCAAGGGGACGTGAAAGCGCGCGCTGTGGACACGAAAAGTGCCCAACAGGCTGTCGATAGCATGTCCAACCTAAAGGCCAGCCTGCATAAACCGCGATTGCCTTTGTGTTCTTCCTTGCGAAGGGGCGCAATACCTCCTATGATCCCGCAGTTTTTCAATGCCGGATAGCCACCATGCTCGCATCGCCTTTGTCACCTTCTTCTGCCGAACTCGTTCTTGGGATCCTCAATCAGGTGCTGATTGAAGGCTCGCCACTGGACAGGGCCTACTCACGCCACTTTTCGGGCCTTAAGCTCGAAAGTGAAGAGCAGGCCAGAATCGCCACCGTGACCGGCGAGCTTATCCGGCGCCTGAACCTCTTCTGTTTCCTTGCCGACACCACCCCGGAGCGCATCGAGCGTGAAGGCAGCCGGGTGCTCAATGCCTGGCACAGGTTCCATGGTTTGGCGATTCCGCGTCTCAGATACACCCTGGATATTGAAGATGGGGTCTTTGCCGAACGTCTCGAGCGTGCCAAGGCCGCGCCGCTGTTGTGGGACGGATGCCCGGACTGGCTGGATAAACTCGGGCAGGCGGAGCTGGGTGATAGCTGGGTGGCCGAGCGAGCGGCTCTGTCTTTGGCCCCCAAGCGTTATCTGCGCACCAATGGCCTTAAGTGTACCCGGGATGAACTGGCACAGCGTCTGGCCGCTGAAGGGGTTGAGACTGTTCCTGTTGCCGGGGTGGACTCAGCACTGGAAGTGACCTCCAATGCCGCGCTCTTTCGCACCAAGGCCTTTGCCGATGGCTGGTTTGAGCAGCAGGACGCCGGTTCCCAGTTGGTTGCCGCCGCGCTGGATGTGAAACCCGGGATGCGGGTGATTGACGCCTGTGCCGGTGCCGGCGGCAAGACGCTGCATCTGGCCGCCGCCATGGCGGGCAAGGGCAGGTTGCTTGCCATGGACGTAGAGCAGTGGAAACTGGATAACCTCAAAGAGCGTGCCCGCCGCGCCGGTGCCCACAACGTGGAGACCCGGCTCATTGCCGGCAGTAAAACCATTAAGCGTTTGAAACTGTCGGCCGACCGATTGCTGCTGGACGTGCCTTGCTCCGGCCTTGGGGTGCTCAAGCGTAATCCCGATGCCAAGTGGCGCGATACCGAAGAGCGTTTGCCGGTGCTGATGGAGCTGCAGGCCCATATTCTTGGCAGCTACAGCCGCATGGTGAAGGTGGGAGGCATACTGGTGTATGCAACCTGCTCAATCATGCCCTGTGAAAACCGCGGCCAGGTTGATGCGTTTTTGGCGGCCAATCCCAACTTCCGTTTGCTGGAGGATGAAAATATTACCCCGGCCACATCGGGCTTTGATGGTTTCTATCTTGCCAAATTGGAACGCATCGCCGAGTAATCGGCCCTGAACAACGTACGCGCATTCTGCCTATGTCCACCGTGACACAAAGGACGGCAGAATGCCCTGCGCGGATATCACTGACGCCTTTGCCCCTGCGCTGCTATTCTCCCTGCGCCGTTATTCCCCCTGCAAGGTGGCGATGATACGCCGTTCACCGCCAGAGTTTCGGTGCTCGCCAAGGTAAATGCCCTGCCAGGTGCCGAGGGCCAGCCGTCCTTCGCTGATGGCGAGCATAAGACTGGTTCCCAGCAGACTGGATTTCAGATGCGCCGGCATATCGTCCGGCCCTTCATAGTCGTGACGATACCAGGGCTCGTTTTCCCTTACGGTCCGATTGAAAAAGCTTTCAAAATCCTGCCTCACCGTGGGGTCGGCATTTTCATTGAGACTCAGGGATGCGGAAGTATGGAGCAGCTGCAGATGCAGTAAACCGACTTTTACATTGGCAAGCTCAGGCAGCTGGGTCGTTATTTCGTCTGTGACCAAATGAAAGCCGCGGCTTTTGGGCCTGAGGCTGAAGCGTTTTTGAAACCACATAATGCATCTCCCTTTTTCGAACCCGCAGTGTATGAAAGCCCCCTGACTCATGCAAGCGCTGCCATGGGGCACGCTTTGGGGTAGAATAGACACATTGCAAGATTGAGGAGAGTCCCATGGCCAGAGCCTGTGCCAGACATATTTTGGTCAAAACCCGGGAAGAAGCGGAAAAGCTCAAAGCCCGAATCGACAAAGGGGAAGATTTTGGCAAATTAGCCAAGCAGTATTCCCTGTGCTCATCGAAACGCCGCAGCGGCGATCTCGGCGAATTTGGCCCGGGGCAAATGGTAAAGGCCTTTGACGATGTGGTGTTTAAAAAGCCCGTGCTCGAAGTTCATGGCCCGGTAAAAACCCGATTTGGCTTCCATCTTATCCAAACGATTTACCGTAACTGAGCTTGGCTAACACACTGGACGATCCCGATTATTACCTGAGGCACTTCAGACTCTTGCTGAGTGGCCTCGGACGTTATCGGGATCTGCTTTCCGAAGACGAGCTTAAACTCCTGAATTGTACCGACACCCTGTCAGAAGGTGCTCTCAGGCTCCTGGTACGGCTACTCAGTCGCCGTGGCAGTCATTTTCGCCTGAGCAAACTGCGTTACGCCGATATTCCTGCCTTGACGGATGCCTGCGCCGAACTGCAACGGCACGGGTTTATCACCCTTGGCGTGTCACCCGAGCCGGGCATACTTTCATCCCTTATCACCCGCGATGAGCTTGCTGCCGCGATAATGCAGCTGCAAAGTGTCAGTAAAGAAAAGGGTTTGGATACGACGGCGGCCCGGGTTCCAAAATCCGCCACCAAGCAGCAGCTTGTGGCCCACGCTCATGAAACCCTGCTGGCCGATGGAACCACTCTTTGGCCAGGTATAGCGAAGCAATTCACCGATGATTTACTCAGGCTCGACGCTGCACCCGCCCATGACACCTTAAGACTGTTGTATTTTGGTAATGCCTGGCAGCAATCTGACGAGTTTGTCATCACCGAACTCGGTTATCGGCGCTACGAAGATTATCCACTGGACGCCGCCCACCGCCGATTTGATAACCGGGCTCAGGTTGAGCTTGCCTTGTTGTGCGCCGATATTGCCCGGCAATTGGAAGACATAAGAGCGCTTTCTCTGCCTGCACTGGCGTCGCTGGTTGAGGTGCTTAACAAGCAGATACAGTCGGCCGTGGGGGCTGCTCCTGAGTCATCATCTGAGCTTGACGTCGATATACACAGACAGGCACGCAAACTGAAGCGGCTGCTTTGCCGTATCGCCAGGGAGTATGAACGTCGGGGCTTAACCGAGCAGGCACTGGCGCTGTATCAAGGTTTGGAACTGGTGCCGGCCCGTGAGCGCAGGGCTCGCTGCCTGGAAGCCCTTGGCCGCTGCCATGAAGCCTTTGACGCGGCGCAGACGCTCTTTGCTTCTGCGCTGGCCGACGAGGAATACCATGCCAGCCTGCGTATTTTGCCAAGGCTTGCCAAAAAAGCGGGTTTACACTGGCAAAAGCCCGACCCCTCTAGACTGACCGAACAGGCACTGGTGTTAACCAGAGTGTCAGGGCCCGAGTATGCCGTTCTTCACCACTTTGATAGCCTGGGAATACCGGGATGGCACCTCGAAAACGCCTTCAGTTGTGGCCTTTTTGGTTTGGCTCTGTGGGATATCCTGTTTGCGCCGGTAAAAGGTGCCTTTGACCATCCATTTCAAACTGCGCCATCCGACATGTACCAGCCGGAGTTCAGCCAGCGGCGCCGCGCTCTGATCAATGAGCGGCTTGCCACGCTCAAAGCAGGCGATGTATCAGTTCTTGGCCGCCATTTTCACAGTAAGCGGGGCATAGCCAACGACTGGGTGAATTGGGCTTTGTGGGACGAGCAGCTTTTTGCCGCACTATTTCCTTATCTTAATGGCCCCTTTGTTGCGTCACTGGTGGAGAGGTTACTGCAGGACCTGCGTGCCAGACGCAGTGGTTTTCCGGATCTGGTGTTGATCCGGGATGCGCAGCTTGTCTTTATCGAAGTCAAAGGGCCGGGTGACCGCCTCGCTGATCACCAAAAAGATTGGTTGAGTTGGCTTGGTATGGCAAAGGTCGCAAGTGAGGTGGTCTGGGTGAGCTGGCAAGCTCAAACCGATGATGGAGTGGGTTCGGGATCCAAGGATTGCTGTTAAGAACACCCAAAAGTCTGGGGGCGCGTAAGTCAGCCGTTTTCGGTCCTGATTAAGGTCGAGGTGGCGATTGCCACCCCGTGCCCCTCGAACGTCAGCTGTCGGCACCGTGGGCTGCGGCTCCTTTGTCGGTTCCCGTGAGTTCCAGCTGTAACAGCAGCATATCCTCGCCGCCGGTTACCCGGGTGAAGGGGCTTTGACACTTTGGGCACAGCACCCTGTGCCCGTCGGCCTCGCCCTGATAACCACATTCATTGCACTCGAGTCGCAGCGGCTCAATTTCCATCTCAAGGCTGGCATCGGCGCAGCGACCTTCGAGCTTAAAGGTATCAAAGGCGGTGGCGAGCAGGGCCGGCTCGACACCACTTAAGGCGCCAATGCGAATGCAGACCCGGCTTATTCCACTGGCCCCGACGCTGCGGGCATGTTGCTCGCAGCTGTCCAGCAGCGCCTGAACGATGGAAAATTCGTGCATTAGCAAATCCTTGGCAGCAATTCACCGGCGGGCAGGTCAAGGTATCTGTTGCTGCCCCACGGCGTGTGCAGTATTACGCGCCCGGCAGGGCTCTCACCCACACGACCTATGATGGCCGCGTGCTCGCAGTGGCCAAAGCGCTTGAGTACCTCCAGCGCGCCTTCTGCCTGTGCAGCAGGGAGCGCCATGACGAAGGTGCCTTCGTTGGCCAGATCTGTGGCTTCAAAGCCATAGAGCTCACACAGGCCTTTCACTTCATCGCTCACGGGGACTGCGGCCTCATCGACCTCTATCATAACGTCGGATGCAGCTGCCCATTCATTGAGCACAGCCGCAAGGCCGCCCCGGGTTGCGTCGCGCATGGCATGGATATCAAAGGGATGCACCAAGAGTTGCTCCACCGAGCTCCAGAGGGTTGCACAGTCGCTTTCAAGGCCGGACTCCAGCTCCAGTCCTTCCCGGGCCATCAGAATCGCCGCACCGTGGCGCCCAATATCCCCTGAGACCAGTATGGCATCACCGGCTCGCAGGTTTTTTGCCGACAAGCCGGGTTTGACAATCCGGCCCACCCCGGTGGTGTTTAAAAACAGGCCATCGGCGCAGCCTTTGGGAACCACCTTGGTATCGCCGCAGACGATTTTGGCACCGCATTTCTTAAGCTCGCTCGCCATGGAGGCCACTATGGCCTCAAGGGATGCCATGGGAAAGCCTTCTTCGATGATGACACCAAGGCTCAGGTACTGAGGTTCGGCGCCCATCATGGCCAAATCATTGACTGTACCGGCAATGGCCAGCTTACCTATGTCGCCACCGGCGAAAAACAGCGGCGACACAGTGAAAGAGTCTGTGGTAAAGGCAGTGGGGCCCTGCAGGTTCAGGAGGGCGGCATCTTCTTCATTTCTCAGGATGCAGTTGTCAAAGGCCTTGAAAAACAGGTTACGAATGAGTTTATTCATTTCCAGGCCGCCGCCACCGTGGGCGAGCTGAATACTGTTAGTCGACATGCTGGACTCCATGGTAGCGGTAATAGGCATTGCAGGCGCCTTCTGAGCTGACCATGCAACTGCCAAGGGGCGTTTGTGGGGTGCACCCACGGCCAAAGACTTTGCAGTCCATGGGGTTGGCAAGACCACGCAGTATGTCACCACACTGGCAGGCCTTGTGATCGTCGATTTCCTGAACCGGTAACCGATCACCAAAGTGGATTTCGGCATCCCTGTGGGCGTACTTGTCTCTGAGTTTCAGGGCCGACTGGGGAATGGGGCCCAGACCCCGCCAGCGGAAGCTGTCGCGCACTTCAAAGTACTCGTCCACCAGCGCCTGTGCAGTCAGGTTACCCTGCTCAGACACGGCGCGGCTGTATTGCACCTCAACCACGGATTCGGCGTGATTTTTAAGCTCCACCAAACGCAAAATGGACTCCATCACATCCACGGGTTCAAAACCGCTGACCACCACGGGGGTATGGTGCGCCTCGGCAGCGCGGCGATAGATTTTGGCGCCGCTTATCACACTCACGTGGGCCGGACCGATAAAGGCATTGACCTTGGTGGCCGGCTCGGCCATGACGGCATCGATGGCAGGCGGCACCAGCACATGGTTGATATGAAACATCAGGTTGGGGAGTGCGGCACGCTCAGCTTCCCTGAGCAGCACAGCCGTCATGGGGGTGGAGGTTTCAAAGCCGATGGCAAAAAACACCACCGTCTTGTTGGGGTTGTCCTTTGCGATGGCCAGAGCATCGAGGGGATCGTACAGGGGGCGGACATCGGCGCCATTGGCACGGGCCTGTGCCAGGCTGCCTTTGGAGCCGGGTACCCTAATCATGTCACCGAGGGTCAGCAGTATCACATCGTCCATGTTCGCCAGGGCAATGGCCTGATCGATGCGCTCTTTGGGCATCACACACACGGGGCAGCCGGGACCATGGATAAATTTTACATTGTCCGGTATTAAACCCAGCAGGCCATATTTCATGATGGTGTGGGTATGACCGCCGCACACCTCCATGATATAGAGCGGCGCAGAAAGCTTTTTGGCCTCATTGCCGATGCGGGCTGCGAGTGCCCGGATAGTGTCGGCATCACGAAAACCTTCGTAGAGGGACTTGAGTTTAAGTGATGAATTCATTTCACCGGTGGCAGGCTCAGTCATGATTTTCTGCCTCCAGCTTCTGGGCGATTTCTCTGTACAGCTTTAAACTCTCAAGGGCATCTTCTTTGTCAATTTTATTCATCGCAAAGCCGATGTGGATTAACACATAGTCGCCGATATGGATCTCGTCGCTGAGTAAATGGCGACTGACTTTTCGCCGCACGCCCAGGGTATCAACGGTAATGGCCTGTTCATCCGGGTGCAATGCCACGACTTCAGAAGGTACGGAAAGGCACATAGCTCAGTTTCCTCCAACAGTCGTGTGAAAGCGCTCGCGGTGATCCTGCGTCAGCCAGGCCGCCAGTCTGTCCATGCCGCGACCGTCCTTGATGGACAATTCAATCACTTCACACTGGGGATTAAGTGCTCTGAGGCTGTCTTTGGCACTGTCGACACTGAAATCAAAGTAGGGCGCAAGATCGGATTTGGTGATGAGTACCAGATCGGCACGGCGGAACATCACCGGGTATTTGGCAATTTTATCGTCACCTTCGGGCACGGATAAGAGCACGATATTGCGGTGGGTGCCCACATCGTAGCTTGCCGGACACACCAGATTACCGACGTTTTCGATAAAGGCGATGCTGCCTTCATCGAGGGTAAGACGGTGCAGGGCACCATGGACCATAAAGGCATCCAGGTGGCAGGCGCTGCCGGTTTGAATTTGCACCGCTTGAATACCTTTCGCCAGCAGGCGATCGGCATCTTTTGAGGTTTCCAGATCGCCCTCAATCACGCCGTAGGTGAGTCCCAGATATTCATGCAAGCACTCCAGCAAGGTGGTTTTACCGCTGCCAGGACTGCTCATCAGGTTGTATGCACTTATCTGACGGGATTCGAAGTGACTGCGGTTGTGGCCAGCCTCCAGATCGTTTTTATCCAGGATTTTATGGATAACCGACAGGGTCTTGGCGTCATTCAGTTGAGGGTTGGTGGTGAGTTCATGATGTTCATGAGCATGCTGATGGGGTTCTTGCATCCCGAATCTCGGCAATGAGCAGCCACAGTCCTGGCACATGTAGGGAGTCTCCTTGGGCTATTTGGCACAATTCTGATACAGCTGATTAACGAAAGATTTGATGTGGGTCAGCATTTGGCGACGGCGGGACAATCTGGCGCACTTATTGGTTGAAACTGTGAACTGCGTACCAAAGTTGGCCGAGGGCGATACCGCCATCGTTTACAGGTACCTGACCCCACGGCAGCAGCTTGAGACCCTGTTGAGACAGCTTAAGGGCGGTGGCATTGGCGAGGGTACGGCTCTGGAACACTCCGCCGCTCAGCGCCACGGGCAAATTGGGATAATGGCGCGCCTTCTCGACGATGGCATCGGCGATGGCATTGATAAAGGCTTTCGCCAGGCATTCAGGGGGCGTATCGAGTGTGTCCATCTGTTCCAGCATGGACACCAGCAGCGCTGCGCCGTCCCACTGACCGTGCTTTTCTTCCAGTATCAGGGTAGGTATGGGGCCTGTTGCCCGGGCGGCAAAGGCTTCCAGTAACATGCCTGCCTGGCCTTCAAACTCGACACGCTGGCAAATACCCAGCAAGGCGGCGGCCGCATCAAATAGCCGCCCCATGGATGAGCTTTGCAGCGTGCCGGGACGGCTGATGACTTTAAGGTGGTTGCTCAGCATGGACGGACTTAAATGGGCAAGACAGGGAAGCCCCTGAAGCCGTGATGCTGACAGGTAACCCGAGAGCAGGCTCAAGAGCACGCGCCAGGGTTCGCTGCTGGCTTTGTCGCCGCCGGGCAGGGCAAAGGGCTTGAGTCCACCGAGGCGCTCGAAATGGGTCGCGCTGCACAGCAGCACTTCGCCACCCCAAAGACTCATGTCATCACCGAGGCCGGTGCCATCAAAGCTGAACCCCAGTACAGGTTCGCTGAGTGAATTGGCCGCCATGACCGACAATATGTGGGCAAAATGGTGCTGCACGGTAAGGAGTTCTACGCCGCGATCGCTGCTTTGTGCATAACGCCGGGCAAAACGACTAGGGGCATAATCCGGGTGATGATCGGCAACCACGCAGCCGGGCTCAACCTGATATAGCCGCTTGAAGCTCTCCAGGGTTCGAATAAAGTAATCTTCGGCTTCGATACTGAACAGATCGCCAATATGAGGGCTTAAGAACAGGTTGTGACCAAGGCCAAATGCCAGGGTGTTTTTTTGCTGAGGCCCCACTGCCATCAGGTGGGATTGGCTCGGCCGTGGGCTGAGAATCGCCAGCGGAGCATATCCTCTGGCGAGGCGGATAACCTGTAGCTGCCCGGCACACCACTGGACCACGCTGTCGTCGCAGCCGGATACGATGGGGCGATCGTGGTCGAGAATATAATCCACCACACCCGCCAGTTTTTGGTGGATATCGGCAGCGTCGATGATGATGGGCTCGCCGCTGCGATTGGCGCTGGTGGCGACCAGCGGCCGGTCAACGGCGTCCAGCAGTAAGGCGTGCAGCGGCGTATAGGGTAAAAAGAGCCCTATACGGTCGATGCCGGGCGCCACCGAGGGCGCAAGCTCGCTTTGCTGGACAACATTCAGGGGGCTACCGATCGCCGCTGCAGCTTTTTTCATGATGACGATGGGCCGCTCCCGGGAGCAAAGCAGTTGCCACTCTTCATCCGCGCCATCGGCAAAGCTTTTTGCCATGGCAGGGTCTTTAACCATCACAGCGAGGGGCTTTGCCGGACGTACCTTGCGCGCCCGCAGGGCGCTCACTGCCTCCTCGCTGGTGGCATCACACACCAAATGAAAGCCCCCAAGGCCCTTGATGGCGAAGATGGCACCTTGTTTTAACAGCCGGGCACACTCATCCAGACAGAAATCGGGCGCGCTGCTGATAAGACGACCATCCGGGCCGGTGAGACTCAGTGTGGGACCACAATTGGGACAGCTGACCGGCTGTGCGTGATAGCGCCTGTCGAGGGGATTTTTATACTCGGCTTCACACTCGGCGCACATGGCAAAGTGCGCCATGGAGGTGTGCTTTCTGTCGTAGGGCAAGGCTTTTATCAGGGTATAGCGGGGACCACAGTTGGTGCAGTTGGTGAAGGGGTAGCGGTAATGTCTGTCCTTGGGATTGCGGATATCCGCCAGACAGTCCGGACACATGCTCTTATCCGGCGATACCACCACCTGAGCCTCACCGCCTGCCTGGCTTTCTTCGATGACAAAGCGTGTTTCATCAAGGTCAGGACCGTCATCCGCTATCAGGGTGAAACCGTCTATCCGCGCCAGTGGCGGCGGGGCACTGCGCAGTTTTTCAATAAATTCATCGACCTTGTACTGGGCGCCAACCAACCGAATAAAGACGCCTTCTGCATCGTTGCGGATACTGCCGCCAAGCCCGAGTTCATGGGCCAGGCGAAACACATGGGGGCGAAACCCGACCCCTTGCACTATGCCGGTGATGTGAAGGCTTATCTTTGTACTCATAGCGTCAGCTTATTGCCTTGTTTTTCTATGTCAGTCTTTGACCGACTGCGTTTCCCGGCCAAGGGCGCCAAAGCGCCTTGGCAATTCGGTATACAGGCCGCCCAGGGCAAACAGGCTACCGTCCAAATCCAGCTCCGGCGCGGTGAGCAGGGGGAAGTTTTTCCCAAGCCTTAACCAGACACGTTTGGCCAGCACGGGGTTGGCAAGCTCACTGCCACTGAGATACACCTGCTTTACACCCACATTCAAGTCCAGATGTTCAATCCAATTTGCCAGATAATCGGCGAGGGAGTCCATCATGGCAAAGGCAAGTTTGGGGGCGTCTGTGTCTCCGGCAAGGCGGAAGCTCATCAGGGTTCCCAGGGTTTTACACCAGTTGAAGGAACGCACGGCTTCGCCCCGGATCAGCGGGTAATCGATGCGGGGAGCGCTTTGACCACGAAACTTTTGCGCTTCGGCCACCAGGGCATCGGCCAGGTATTCCACAGAAGGCTTTTCTTTGTTCAGCCCAAGACCCAGTATGCAGGCGCCCAGTGCCCAAATACCCTGCAGGTTACCGCGCTCGGCGGTGGGGGAAAGGATAAGGTCAAGCATGCACAGGCATTCCTGGGGATAGAGGCTCTTGAACTTTTCCAGCACCTGTCGCTGCGGACTTTCCATCAGCAGGCGATAGATTTCATAGCCATTGTCAGGCAGCGGCGTTTGAGTAAAGAAGATTTCCTCCTTTCCCTGGCCATCGACGGTGGCAATTTCCAGTGCGCCTTTGCCCCCCAGATACAAACTGGCGTGATGGGCAAGGCTCTTGTTGCCGGCTTGCAACTGACCTCGTATGGCCAGCAGCGAGGGCGTCTTCACACTGGCAAAACTGGTGGGGGTCAAACGAATTTTGCCGTTATGGGTATGGGCCAGATAGCCGGCTGCACTGGCCTGATTGTGCATCGGTGTACCGGATAAGCGCAGGGTTCGGGCCTCTGATTCGCAAATGACCTGCCAGCGCCCGTCGACGGCACAAATATCCATGGCATTGTCTTTGTTCACAAAGAGCCAATCTATGCCTTTCACCCGCAGAAGTTCACACAGCACCAGTTCCACCCGACTGTGGGCAAACCTGACTTTGTAGCTGGGGGCTTTGAGGCGTGGATGTTCGCCGGTGGGGAGTACCCTTAAGCGGGGTTTTTCGATGCTCGACAGTGCCAGCACGTCTGCATCGGACACGGCTAAATGGCTGCTCAGGGTATTGGGATTGGTAATGAGCAGACTGCTGCCTGCCACATTACCAACCAGTTGATAGGTTTTGCCTTCAAGTACCAGGCTGCCATCGGTTATCAGGTTGCCGGCAAGTTGCTTGAGCTCATCCATCGTGGGCGCGCCGGCTGGCAGTTGCTGCTCACCATGGCAATGGGGGCAGATGAGGGAAACCTGACCAAACTCCGGGCTTTGGTTATCCCCAAGTCTTGGGTAACAGTGGCCACAAAATGGAAGCGTGGCCTCATGGTCATGGGCCGCCAAATCCTCCCCGGCAGAGGTTGAGTGAGACGCTGTCAGCGCCTCAATTTGCTCTTGTGTCAGGGCACTCACCCGCGCGTCCAATAAGAAGCAGGACAGGGGAAACTTCGCAGCCAGCTCATCGGCAAAGGATTCGATACAGTGCTGCTCGCCGCTCACAATCAACTGATAGCACCAGTGATTTTCCCCATCACTGCCAAGGCTGTGTGCGGGCTGCTTGATTCGGGCGCGAAGCTGAAGATTGGGCGCTCCCTGGTGCATCAGTGCTGCCAGCGTCTGGCGATAAAAGGGCACGTCCCTGGAGGTGACAAATTCAAAACTAATGGTTTTCATCCACTGATACCTCGCGGGTGATCCCGTCCTGGTAAAAACTGGTAATGGGTTTGTTGGCAATACGGTCAGACTGGAATCCCAATTCCTTCAGGTGTCCAAGGAGTGCTTGTTCCATTACTGGAATCGCGTCGCTCAGTGCCTCGGTAAGCCCCAGGTGCATAGGCTCCAGCACTGTGGGGGTGACACCCAGCACGAAGGTTTTGGGTCTGTCTCCGAGCATTTCCATCATGGTGAGGGTTTGCAGCATTTCGACTTCGTGGGCACTGCCTTGCCAGTCGATTTCAGCGGGCGCTGCATCAAAATCAAAGAAATAGACTTCGCCGGGTAATACCCCCGGGGCGTTGACCGTATCACACACAATCAGATGGTCGTATTTGGCAATAATGGGGGTCAGGCCCTGGGCCAGGGTGCCGCCATCGAGAATATCAAGGGAATACTGCGGGTGAGTAAAACGGTAGTTTTCAGACAGATAATTGACAAAGTGCACGCCTACGCCTTCGTCGGCGAAGAGTATGTTGCCAATGCCGAGTAGCAGGACTTTCATCCTTTCTCCTCCAGTTGCCTCTCAAAGAGGGCTGCGCCAAATTCGGTACAAAGGCGCCGGGTATTAATCCGGATAGCGATGCCTGCGGGGTAAATTGCGCCATACCTCAGGTGTTCCTTGTGGTATGGCGCACGGTCATCATTACTCGGATTAATGCTTGTGGTAGTCATACCCGGAGACAATGGAGTCTACCGAGTTGTGCTTGAAGCGAATGCCAGTCCACACAGCCATGTAGACGTGGATAACCACGAATACAATAAATACCCAGGTAAAGTAGTGATGCCACAGCCGCACTTCGGCAAGGCCACCCATCCAGGCGGTCAGGGTACTCGCCATGCCCCAGAGCATGCCGCCCATGCCTTCATGATAAACATTGGCATACAGTATCAGCCCTGTGACACAGATTGCGCCTGCAATCACCGAAATCGCAAAGTAGGTCACAAATTGCAGTGGTCCGTATACGCCAGCCTTGTTCAGCTTACCCATCCAGAGGTAGGACTTCAGTTGGGTTATCCAGCTGTTGATGCTGAGAACATCCCGGATGGATCGCCGTTCAATATCGTGCTTACTGAAAAAGAACAGATAAGCACGGGCGAGCGTCACGGCGCACAACACAAAGCCGAACACCAGATGGCCAAAGCGCACCCAGCCCTGTACCAGCACGTCACTGGAGTCGGGGGCCACCAAAAATGGCCAGGCGAGATAGAAACCTGTGATAACCAGGACCAAAATCGCCAGCGCCCTGAGCCAGTGGAAGAGTCGGATAGCGGCAGTGAAGATAAACTCCCGCTGGTACCCTCCAGTATGCACCTCGTGCTTCGCGTCATGCTTGCCGCCCGCAGGCGGCGTGTTAACTTGGGTGTTCATACTGCCTCCTTAGAGTCCGTTTGGTGACACCTTGAACTCAGACAGGCTTGCACCCTTGAAGTCCATTACGTGCACCGAGCAGGCCATGCAGGGGTCGAAGGAGTGGATTATCCGGATAACCTCCAGAGGCTTGGTCGGATCTTCAAGCTTTAACCCAATCAGTGATGCCTCATAGGGGCCAATCTTGCCATTGGCATCCTTGGGACCGGCGTTCCAGGTGGTGGGCACCACAGCCTGATAGTTCTCTACCTTTCCGCCCTTGATACGGATCCAGTGACTCAGCATACCGCGGGGTGCCTCAATCATGGCGTGGCCGACGTACTCTTTGGCTGGATCGATTTCGGGCTTCACATAGGTCGCTTCATCTGACTGGATGTTGGTCAAAAGGGCATCGAAGGTACGCAGTCCTTCATCGGCCACAATCACAGTTTGCAACATACGTGCGGCGGTACGGCCCAGGGTTGTGAATAGCGCTTCCACCGGCAGCCCGGTGCGGGCGAGGAGTCCATTCACAGCATCCACGACTACCTTGTTACCGCGGGCGTAGCTGACCAGCAGGCTGGACAGTGGGCCTACTTCCACAGGCTCGCCGTTATAGCGTGGCGATTTCACCCAGGAGTACTTGCCGTCACCGTCGAGGGTAGGCAGCTTGCCGTACACGGTGTCGCGTTCCACAAAGCCGGTGTAGTTGGGCACTGTGGTGCCATCGTAGGGGTGCTGGGCCGTGTCGGCGCTATACCAGGCGTGGGTGACGTCTTCGGCAATCAGGTCTGGGTTAATGTCGCTGACTCCGGCCAGATCGCCGTTCATGATCACGCCGCCATTGAACATGTACTCGCCATCAGCCAGTACAAAGTCATCCGTGGCGAGGAAGTTTTTCACGTTCACGCCGCCAAGCACCGAAGGCTCAGTACCGAAGGCTTCTGCCGCCATGACAATATCGGCCTGATAAGCGCGTTTGATAAAGTCGGTCACATAGGCGTGTTTTTGCTTCCACTCCTGCAGGCGTGCAGGGCTCAACATGTCGCGAACCGAGGTCACACCGCCCACCACCAAAGATTGTGGGTGAGGCTGTTTTCCACCGAAAATGGCGAGCATTTCTGCGGCAACGCGCTGCACTTCAAGCGCTTTCAAGTAGTGCGACAGGGCAATCAGGTTTTGCTCTGGTGTGAACTTGTAAGTGCCATTACCCCAGTAGGCATTGGCAAAGGGGCCAAGCTGGCCTTTTTCCACAAAGCCTTTCACCCGCTCCTGCACGGCTTTGAGTTCGCCTTCACCGGCGGCGATGGGTTTGTCGGTGTATTTGAGTGCGACCTGAGCAGCCTTCGCGGGGTCGGCACTCAGGGCAGACACCACGTCCACCCAATCCAGGCCGTGGAGATGATAGAAGTGCACTATATGGTCGTGCATATAGAGCGAGGTTTGCATCAGTGAACGCAGGTACTTGGCGTTGAGCGGAATTTTTACACCCAGGGCGTTTTCCACAGCTTCGGTACCACAGCGATAGTGGGAATAGGTACACACACCGCAAATACGCTGCACGATAAGGCCCACATCCATCGGGGTACGGCCCTTGAGGATAACCTCAATACCGCGCCACAGGGTGGAAGAGGACCAGGCGTTTTGAATAACATTGTTCTCATCTACCTCGACTTCGATGCGCAAATGGCCCTCGATACGGGTGATGGGATCGATAACAACACGTTGGCTCATGATTTAGTCCTCTTTGGCTTGCGCAAATACACTGGCAACGGCATGGGCGCCGATGCCGACAACGGTGGCGCCGAGAATGACGGCGCCTATGGTGTCGGCGGTGGCATCAAGCCCATGCAGCAGTTGCCGGCCAAGTGGCTTCTCAAAGTCTGCCATGTCGTCCCAGAAGTTAGGCTCAGAGCAGCCCATACAGCCGTGGCCTGCAAGCACTGGCCAACTGGTGTGATGATTGAAACGTTCGGTGGGGCAGTTGTTATAGGTGTAGGGGCCTTTACAGCCAACCTTGTAAAGGCAATAGCCTTCTTTGGCACCGTGATCGCCAAACTCTTCTACGAATTCGCCGGCATCGAAGCGGCCGCGACGTTCACAGTTATCATGCACCCGTGCGCCATAGGCCCACTTGGGACGGTTGAACATGTCCAGCGCCGGCAGTTTGCCAAACATGATGAAGTACATCAGGGTGCCGACAATGTTTTTCTCACTCGGAGGACAACCGCCAAGGTTAATCACAGGCTTACTGATGACTTCGTGTACCCCTTTGGCCCCGGTGGGGTTGGGGTAGGCGGCCTGAACACCACCGAAGGAGGCGCAGGTGCCCACGGATACAATTGCCGCAGCGCCCTCGGCTGCGTGCTTGATGATTTCAAGCCCTGTGTGACCTTTACAGCCGACTGTCAGGAAAGCACCGTTATTGGCGGTTGGAATAGCGCCTTCTACCGCCAGCAGATAATTGCCCTTGTAGGTTTCCAGCGCGTGCTCGAGGTTTTCCTCGGCTTGCCAACCGGCAGCGGCCATCAGAGTCTCGTGGTACTCCAGGCTGATATGGTCAAAGATAAGGGTATCGAGGTTTGGCGTATCGGCGCGTACCAGCGACTCAGAGCAGCCGGTACACTCGGCCATGTGCAGCCAAATCAGCGGCACGCGGTCGGCAAGTTCGGCCGCTTCGGCCACCAGTGTAGAGAAGGGCAACGGCAGAGCCAGCATGGCGGTAACCGAGGCGCTCCACTTCATAAAATCGCGACGGGTAATGCCATGTTGAGCCATCTTGTCAAAGATGGTCTCATCGTGGCGCCTTGGCAGGGAGCGCAGCGTTTCAAGCCGCTGCTTTCCCTGCTCGTAGAGGGCTGCATGTGTATCCATGGTGACGACCTTTTTTGTTTTTAAGTTGTAAACATGCTTTTGGCATGCACGACATTTCAGGAAAAGTGTAGGAAGGGGGCTTCGCCATCATATTGATACACGTCAAGCTTTTACTTAACGTGTGTTGGTACAGCGCTTTGACATCTTTGTAACATGAGGTGTGTCATGCTTTTATCTAGGTGGTGGGTCAAAATGTCTCACCTTCGGGGCTTTTTATCGCACCATATCAAGGTGTCTTGCAGGCATCGCGGGGCTTCCCTGATGGACGAGAAATCCTTAAGCTTATGAAAATACATCCCGAACTTTACACAGTGTCCATTCGAGCCGCCTATGAACTTCTTAATGTCCACCAAGTGTTTGCCAAAGTGGCTGATGTCATTTCTCGGTGTTGCCCTATTGCTTCTTGGCCTGTCAGGTCAGAGTTTGGCGGCGCCGAGTCTTGAGCATCGTATCCTTGATAAAAACGGCAACGAGTTTGCCCTGAGTGATTATCGCGGCAAGGTCGTATACGTGGATTTTTGGGCGTCCTGGTGCGGCCCCTGTCGCAAGTCTTTCCCATGGATGAATGACATGCACCGCCGCTACCGCGACAAAGGGCTGGTGATTGTCGCCATCAACCTTGATACGGACAGCAGCGATGCCAAACCTTTCCTGGACGACCTTAAGCCTGAGTTTGTTATCGGCTATGACAGGGAAGGCGAGGTGGCCAGAAGCTTTGATTTGCTGGGCATGCCATCGAGCTTTTTATTTGATAAATCAGGTAATCTGATTAAAACCCATGTGGGATTTTTCAGCGAGCGAGCCAGAGAATACGAGGCCGAACTCGTCACCTTACTGGAGCAGCTATAATGCGGCAGCATTTTTTAAACCGCTTGATCACCGCCATGGCGCTTATGCTGCTGACAGGCTGCGCGGCAGTTCAGCCCTGGGAGAAAGGCGAGTTTGCCCGTGAAGATATGCAGCTTGGTGCCGAGGCGCTGGATCTGGCGTTGGATGACCATGTGTATTTCAGTAAAGAAGGTGCCAGTGGCGGCAGAAGTTTTAGCGGAGGCGGCTGCGGATGCAACTGAATTCAGCGGCGCCTTTTTGTGAACAAACGCCTCTGCAAGCCTCCCCGCCGCGCACGAGTCAATCCGGCATTGCAGCGGCCGTTTGCCTCTCAAGCCTTGCCATGATTGGCTTTGATGCGGCTGCCACGGAAACGCCGGTATCAGCAGCGCAGGTATTGGAAGAAGGTACTCAGCAGGTTGAAGATAAAGGCCTGCTGGCACGTTTGATTGATGGTTGGGAAATTGATGCGGCGCTCCTCTGGTACCGGGAAGATGCGCGGGTGCAAGCCATTGAGGGAGTGCTCTCTGGCGTCAGAGCCTTATCCGACAGCGAATCGGTGAGCGCCAAAATCGTACTCGACAGCCTGTCAGGGGCGTCTGCCTCGGGGGCGGCCGCGCAGCAGAGGCTGCAAACGTTCACCCGGCCATCGGGCAAGGGAGAGTATCAGGTCGCCGCGGGTGAAACGCCGCTTGATGACACCTTTAAGGATACCAGGCTGTCGCTTTCTGCAGGCTGGCAGAAAACCCTCGATAGCGCCACCAAGGTCAATGCCGGTGTCTATGGCTCAAAAGAGTTTGATTATCTGTCACTTGGGATGAGTGGCGGCATTGAATGGGGCTTTTTTAAAGACAACACCACTGTGAGTTTGTCCGGGGCTTTGGGATTTGATGTTTTTGATGCCGTGGGTGGCAGGCCTGTGCCCTTAAGCACCATGGCGATACGTAAAGACTTTGCCGACGAAGAGGCTTTCTGGCAGGCGTTTGATGCTACGCGCCAGCGCGGCGTTGGCGATAAGCGCATCGGCGAAATGATGCTGGGGGTGACCCAAATAATCAGTAAGTCTACCCTGGTGCAGTTTAACTACGGCCTCGGCTATTCCAGTGGTTATCTTAACGATCCTTATAAGCTCGTATCGGTATTGGATAGCAGCGGAAACGCTACACACTACTTGTATGAGTCCCGGCCGGACAGCCGCCTCAAGCAAAGCGCCTTCGTGCTGGGGAAAACCGCCTTTAATCTTGGTGTAGCCGAATACTCATACCGTTTCACCCACGACGACTGGGGGCTGGATTCCCATACCCTCGAAGGCCGCTATCGCCACTATTTCAGTGGGAAGAAAGGGCCGTATTTGCAGCTCCATCTGCGGGCATACCGGCAGTATGGCGTTGACTTCTTTACCCCCTATCTACAGGGTGGCGAGTCGGTAGCGCCGCATATCAGCGCCGATTATCGTATTGGCGATATGGACACCTGGACACTGGGGTTAAAAACCGGATGGCGTCTCAAAGACGGCGATGAAATCGCTGTTCGGCTCGAATATTACCGTCAGCAGCCACGAGGGGATGCTGCCAGTCTCGAGGGGCTTAAGGGGCTTGAGCTTTACCCTGAACTGAATGCCGCCATGCTGCAGCTCAACTATTCCTGGAATTGACAGGGAACTGACCGGTGGAATTCAACCTGTGACACCAATCAAGCCAGGCATGCAAAATCAAGCGCGTTCTGACGGCATCTGCCGGGTGCGTTTCACTGCCATGGCAAGTGATTGTGAGCTGTTGTTTGCCGGGACTACACCGGAAGAAGGCACACAGCCTTGGCTCGATTCCCTTGCCAGGGTCGGTACCGATGAGGTCAGGCGCATCGAGGTTAAATTCAGTCGCTACCTGGCTGACAGTGAACTTAGCCGTATCAATGCCGGTGCCGGCGCCGAACTGAATATTGATGCTGAAACCGCAGGGCTGCTTCAGTTTGCAGCCGACTGTTACCGGCTTTCAGGCGGCCTTTTCGATATCACGGTAGCGCCGCTGCAACGTCTTTGGGGCTTTGGCTACAGTGAAACCTTGCCGCCAACAAATGCCGACATTCACGCTGCCCTTGAGCGCATTGGCTTTGAAAGGCTGCGCATTTTTGAAGACCAAGGCAGTTGGCGGCTCTTTTTACCCGCCGGCATGAGCCTGGATTTTGGCGGTATTGCCAAAGAATATGCCGCCGACAGGGCGCTGCTTTTGTTAGAACGACAGGCCAGGGCACTTGGGCTTGATGTTGCAGTGCTGGTAAACCTTGGCGGGGACATTGCCGCCAGTCGTTATCCGTGGCGGATTGGCGTAGAAGCCATTGGCGCTGAGAGTCATTCTGACATGTTAAAGGCGGCAGCATCGGGTCTTATTGAGTTTCCCGGTGGCGGTCTTGCGACCAGCGGCGATACCAAGCGCTTTGTGCTGGTGGAGGGGAAACGTATCGGCCATATCCTGTCACCCAAAACCGGTTATCCGGTGCCGGATGCGCCCCGGTCGGTGACGGTATTGGCCCCCAGCGCCTCTGCAGCGGGCATGCTGTCGACCATGGCGATGCTAAAAGGCGAGGGTGCCGAGGCCTTCCTTGGCGGCGAAGGTCTGGTCCATCTGGTGCAGCGCTGAGCGCAGCGTAAAGCAGAGCTGAAAGCACAAATAAAAAGCCGCCCATAAGGCGGCTTTTTGTTAATCGAATCGCTTATACGCGGTTCGCACTTCTCTTGATTAGAAGTTAGCGCTGCGTGGTGCGCGTGGGAATGGGATCACATCACGGATGTTACCCACACCGGTCACGTAAGACACCAGACGCTCGAAACCGAGACCAAAACCGGCGTGTGGCACAGTGCCATAACGGCGCAGGTCGCGATACCACCAGTAGTCTTCTTTGGACAGGTTCATCTCTTCGAGGCGGGCATCCAGTACGTCCAGACGCTCTTCACGCTGCGAGCCACCGATGATTTCACCGATGCCGGGCGCCAGTACGTCCATGGCAGCTACCGTCTTGCCGTCTTCGTTAAGGCGCATGTAGAAAGCTTTGATATCTTTCGGATAGTTCTTCACCACCACAGGGGCTTTGAAGTGCTCTTCGGCCAGATAGCGCTCGTGCTCAGACTGCAGATCGATACCCCATTCAACCGGGTATTCGAAGGTCTTGCCGCAGTTTTGCAGGATGTCAACGGCGTCGGTGTAATCCACCTGGGCAAAGTCGCTGCTGACAAAGTTTTGCAGACGATCGATAACGCTGCTGTCCACGCGCTCGGCGAAGAACTTCATGTCATCCATGCGCTCTTCCAGTACGGCGTTGAAGCAGTACTTGAGCATGGCTTCTGCCAGACCGGCGACATCGTTCAGATCAGCAAAGGCCACTTCTGGCTCAACCATCCAGAATTCCGCCAGGTGACGGCTGGTATTGGAGTTTTCGGCGCGGAAAGTCGGGCCAAAGGTATAGATTTTAGACAGGGCACAGGCGTAGGTTTCGCCGTTCAGCTGACCGGATACGGTCAGGAAGGCTTCTTTGCCGAAAAAGTCCTGGTCGTAATCTACCTTGCCAGCGTCAGTACGTGGCAGGTTTTCCATGTCCAGGGTAGAGACGCGGAACATCTCGCCAGCACCTTCACAGTCAGAGGCGGTGATGATGGGAGTGGATACCCAAATAAAGCCATTCTCGTGGTAGAAGCGATGAATAGCCTGAGACAGACAGTTACGCACACGGGCCACGGCACCGATGATGTTGGTACGTGGACGCAGGTGAGCCACTTCGCGCAGGTGCTCGATTGAGTGGCGCTTGGCCGCCATAGGATAGGTATCGGGATCGTCTACCCAACCTGCTACTTTTACGGCAGTGACCTGCAGTTCAAACGCCTGGCCTGAGCCGGGAGACTCCACCAGGTTACCTGTCATTTCCACAGAGCAGCCAGCGGTAAGCTTCAGCACTTCGTCATTATAATTGGACAGAGCATTGGGCACTACGCCCTGAATGGCATCGAAACAGGAGCCGTCATAGACGGCGAGGAAGGAGATCCCTGCCTTGGAATCCCGACGGGTACGAACCCAACCGCGCACCGTGATCTCGGTGCCGGGGGCGAAATCACCCTTAAAAACGGATGCGATAGATGCAATGCTCATTGCTGCGCTTATCTCCAACGAAACATGTAATATAAAATCAAAAAGGAGGTTTATATTACCTTTCCGGTGGCTTTTCTCAAGCTGAAAAAGGTATGCTGCGGAATATATTCACAATCTTGTGGAGCCGGGTTGCACAAATGGAGGTGAGCCATGAGTAAACTGCGTATTTTTCAGTTACTGCTGGCAGGTTTGTCCATTTTGGGATGGGCCCTGGCGATATGGGCATTGATGCTGTTTCACGAGGCCCGGCCCGATCGCGCCGTGGGGTATTTTCTGTCAAAAGGTGCGACAGTGAGGTTATTCTGGGAACCCTCGTTAACCCTGCGTCTGGAGCAGGTCATCTGGATAGTCTGCGGGGTGAGCCTGGTGAGCCTGCTGTTTAACGTCTATGTGGCGCAGCACAGCCGTATGGGGTACTGGTTTAACATTCCCTTGTTATTGCTCTCTTCTTTGGCCGCCGGGCTTTACATGAGTTTCTGGGTGTAGTGCTGTTTTCGTGCGCCCAACTCAACCAATCTGCCACCCAGTCACTCTGTCTAATCGCCGTGTTCTGCGTCTTTACAAAGCAATGAGGTTAAATTGCACCGCCGTCTTTCAGGTGGCGGCAGAGTAAATCTATCATCGCGGCTGTGGCGCCCCAAATAAGGCGTCCTTCCCAGGGGATAAACACAACCTGATAGCTGTGGCCCTGACGCTGAAATTGCCGTGTGTGCCTGTGTTTGTCCTGCATAAAAAAGCGCAGCGGTACCCGAAAACACTCAGCGACTTCACCGGGATCGATTCTTAATTCAAATGGGTCTTTCACTAGGGCCAGTACCGGCGTGATTTCAAATCCGGTAAAGGTTCGGTGGGTGGGGAACTGACCCAAGAGTTCCAAATTTTCACTTTGAAGGCCGATTTCTTCTTCAGCTTCCCTGAATGCGGTATGTGTAGGGCTAACATCGCTGGGCTCGACCTTGCCACCGGGAAAACTCACCTGGCCGGGATGGGCTTTAAGGTGGGTGGGTCGGGTCGTGAGAATGAGCTGAAGTTCGCCGTTGAGCTCCTCAAGCGCCATCAGCACGGCCGCTTGCCTCACTCTGGTTTTCAGCGGTGCCGACACTATGGCATGGCGAAGTGGCTGCAACGAAAAATGCAACCTGAGTTCCTCTATGCTGATGGCGCCCGCTCCGGTAAAGGGCATAAACAATCAATCCTGTTCCAAAATCGGCAGAATACGGCTGACCTTGTCGAAGGTTTCCTGATACTCACAGTCGGCATTTGAGTCGGCCACCACACCGCCACCGGCCCAGCAGTAGAGCTTGCCATCGACAGCGGCCAGGGTGCGGATGGTAATACTGGTATCCATATTACCGTGCTGGCTGATATAACCGATGGAGCCACAGTAAATGCTGCGACGGGATGGCTCAAGCTCTTCAATGATTTCCATGGCGCGTATTTTGGGGGCACCCGTGATAGAGCCGCCGGGAAAGGCTGCTTTTAACAAATCAAAGGCATCCTTGTTTTCGGCAAGCTCAGCGGTCACTGTGCTGACCAAATGGTGCACCGCAGGGAAACTCTCCACATCAAAGAGCTTGGGCACCCGCACGCTGCCCGGGCTTGCTACCCGGCCGATGTCGTTTCGCAGCAAATCCACAATCATCAGGTTTTCGGCCCTGTCTTTGGGCGATGCTTTCAGTGCTATGGCATTGGCTTTATCGGCTTCTGGGTCGGCTAATCTTGGCAAGGTGCCTTTGATGGGCTTGGTTTCAACCGCTTTACCGTCGAGTTTGATAAAACGCTCCGGAGAGATAGACAAAATCGCCCCTTCATCAAGCCGGATAAAGGCCGAAAAAGGCGCGCGATTGGCGCCGCGGAGTTTAAGGTAGGCCTGCCATTCACTGCCCTGATACCCGGCACTGAACCTTTGGGTCAGGTTTATCTGGTAACAATCGCCGCTCGCCAGGTAAGACTGCACCCGGGCAAATTTTTGCTGATATTGTTCACGGGTGATTTGTGGCGCAAACCTGCTCAGCAGCGAGAATTCAGCAGCAGATTGAGCGCAGGTTTGGTAGCCGGTGCGATCCTGTTCAAGCCGTGCCAGGGTTTCGTTCAATGCATCTTCACCCAAATAGTGCACAAGATGCCATGAATCTGATTGATAGCTGTGAATCAAGGCCCAATCATAAAAGCCAATACAGGCCAATGGCAGATTAATGTCGTTAATTGCGGTATGTGGCAACCGCTCAAGGCGTCTGCCCAAATCATAAGTAAAGGCGCCAATCGCGCCGCCGCAAAATGGTAGCGATGTATTTTTTTGAACGCTGAAAAGTGCTTGCTGAACCGACTGCAGCTGCGAAAAAGGGCACTCAGCATTGTCAATTATCTGAGTATTGCCCTCGTATGTGAGTTCAGAGTGACCTTCGTATACCTTGAGCGTGGCGATAGGTTCTGCCACCAGAATGTCACAGTGAGCGTCCATGTGCGGTGCATCGGCGGAGTCCAGCAGCATAGACCATGGCTGATTGGCCAAAGGGGCAAAGATGTCGGTACTTGACGCGTGCCAATCGAGTGTTTTAACGGCGATTTGTGCATGATTTATACGGGTGGGCAGGGGTGGAAACATCGATTAACCTTATTCAACTTGTGATGTAGCCCAAAGATTTGCAACAGAGTATCATATTGGCCGAAAAAGGATTAACCAAAACAAAAGGCCTGGTCCCACAGGGTCTGTGGTCTTCCCTATAAATAGAGCTGTCAACAAAGCTGAGAGAGTCGGAGCATAACGTGTCAGAGAATCACTCGCCGGTCGTGATCAAGCAGGCCGATTTCATTGAAAGTATTGCCGATGCCCTGCAATACATCTCCTACTACCACCCTAAAGATTTTATCGATGCCATGGCTGAGGCCTACGAGCGCGAGCAGAGCGCCGCCGCCAAAGACGCCATCGCTCAAATTCTGATTAATTCCCGCATGTCGGCCGAGGGCAAGCGTCCTCTGTGCCAGGACACCGGCATCGTAACCTGCTTTGTGAAAGTGGGCATGGGTGTTCAGTGGGACAAAACCGACATGACAGTGCAGCAGATGGTGGATGAGGGCGTTCGCCGCGCTTACACCAACCCGGATAACCCGCTGCGCGCTTCCATTGTGGCCGACCCTGCCGGTGGCCGTAAAAACACCAAGGACAATACCCCTTCTGTGGTGCATATCGACATGGTCCCGGGTAACCATGTGGAAGTGGCCATCGCCGCCAAGGGCGGCGGCAGCGAGAACAAGTCCAAGATGGTGATGCTGAACCCATCGGACGATATCGCCGCCTGGGTTGAAAAGACGCTGCCTACCATGGGTGCTGGCTGGTGTCCGCCCGGCATGCTGGGTATTGGCATCGGTGGCACCGCCGAAAAAGCCGCTGTGATGGCCAAAGAAGCCTTGATGGAAAGCATCGATATCCACGAGCTGATGGCCAAAGGCGCTGAAACCGCAGAGGAAAAGCTGCGCCTGGATATTTTCGAGCGCGCCAACGGTTTGGGTATCGGTGCCCAGGGCCTCGGCGGTTTGACCACGGTGCTGGATGTGAAAATCAAATCAGCGCCAACCCACGCGGCCTCCAAGCCTGTGGTGATGATCCCAAACTGCGCTGCCACCCGTCACGTGCACTTCCACCTGGATGGCACGGGTCCTGCGGATCTCGCGCCGCCAAGCCTCAGCGACTGGCCAGAGATCACCTGGGAAGTGGGCGAGAGCGTGCGCCGCGTAAACCTGGATACCGTGACTCAGGCCGACATCGAAACCTGGAAGAGCGGCGATACCCTGCTGCTGTCCGGCAAAATGCTCACCGGTCGTGATGCGGCCCACAAGCGCATTCAAACCCTGATTGAGTCGGGTGAAGGCCTGCCGGAAGGTGTGGACTTTACCGGCAAGTTTATCTACTACGTTGGGCCAGTTGACCCGGTTGGTGACGAAGTTGTGGGTCCTGCCGGCCCAACTACCGCAACCCGCATGGATAAGTTTACCGATCTGATGCTGGATAAGACCGGTCTGATGGGCATGATTGGTAAGGCCGAGCGCGGTCCTGCCACCGTTGAGTCTATCAAACAGCACAAGGCGGTTTATCTGATGGCCGTTGGCGGCGCCGCCTATCTGGTGTCCAAAGCCATTAAGCACGCCCGCGTGGTGGCTTTTGAAGATCTGGGTATGGAAGCCATCTACGAGTTCGACGTGCAGGACATGCCTGTGACTGTTGCGGTGGACACCCAGGGTGTGAACGCCCACGAGACTGGCCCTGCCATCTGGAAGGTCAACATTCAGAACGCCAAGGCGTAATAACATTGAATTTTGATACAAATCCATAATTGAAAAGGGCCCAGACACACTTGTCCGGGCCCTTGTCTTTGGATTAATGTGTCTTTTTTGCCGGGATGGCAAGCTTAATAACCGGCTCGCCGGAAAACCTAAACCAAAAATCATAAACCCTAAGCTATCAACAATAACAAACAGCATTGCGGACAACATCCATGAAGAAAATAAGCGCTATTGCACTGTCGCTGGCCCTGGCCGGTGTATCCGGTGCCGCGTTCGCCTCGGGCGCCGAGCCATTCACGGTTCAGCATCTGGTGAAGCTCAACAAAATGCACTCGCAGGCCCTGTCTCCCGATGGCAGCAAACTGGTGTATGGCCTGAAAGAAATCAATGATGATGGCAGCAGTGAGTCCAACCTGTTCCTGCTGGATTTGACCAACCCCAATGCCGCCCCCCTGCAGCTGACCAGCGCCAAGGGTACTGAGCACGATGTGGTATTTGCCGCCGACGGTAAATCCATTCTGTTTTTGGCCGGTCGTGATGGCACCAGCCAGCTGTATCGTCTGCCATTGACTGGCGGTGAAGCGGTGAAAGTGTCTAATTTTCCCTTGGATATCAATGGCATCAAGCTGTCGCCAGACGGCAATAAGCTCGCCATGACCTTACGGGTGTTCCCCGAGTGTGACACCCTTGAGTGCTCCAAAGACAAGTTTGACGCCGAAGCCAAGCGCAAGAGCACTGGCCGCGAATACAGCCAACTGATGGTGCGTCACTGGGATACCTGGCATGACCATGCCCGTAATCACCTGTTTGTAGCCGACATCAATGGCAACACCCTGGGCGCGCCAGTTACCGTGACCAAGGGCCTTGATACCGAAGTGCCGCCCAAGCCGTTTTCCGGCATGGAAGAAGTGGCCTTTACTGCCGACAGCCAGTATCTGGTGTACAGCGCCAAGGCGCCTTCCAAAGATCAGGCCTGGACCACCAACTACGATTTGTGGAAAGTGAGCGTAAAGGGTGGTGAAGCAGAAAACCTGACTGCCAAAAATACCGCCTGGGATGCCCAGCCAGCCTTCAGCAGCGATGGCGCTTACATGGCTTATCTGGCGATGAAGCGCCCCGGTTTTGAGGCCGATCGCTATGCCATCATGCTGCGGGATCTGAAAACCGGCCAGGAAAAAGAAGTGGCCCCCCTGTGGGATAGAAGCCCTTCATCCATTCAGTTTGGCGACGACAACCGCACCCTGTACGTTACCGCTCAGGATGTGGGCCAGGTATCTATTTTTGAAGTAAATACCCAGTTTGGTGACGTGCGCTCAATTTACAACGATGGCAGCAACAGCCTGGTGGGTGTTACCGGCGACAAGCTGGTGTTCACCCATCGCAGCCTGGTGGAGCCCGGTGACGTGTTTACCATCGGCAAGGATGGCGATCGCCTGACCCGCCTGACCGAAGTAAACAAAGATAAACTGGCCAAAATCAAGTTCGGTGAATTCCAGCAGTTCTCCTTCAAGGGCTGGAATAATGAAACCGTACACGGCTACTGGATAAAGCCTGCCAACTACAAAGAAGGCAAAAAGTACCCTGTGGCTTATCTGGTGCACGGTGGTCCTCAGGGCTCCTTCGGTAACAGCTTCAGCCATCGCTGGAATGCCCAGCTGTGGGCCGGCGCCGGTTACGGTGTGGTGATGGTGGACTTCCATGGCTCTACCGGTTATGGCCAGGCCTTTACCGATTCCATTTCCCAGGACTGGGGTGGTAAGCCCCTGGAAGATCTGCAAAAAGGTCTTGCGGCCGTTGGCAGCCAGCAGAAGTGGCTGGATGTGAACAACGCCTGTGCCCTCGGCGGCTCCTATGGCGGCTACATGATGAACTGGATCCAGGGTAACTGGAACGATGGCTTCAAGTGTCTGGTGAACCACGCGGGTCTGTTCGACATGCGCTCCATGTACCATGTGACCGAAGAGCTGTGGTTCCCAGAGTACGAGTTTGGTGGCACCTACCAGAAAAACCGCGATCTGTACGAAAAGTTTAACCCGGTCAATTACGTGGAAAACTGGAAAACCCCCATGCTGGTTATCCACGGTGAGAAGGACTTCCGCGTACCATACGATCAGGGCCTGGCAGCGTTCAGCTACATGCAGCGTAACGATATTCCATCCGAGCTGCTGATTTTCCCTGAGGAGAATCACTGGATCCTGAATCCCGACAACTTGCAGCAGTGGTATGCCAAGGTGCTGGGCTGGATGGACCGTTGGACCGCTAAATAATCCAAACTCCTTGTAATACAAAGAAGAAGCCGGGTAATCGCCCGGCTTTTATTTTGAGAAAACTTGAGTATAGTGTCGCTTCTTTTCTCTATTTAACCGACCTGTATTTAAGCAACCTGGCAAGGAGCCCCTTATGGCCATGAAGACCATCGACTATCAGGACGCCAGAGCCCTGATGCAACCCGGAGACGTGATTGCTTTTGGCGGCCGCGCCCCTTTTTCTATGCTGACCAAGTTTATGACCCAGTCCAGTGTGTCCCATGTTGGTGTGGTGTTGCAAACCCGGGTGGTGGAAGACGACTCCGGGCGATTTTTCAATCAAATCATTGAGTCTACCGAACTTAACGGCTTTACCGGCGTGCAGGTCAATCGCTTCAGTGACCGTTTGAGTTACGAAGGGGACATTTGGTGGCTGCCGCTTTGTCCAACGCTTCGGGAAACTCGTTTCGATCAGCGCCGTTTCTACGATTTTCTCTTTAATCAGGCAAAGTCTCGCAAGCCGTTCGACTTGTCTCAGGCGTTGATGTCTGCCTTTGATATTTTCGATAATCTCAGGGGGCCGGGATACAACCATAAGGATTACAGCCGTTTCTTTTGCTCAGAGCTGGTTGCAGCAGCCTTTGAGCAAGCCGGGGTTTCCGGCAGCATCAATGCCAGCGAGGTGACACCCATCGATTTATGCCGCTGGCGTATTTATGCCGATCACTACTATCTGATCAAGGGGGAGGGCGAGCCTGAGATTTCCCGCTATAACAGCCGTTGTCCCTCCGAATGGAACTGTGCTTAGCTGACAAAGGGTTAGCCAAACAGCGGCGCTGGATTATCAAGGGGATCCTGCGCCGAATTACTTATTTCTAAAAGTAATAAACATATAATTACAAAGTCTCCGCAGTAATAGGGTAAGCTAAACATAGTTTGTGCTTTTTTTTGCCGTTCTGATATCTTTCGCGCTGAGCGGGCAACGATATTTTTTGCAATAACTTTGGCATAAAACACATCGTCGCCTAAGCTATAAACACTCTTGTTTTCAACACTTTTCGGGTCATTCTCCCTATGGTTCGTTCTCCTCGCACCGCCAGTATCAAACCCAAGGCCATGGCAGCCTTGCTGTTTGGCATGTCTGCTGTTTCCCCAATGCATCTCTACGGCGCTGAGCCAGAGCAGTTGCAAACGGTAAAACCTGCCGTTAAAGCGGAAATGCCGCCAAAGCCAACCAAGCCAACTCAGGTGCGCTTCGCAAAAACAGGTAATTTTGATGCGGACACCGTTGTGCGCATCGCCAGACAACTTGCTGCCAAACCCTATGTTGCTTTGAGCGATCCGCTTCCACCGGGTCTCGCCAACATCAGTTACGATGAGTATCGTGATATTCGTTTCAAGCCGGAGCAGGCTATTTGGAAACAGGACGCGCTGCCGTATCAGATGCAGCTCTTCCACCGCGGTTTTTACTTTCAGGATCTGATTGAAATCGCCATTGTAGAAGGCAAAAAGTCTACTCACCTGTCCTATGACCCATCATTGTTCAGTGCCGGTGAAGTTATTCGTGAAAAGCTGCCCAATGAGGACATTGGCTACAGTGGCTTGCGGGTACATTATCCGCTGAACAGCAGCGAATACTTTGATGAGCTTTTTGTGTTCCAGGGCGCCAGTTACTTCCGCGCCTTGGGTAAAGGCAATGCCTATGGCCTGTCAGCCCGAGGTCTGGCCATTAAAACTGCGGATCCCGCTGGTGAGGAATTCCCGGTTTTCCGCGCCTTCTGGATAGAAAAGCCCAACTTAGAAACCAACCTCATTGTGGTTCACGCCCTGCTGGACAGCCCCAGTGTGGCCGGTGCTTACCGTTTCTCTATCCGTCCCGGTGAAAATACCCGTATGGATGTGGAAGCCGTGCTCTTCCCGCGCGTAGAGCTTGCAAAGGTGGGCCTGGCACCCAGCACCAGCATGTACATGCATTCCCCCAATGGCCGTCATATGACCGATGATTTCCGCCCTGCGGTGCACGATTCAGATGGTCTTCTGATGATTAACGGCCGTGGTGAGCGTTTGTGGCGTCCACTGGCAAATCCAAAAGATCTGCAGGTGAGCGCCTTTATGGACAACTCCCCACAGGGCTTTGGTTTGCTGCAGCGTGAACGTAACTATGTGAACTATCAGGATCTCGAAGCCAATTATGAGCGTCGTCCCAGCCTCTGGGTTGAACCCGTGGGTAACTGGGGTGCCGGTGCCGTTGTGCTGACTGAAATCCCGACCCAGTCTGAAATTCACGATAACATAGTTGCCTTCTGGAAGCCGCGTCAGCCGCTGGCGGCCGGAAGCGAGTACCGCTTTGCCTATCACCTGTCATGGGGCGCTAACCCTGTTCCTGTTGATAACAGCATTATCGTGAGCCGCAGTGCCAGTGGTCGCGCTGACATTGCCAAGCCAACGCCTAAACGCCTGTTTGTGGTGGATTATGAGATTAAAGGCGAGCGTCCGGGCAAGTTGCCAACCCCCAAGGTGGAGACCTCTGCGGGCGTTATCAGCAATGTCGTTATCCGCGAAAACCCCAAGTCCAACGGCTATCGTTTGTCGTTTGAGTTTGACCCGGGTGAAACCAAACTGGCCGAGTTTCGTGCCGAGCTTAAGTTTGCCGAACCCCGCAGCGTAGAAACCTGGCTGTACCGTTGGACGCTCTGAGACAGGTATGACACACAAGTTGCTTGAAACTCCGTCTCCGGCGTTGGCCGGAGACACCGCCATGCCGCCGGAGCGTCCGGCGGATATGCCAACCCAGTCACTCAAATCCTTGAGTGAAGGCTTTCCCCGCACACCCATCTCACCATCCGGTGTTAAGTCCAGCGCCTTTAAGCGCTGGTCTGTGGTGGGCTCAGCACTCCTCTTGTCTGCATTTGCCATTTACGAAATGCGAGGGGTGTTTTTGCTTGGCGGCCTGACACCACTGGAATACCTGGTGCTGGTGCTTTTTGCCATTAACTTCTGTTGGATTGCGCTGGCATTTTGTGCCGGCATCGCCGGGATGATTTCTATCATTCGCGGTAAAAAATCCGCGGCGGAACAGGTGGAACTCAATACCCGCACCGCCATCCTGATGCCCACCTATAACGAATCCCCTGATCGGGTGTTCGCCGCGGTGGAAACCATGGCATTGGCGCTTGCCGATACACCTGATGGCCATGCCTTCGATTGGTTCATCTTGAGCGATACCACAGACCCGGAAGTGGCGCTGGCCGAAGAGCATGCATTTTGGCTTCTTCGCGAAGTCACAGCGGGAAAGGCACGTGTGTATTACCGCCGCCGGCGCAAAAACGTGGCTCGTAAGGCCGGTAACGTGGCCGACTTTTGTCGGCGCTGGGGCAGTAGCTACGACCATCTGTTGGTGCTCGATGCTGACAGTGTGATGGAAACCTCCACCATAGTGTCGTTGGCCAGACGCATGCAGGCCGATCCGGACGCAGGCCTTATCCAGACTATTCCGGCCCTTATCAAGGGGACAACCCTGATGGCGCGGGTGCAGCAGTTTGCGGCCCGCTTCTATGGCCCTGTCATTGGCACGGGTTTGGCCTGGTGGGTACAAAAGGAAGGCAACTTCTGGGGCCACAATGCTATTATCCGCACCGAAGCCTTTATGAAGGCTGCGGGACTGCCGCATTTGTCAGGCAAACCGCCATTCGGCGGCCATATTTTGAGCCATGACTTTGTGGAAGCAGCGCTTATCCGCCGCGCGGGTTGGAGCGTGAAGATTGCTGCCGATCTCTATGGATCCTATGAAGAGTGCCCGCCGTCTATTATCGATATGGCGGTACGCGATCGTCGTTGGTGTCAGGGCAACCTGCAACATACCCGTGTTTTGCCTGCCAAGGGTCTGCACTGGGTAAGCCGGATGCATCTGGTTACGGGGATCATGTCTTATCTGTCATCGCCATTCTGGCTGATGCTCATCCTCTCGGGTTTGCTGCTTGCCCTGCAGGCGCACTATATACGTCCAGAGTATTTCTCAGATCAGTTCTCGCTCTACCCAACCTGGCCTGTGATGGACTCAGACAGAGCATTGCGGCTTTTCTACATCACCATGGGGGTGTTGTTCGGTCCCAAGATCTTCGGTTTGCTGCTCTTGGTGTTCGACAATAAAACCTGCAAGGCCTTGGGCGGCAGATTGCGGATAGCGCTGAGCACCATCACCGAAGTGATACTCTCGGCCATGATTGCGCCCATTATGATGTTTATCCATTGTGGGGCTGTGCTCTCCATCCTCTTTGGCCGTGACAGCGGTTGGTCGCCCCAGCGTCGTGACGACGGCAGTCTGCCCTGGAAGGACCTTATCTATCGCCACCGTTGGCACATGATTGCAGGTTTGCTTTTGGGTTATGCCGCCATACTCGACTCTTTGACGCTTCTTGCGTGGATGTCGCCGGCGTTGGTGGGGCTCTGGCTTGCCGTGCCCTTATCGGCGGCCACGGCTTCTGGCCTTATCGGACAGTGGTTCAAGGACAGGAAAATTCTTGCCACTCCGGAAGAGGTGAATGAACCCGCCATAGTGGCAGCGGCAAGCGCAAGGCGTGAGTACTATGCCGAGGCGCTGAGCGAGAGCTGGAACGTGCCTATGCTGCTTGGTAATACCGAACTGATGGCGCTGCACATGAGTATTATGGATAAGCTACCTACCCATGTGCCCGGCAGCCCCATCGAGCCCCTCGAGGCGATTGCGCGGGTCAAGGTGCACGAAGCCCAGTGTCAAACCAGCCTGCTGGCGCTCTTAAGCCGCCAGGAGCTTGGCTATGTGCTTGGCAACCCCTTGCTGATGAAACACATGCAGCACCTGCCTGAAGCCTATGCCGATGACGATCTGGTGACTATCTGCTGATGTGTGAGCGTCCAGAATAATAAAAGCCCGGCGATTGCCGGGCTTTTTGTCACTACCAAACCACCTCCTAAGAGGTGGTGATGGTGTATTCAAAGACAGTTGGCTCAGCCTTAGTCATCAAACCGGATCCCGGTAGGCGCGACCGTGGAAGCTGTCGATAAGGAGCTGTTTGAGCTCGCTTATCAGCGGGTAGCGCGGGTTCGCACCAGTGCACTGATCGTCAAAGGCATCTTCTGCCAGTTCATCGAGCTTGGCCATAAAGTCCGCTTCATTAACCCCGGCATCCTTGATAGACGCAGGGATACCGATGGCGGCTTTAAGCTCCTCAAGCTTGGCGATAAGCGCCTCAACCTTGGCTTCATCATTTTTGCCGGCAAGACCCAGGTGGCTCGCGATGGCCGCATAACGGCACAGGGCTTTGGGTCTGTCATATTGGCTGAACGCCGCCTGCTTGGTGGGCAAGTCGGTGGCATTGAAGCGAATCACGTTGCTGATGAGCAGCGCATTGGCCAGACCATGGGGCAGGTGGAACTCGGCGCCCAGTTTGTGGGCCATTGAGTGACAAATACCCAGGAAAGCGTTGGCAAAGGCGATACCGGCAATGGTGGCGCCATTGTGCACCTTCTCGCGCGCCAGCGGTGCCTGAGCGCCCCTGGCATAGCTGTCTGGGAGATACTTGAAAAGCAAATCCAGTGCCTGCAGCGCCTGACCATCGCTGTATTCGTTGGCCATCACGCTGACATAGGCTTCAAGCGCGTGGGTGATGGCATCGATACCCCCGAAGGCAGTGAGCGACTTGGGCATGTCCATCACCAGATTGGGGTCGACAATGGCCATGTTCGGCGTCAGCTCATAGTCGGCAATCGGGTATTTGGCGCCGGTTTGCTCGTCGGTGACTACCGCAAAGGGCGTGACTTCGGATCCTGTGCCTGAGGTGGTGGGAATGGCCACCATCATGGCTTTGGCACCGAGTTTGGGGAACTTGTAGATACGCTTACGGATATCCATAAAGCGCAGCGCCAGGTCGGCAAAGTCCACATCGGGATGCTCATACATCACCCAAATGATTTTAGCCGCATCCATGGGTGAGCCACCGCCCAGAGCCACTATTACATCGGGCTGGAAGCTGGTCGCCACTTTGGCGCCGGCGCGCACCACAGCGAGGGTGGGGTCGGCTTCCACTTCGTAAAAGACTTCAGTTTCCAGACCCTGAGCCTTGAGAATGCGGATAGTTTCATCGCAGTAGCCGTTATTGAACAGGAACTTGTCTGTCACGATAAGCGCGCGCTTCTTGCCGCTCAGTTCCTCCAGGGCAATGGGCAGGCTGCCGCGGCGGAAATAGATGGACGAAGGAAGCTTGTGCCAAAGCATGTTCTCGGCCCTCTTGGCGACGGTTTTCTTGTTTATAAGGTGACTTGGACCTACGTTTTCCGAAATCGAGTTACCGCCCCAGGAGCCGCAGCCGAGGGTTAACGAAGGTGCGAGCTTAAAGTTGTACAAATCGCCAATGCCGCCCTGGGATGCCGGGGTGTTAATCAAAATACGGGCGGTCTTCATCCGGTAGCCAAAGGTTTTGACCCGTTCATCCTGAGTATCCTGATCGGTATAAAGCCCGGAGGTGTGGCCAATGCCGCCAAGGGCAACCAGAGCCTCGGCCTTGTCCAGCGCATCATCAAAGTTGGCGGCGCGGTACATGCCAAGGAGCGGCGACAGTTTCTCGTGGGCGAAGGCCTCTTTCTCATCGATGCTGCTGACTTCACCAATCAGCACCTTGGTGTGGGAAGGCACCTTGATATTGGCCATGGCGGCGATGGTGGCAGCGCTTTGGCCGACGATATCGGCGTTCAGGCCGCCGTCTTTCAGGATGACTTTTTGCAGCGCCGCGTTTTCTTTCTTGCTCAGCAGATAACCGCCGTGGCTGGCGAAGCGCTCTTTCACCGCATCATAAACGGCATCGACTACCACAACCGCCTGCTCGGAGGCACACACCACGCCGTTATCGAAGGTCTTTGACATCAAAATGGAACTCACGGCACGTTTGATGTCGGCGGTTTCGTCAATCACGATGGGGGTGTTGCCTGCGCCCACGCCGATGGCTGGTTTGCCCGAAGAGTACGCGGCTTTCACCATGCCAGGGCCGCCGGTGGCGAGAATAAGGTTTATCTTCTCGTGGGTCATCAGCTGGTTGGACAGTGCCACTGAAGGCTCATCAATCCAGCCGATAATGTCTTTGGGGGCACCCGCTGCGATGGCCGCATCCAGAACGATACGGGCGGCGGTGGTGGTGGAAACCTTGGCCCTTGGGTGAGGCGAGAAGATGATGCCGTTACGGGTTTTTAAGCTTATCAACGCCTTGAAGATGGCGGTGGAGGTCGGGTTGGTGGTGGGCACAATGCCGCAGATGATCCCAACGGGCTCGGCGATGGTGATGGTGCCGAAGGTGGCGTCTTCGGCCAGAATGCCGCAGGTCTTTTCGTCTTTGTACTTGTTGTAGATGTACTCGGAGGCGAAATGGTTTTTAATGACCTTGTCTTCAATAACGCCCATGCGGGTCTCTTCGGCGGCCATTTTGGCAAGACGTATGCGTGCGTCAGCGGCGGCGAGGGCGGCGGCGCGGAAGATTTTATCCACTTGCTCCTGACTGTAAGAGGCAAACTGGGCCTGAGCCTTGGATACACGCTCAACCAGTGCGTTGAGTTCCTGAGTGTTGGTGACTGTCATGATGAAGTTCCCGTCTAAGAATATTTAGCAAAATTGAATTTAGCTAAAGACTCTTGTTTGTGACTGAAAAATTACACCTATTTAGGTATGTTGACCGTGATCCATGACGCAAAGCTGGGTGCATCTGAAATAAAACAACAGAACGAGCTACACTTTGATGACAATTTGCACGAAATGAAATTAAGCGCTTCTCATAAGGGCTTTTTATCCGAACTTGTGACAAACCGCAGAAAATCTCATTTTTCGGGTTTTCCGGGTTAGGGTAGAGTAATCAACTGCTTCAATCTGGTGCTAACTATCAGCTTTTGGCCTTGCCGGCCTCGGAGAACCTTGGGTGGACGTAACGGTTTATATTAAATTTTTTCTTGGATTGGTGGCCATCATCAATCCCATCGGCCTGCTGCCTGTGTTTGTGAGCCTCACAAGCCATCAGACCGAAGCCGAGCGCAACCACACGGGGAAGGTCGCCAACCTGGCGGTTGTGATAATTTTGCTGGTCACCATAGTGGCCGGTCAGCATATCCTCAATATGTTCTCTATTTCCCTGTCGGCTTTTCGTATTGCCGGCGGCACCCTGATTGCGATCATCGCGCTGTCGATGCTGCAGGGTAAATTGGGTGAGGTGAAACGCAACCAGGAAGAAGACCGAGAGTCGTCTGCGATGGAATCGGTGGCCGTGGTGCCATTGGCGCTGCCCTTGATGGCTGGCCCTGGCGCCATCAGCTCGGTGATTGTGTTTGCAGCAGAACACAACACTCTCATTGATCTGGTGGGCATGTTTATCACGGTATTGATTTTTGGTGCCCTAAGTTTTGGGCTGTTTCGCATGGCGTCGGCCATCTACCGCGTGTTGGGTAAAACCGGAATTAACGTGATCACCCGTTTGATGGGCCTCTTGATGCTGTCTATCGGCATTGAGGTCATGGCGGCAGGTTTTAAGGGGCTGTTTCCCAATCTTTTGGGGTAATTTCCAACCCGATCATCAAAAAGCCCCGCAATGCGGGGCTTTTTACTGGGCGACTAAAAGTCCTGACCCAGATCGCTCAGGCCACCCAGGCGGGGACTGAATAGCTGATGGTGCATACGAATTGCGAATTCATCCGTCATGCCGGAAATATAATCGGCAATGACCCGCATGGCGTTTTCACCACTGTCGGCGGCCTCGCGCCAGCGTCCCTGGGTATTCAGGGGCAGCAGCCTTTCGGGATCGGAGGCAAAGGCTTCAAACAGCTGCATCACCATCTGTTGCCCCTTGTACTCAAGCATCTGCACTTCGGGCTTTCTCACCACATAGCGCCACACAAATCGCTTGAGTGCGTTGAGTGCCTGGGCGAACTCTTCTTCCAGCACGGCGTTGTGGCGAAGAAGGGGCTCATCAAAACGCGCGTCTTCCACCATGGCGATAGCCGTGACAAAGCCATTGACCAGGGTGCCGATGGCGTCTTTGCGAAGATGGTGCTCAGCAGCAAAAAGGTGAGTATCTATGGTGCCAAGTTCAGTCTGTATCCAACTGTCGCCGCTTTCTCTGAGCAGCGGCGCCACAACGTCCAGCCATTGTTCACGGCTGACAATGCCCATCACTATGGCATCTTCGAGGTCATGCACCGCATAGGCGATGTCATCGGCGAGCTCCATGATGGTGGCATCCAGTGATTTGAAAAGCGTCCGGCCGTGGCGTCGTCCTTCTGCCGGTGTAAATTGGCAGAATGTGTCCCTGTCCGCCGCAGAAAGCGGAGCAAGCACCCAATCGAGCATATCGGCGTCTTCAGTGAAAACCGCTTTCACCGGTGGCCAGTCAGAGGGGCGAAGCTGACGGTAGTGAGCGACTTCCACATGGGGAGCGCCGGATTTAAGCAGCGTAGCAAGCTGGGGGTACTTAAGAATGCCAAGCAGGGTGCGCCTGCAAAGGTTCATACCAAAGCCGGGGGTATAGGGCTCCAGCTTGGTGAGTATACGAAATGTCTGGCCGTTGCCTTCAAAACCGCCATGGTCGCGCATCATGTAATTGAGCGCCACTTCGCCGCCATGTCCAAAGGGCGGGTGGCCGATATCGTGGGCCAGACACAGGGATTCAATCAGGCTCATGGAGTCAATCAGTGACTCTTTATCGGGATGTTTACGCTTAAGCTGGGCCGCAATGCCTGTGCCGATCTGTGATACTTCCAGGGAGTGGGTGAGGCGGGTGCGGTAAAAGTCATTCATCCCCACGCCAAGCACCTGGGTTTTCGCCTGCAATCGCCTGAAGGCGGCACTGTGCAGTACCCGGGCGCGGTCACGTTGAAACGGACTGCGGTGGTCATTGCGTCTGTGTTTGTCTTCGCCGTGGCGGCGTTCATGCCATGGATTTTGCATCTTGGCTCCTCAGAGCATGCGGTTTATCTCGTCCAGATCCAGTTTAAAGCTGGGCACATAACAATCCAGAAAATACTTAACAGCCGGGTTGGGGTTCGCGTCGAGCATGGCTTCCAGGCGGCTGCGGGCGGTGTTGAATTCGCGGTTACCGGCCTTGAGCTCTTCAAGACACTTAAGATAGGCGCACAGGGTGTCTGCCGATTTGACCAGCTGCTTTATCTCCTGGTCGGCGTCATCGGCAATCAGTAAGGGGCGATAGTCCTCTTTAAACTCCTCTGGCACCATCTCGAGCAACCTTTCCTCGGCTATCGCCTCGATTTTTTTGTATTCAAACTCGATGTCTTTGTTGAAGTACTTTACCGGTGTGGGCAAGTCGCCTGTGAGCACTTCAGAGGCATCGTGAAAAATAGCGAGTGTGGCGGCCTTACAGGCATCCAGCTGCATACCAAACTGGCGATTGGCTATGACGGCCAGACCATGGGCTACCATGGCCACTTGCAGTGAATGTTCCTGCACATTCTCGGAGCGGACGTTAAACATCAGCGGCCAGCGCTGAATAAGCTTGAGGCGCGCGAGATGGGCGAAAAGATGGCTCATGATAAACTCCCCGTGATGCGAAATATGGCGTTTCATGTACGCGAAATGAGCTGGGATAGCCACACTTTACAGCAACTTAATGGTGAATGTCACAAGAACAACCATCCAGTGAAAACAAGCACGCCGACAGAGTCGTCGGCGTGAAGTGAGTTTGAGCCTGGGGCGCAGTTTTACTGCCGGTAGTGTTCCAAAAACTCACCGAAGGCGCCCAGCGCCTTTTCCAAATCTTCCTTATGGGGCAAAAAGACCACCCGCAGGTGATCCGGCTCCGGCCAGTTAAAGGCGCTGCCCTGAACGAGCAGAATTTTCTTCTCCTTTAACAAATCCAGCACCAATCGTTCATCGTCACGCAGATTAAAGCGCTTGGGATCCAATTTGGGGAAGGCATACAGGGCGCCCTTGGGCTTTTTACAGGTGACTCCGGGGATGGCGTTCAGGTACTCAAAGCAGGTATCGCGCTGCACGCTTAAACGGCCAGTGGGCAGAATAAGCTCGTTAATACTCTGGTAACCGCCAAGCGCAGTCTGAACCGCATGTTGATTGGGCACGTTGGCACACAGTCGCATGGAGGCCAGCATGTCCAGACCCTCGATGTAACTTTTTGCGGCCTTGAGATTGCCGGACAGCATCATCCAACCGACACGGAAGCCAGCTGCACGATAGGCTTTGGACAGACCATTGAAGGTCACGGTAAGAATGTCATCCGACAGGCTGGCAGCAGGGATATGCACGGCGTCATCGTAGAGGATTTTATCGTAAATCTCATCGGCAAACAGAATGAGTGAGTGTTCGCGGCAAAGCGCTACAATCTCCAGCAACAGCTCTCGGCTGTACACCGCACCTGTTGGGTTGTTGGGGTTGATTATCACTATCGCGCGGGTGCGTGGGCTGATTTTTGCCTTGATGTCGTCAAGATCCGGAAACCAATCTGACTCTTCATCGCAGCGGTAATGCACAGCGTTGCCGCCGGAAAGATTGGCGGCAGCGGTCCAAAGCGGGTAGTCGGGTGAGGGGATAAGCACCTCATCGTCGGTGTTCAGCAGGCCCTGCAAGGCCATCACTATCAGTTCTGAAACACCATTGCCTATGTACACGTCTTCAATATCGACCCCGAAAATCCCCTGGGACTGATAGTGTTGCACTATGGCTTTACGGGCAGAAAACAGGCCTTTGGACTCGCAATAGCCCTGGGCACTGGGGAGATTCAAAATGACATCACGGACGATTTCTTCCGGCGCTTCGAAACCGAAAGGGGCCGGGTTTCCAATATTCAGTTTGAGGATCCTGTGGCCTTCGTCTTCCAGACGACGCGCCTCCTTGTGCACCGGGCCACGAATGTCGTAGCAAACGGTGTCTAATTTATTGGACTTAATGATAGGACGCATCCTGTACCTCTGGACCGTGATCTGCTGGGAAAATATGGCGTGCTTGCCAGAGGCTCACAATAACCAAGTTAAAGGCAACATAAAAGAGAATAAACTTCAAAAATATAAAATAAATTCAGTAATAAACACTGAAATAACTATCCATCAATCCACTGTAAAAGTATTTAAAACCAAATACCGTCATTTTTTGAGTGTGGGGTGCCTGACTTCGGCCATTACAGCGCAGACACTGCCAGCACCTGTCTGTTTGCCAGCTAACAGAATGTGGATAGGGGATTTCGCGGTGAAAGCTAAAAAAGCCTGCAAAAATAACGCATGTCTATTCGATAAATAGCACCGAATTCAGGTAGAGAAGAGTTTGTTTAAGTTATTGTTAATTAATGATTAAAATCCAGCTTGTTGTGCATGGTCAAAAAAAGAGCGCTTTGAATGGAATTTCTGGTTGACTGGTCAGACGATGCACATTATTTTTCTGCCCGATGTTTTTACCCGGCACGAACAATAGCGGCAGCTGTAACCTGACCGACTGGCGGTATGCCCATAATAAAGCAGAAATTTCGGTGCCCTGGAGAGAATGAGGTCCTTCGGGTGCCGGCACCCAGAAACTTTTGCCCTCGTTGGGCCCTGATAGAGGACCTGTTTGCATGTCTGAGCCGACAGCGATAAGTCTGATCCCACCCTTTGTGGTGCTGGCGCTGGCCATTTGGTTGCGTCGACCCATCCTTGCTCTGATCATCGGCGCCATTGCCGGTTTGCTCCTGCTGGACCCATCATCTGTGCTCGGTAACTTTGCCGATGCGTCTTTGAAGGTGATGCAGGATGAAACCATCGGCTGGCTTATCCTGGTGTGTGGCAGCTTTGGTGCCCTGATTGCGCTGCTGGTGCGCACCGGTGGCGCGCTTGCATTTGGTCGCAAAGCGATTTTGCTCGCCAAAGGCCGGAAATCCTCGCTGTTTATGACCTTTGTGCTGGGTCTGGTGATCTTTATTGACGATTACCTTAATGCGCTGACCGTGGGTGAAACCATGAAGCGTGTGACCGACAAGTTTAAAGTCTCCCGTGAGATGCTGGCTTACGTTGTGGACTCCACCGCCGCCCCCGTGTGTGTGTTGGTACCGCTGTCAACCTGGGCTGTGTTCTTCGGTGGCCTGTTGGTAGACAACGGTGTTGCCGCTGACGGAGAAGCCATCAGCGTCTATATGTCGGCCATTCCCTACATGCTGTATGCCTGGCTTGCCGTGATTATGGTGCTTTTGGTGGTGGTTGGTGTAGTGCCGGCCATTGGCCCGATGAAGAAGGCTGAACTTGCCGCTGCCCAGGGCGAGCCTGCCAAAGCACAGGTAGATTGGGAAGAGGTGCATACCTCTGACGAGTATGCCGTAAAAGCCATAGAAGATGAGTTTGAGCACGCCGACAAGCACGGTAAACTGCACAACTTTTTGGTGCCTCTGGCGCTTCTGGTGGCCTTTACCGTCTACTTTGATATCGACGTCTGGAAAGGCCTGCTGGCAACACTGGCTGTGACTCTGCCTTACTACGCCGTGCAAAAGCTGATGCCAATGTCTGAGATGATGGATCAGATGATTGACGGCTTTAAGAGCATGTTGCCAGCCATTGGTACAGTGGTCGCTGCCTTTATCTTTAAAGATGTGTGCGATCAGCTGCTGCTGCCACAGTATGTGATTGACACCTTGAGCCCCTACATGACGGCCAAAATGCTGCCCGCGATTGTGTTCCTGGCGATGGCTGTGCTGGCGTTTGCTACCGGCTCCAGCTGGGGCATCTTTGCGGTGACCATCCCGATTGTGATGCCACTCGCCAATGCCGTTGGCGCCGATACCGCTCTGGTGATTGGTGCGCTCTTGTCAGCTTCATCTTTCGGCAGCCAGGCGTGTTTCTACTCAGATTCGACAGTGCTTGCTGCGCAGGGCTCTGGCTGTAATCTGGTTAGCCATGCCGTGACTCAGTTGCCTTATGCGCTGATTGCCGCCGCCTTTGCCTTTGTGGGCTTTATCCTGCTGGCGTAATTGGTGCTGCGACAACAATAAAAACACCCGGCTTGCCGGGTGTTTTTTTATGCCTGTTTACGGGATTTGCCATAGCATGCACGCCGTTTGCCGGGTGCGTGCATGATGGGGCTCTCCAAGGGGACGTTTCCTGCACTCATTTACTTGCATAACCACTTCATGAGTCTGCGGGTTAGAGCAGGTTGAGAAAGTAATAGATGCGGCTTATACATCACCAGCAATGGCGTGGAAGCGTGGTAACGCATCTTGCGCCTTCAGCGGCAAGTACAGCACTGGAGGCAGGCCTGAAACCTGGATTTCAGACAACAAAAAAGCCAGCTCGGGGCTGGCTTTTGACTCAATGAAGGGCGATTAGTTTACGCGCTTCTTGAATTCACCGGTACGGGTGTCGATTTCGATTTTGTCGCCTTCTTTAACGAAGTCGGCAACCATCAGCTCTATGTCGCTGCCAACCAGTTTGGCTGGCTTCATTACTTTACCGGAGGTGTCACCACGGGCAGCTGGCTCGGTGTAGCCAACTTCACGGATGATGGTGGTTGGCATTTCAACAGAAATGGCCTTGCCTTCGTAGAAGGTTACCTGACAGGTTTCTTCCATACCATCAACGATGTACTTGGCAGCGTCGCCTACGTTTTCGGCTTCAACGTCGTACTGGTTGTACTCGGCATCCATGAATACGTACATTGGATCAGCGAAGTAAGAGTAGGTGCAATCCAGACGCTCCAGAACGATAACGTCCATCTTGTCTTCACCCTTGAAGGTGGTCTCGGTAGAAGAGTCGATCAGCAGGTTTTTCAGCTTCATCTTAACGATGGCAGCGTTACGGCCTGAACGGGTGGTTTCAGTCTTCTGAACAACCCATGGGCTGTCGTTAAACATGATCACGTTACCGGGACGGATTTCATGAGCAGTTTTCATTACTAAATTTCCTATATCTTGGACGTTTAACTTTAAGGCGCTATCTTAACGATTTTTTGACGAATTGCACTAGCCTGGTTGCCAGATCTGTCGTCTTAAGTGCATCGATTGGCCATTGTTTGGCGTGTGCCAACAAGGGCGAAGCGAAAGATTCGATATTTTGCCAGTGCTGCTGCACGGCATCCGCCTGTTGCTGATTGAACGCAAGGTTCAAGTTTTTCCAGCAATCTGCAATCTCAGGGGCCAGATTATCGCAGTAAAGGCGCATAAAAGCTTCTAATTTTACCAGGTGGTAGTCTTCTTCCTGCTGGTAAATGTGCCAAATAAAGGGGCGAGAGGCCCATTGTGCCCTTAGAAAGGAGTCTTCTCCGCGCACAATATTAAAATCGGCGCTCCAAAGCAGGCGATCGTAGCCGGCCTGGTCAGTCATCGGCAGTATGTGGATGCTAAGCGCCCCGTGACAGAACTGCTCGCCAGGTTCGACATCGGCCGGCGCCTTTGGCAGATACGATGCCAAACTGCTGAGGCTGCGGCCCTTTGGCACCAGCAGGTGCACCGGAGTGGATGACTGTGACCAGAGATCGCAAAGTCCACCAAGAGCCAGTGTCTCATAGCTGAAAAGACTGATGACCTTGTCGTCGTCTTCAATGCCACTCAGCCCCAGGCTTTTAAAAAGATTGAGCTTGTTGGCACTGTCTGCCTGCCAGGCATCCCTTTCATCAAAGAGTGACTTTTCGCAAATCAGGCCGCCGCTGGCGGCTGAAAAACCGGGCATATAAAAGTATTTGTTGATGCCGCCGCCCTGAAATGAGGGCAGGCCATGGCAGCCATCGACCCAGTCTTCGGCGCTCAGATATTCAAGATTGATCCAAAGCGGTGGCTCGGAGGAGGCTTTGGCGGTGGCTTTTACCGACTCAGGCAATTCACAGGCAAAGGCTTCGATCAGCACGGCGCCGGGCGTGTAATCGAGGTCCAGGGGCGTATTCCACTGATTAATAGTGACGCCTTCAAGGGTTTGCGAGCCAAGCGCTGGGTCAAGCGCTGGCAATATGTGGGCAAAGCTTTTGAGGTCATCCACCCAAAGCACGATGGGCAGCTGATATTCCAACGCCAGTTGTTTTGACAGGCGCCAGGTAACGCCGATATCGCCGTAATTATCTACGACGGCACAAAAGATGTCCCAGTGGTTGGAATGTGGATTGGTCATAGGGGCATGACACCTGAAGTGGGTTAGCACTGAAACGAAAAAGCGGCGTAAACGCCGCCTTTTGCAAACTTACAGAAATCAGTCGGCCAACTCAGCCAGACACATCTCTTCATAAATCTGCTTGACCCACTGATCAACACGTTCTTCGGTCAGTTCTGGCTGACGGTCTTCGTCAATACCCAGACCCACGAAGTGATCGTCATCCACCAGCGCTTTGGAGGCTTCGAAGTTATAACCGGCAGTAGGCCAGTGACCGACTATGATACCACCACGGGTTTCGACGATGTCGCGTACCATGCCCATGGCATCGAGGAAGTACTCGGCATAATCTTCCTGATCGCCGCAACCGAAAATGGCTACCAGCTTGTCGGTAAAGTCGATTTGCTCGAGCTCCGGGAAAAAGTCATCCCAGTCGCACTGCGCTTCACCGTAGTACCAGGTTGGGATCCCGAACAGCAGCAGGTCAAATTCGGCGATCTGCTCCTTGGTGCTCTTGGCGATGTCTTTCACATCCACCATCTGCTTACCCAGTTTTTTCTGGATCATCTTGGCGACAGCTTCGGTGTTGCCTGTGTCACTGCCGAAAAAAAGACCTACAGTAGCCATTGTCTTTCCTTTAAATATCAGTTGCGTTTGCGCGGCATCTGCAAAAGTTTGATTCACTCGTCAAACGATTGCTTAAGTATGCATTCGATTAATTGGCTGCGGCTGATGTTACTGGCCAGCGCCTTTTCGTTCAAGGCGTCGTACAAATCTTGTGACACCTTTAACTCTATTCGCTTGAGACCCTTTGCCTTGTCCCGTTGGATCTGGTTTCGCTTATTCACCCTCAGTTGCGTTTCCCGGGGAAGGGGATTGCTTCTGGGGCGTCCACGGCGCTTTTCATCGGCAAAGAGATCGATTGTTGTTCTGTCTGCTGCTTCTTTTGCCATTTTCTCATTAGCCTATACCGGCACCTTCCCAGGTCATTTGAATAATGCCCTTGGCGACAAAGCCCGCACACCCTAAAAACAGCACCAACCAAACGATATAGCGGCCAAACTTGGGCACATTGCCCTGTTTAAGCACGTCATGGATCGCCATGCCAATGAAGAAGAATATGGCAGCGAAAAACAGGTTTAATCCCAGTGTTTCTATCTGCTGCATATACTCGGCTAACATCAGCGCTGACTCCGGCGTTGCTTGGCGTAGGGGGTAAACCCGGCCTTGAAAAAGAGGCGCGAATATATCACATCATATTAGCGTCTGCTATAGCCTTTACCCGTGTAACTCAGGGTGTTGGCTGTCCAGAAAATTTTTCACCAGTCTATTAAAGATGCCGGGCTTTTGTGCATGCAGCCAGTGGCCTGCACCGCCGATGGACTTAAGCTGCACCTTGGGAAACTGGGAGAGGATGGCGTCTTTGTGTGACGCAGTCACATAGTCGGACTCATCGCCGCGGATAAAGAGGGTGGGGCCGCTGTAATGCCGGTGATTGAAGGGCCAGCCGATAATCTCGTCATAAGAGGCTATCAGGCCGTTCAGGTTCATTCGCCAGCTGAAGCCTGTTTCCGCCCGGCGAAAGCTTTTCAGCAAAAACTGAGATGTGGCTTCATCCACCCCTCTGGCTAGCAGGTGATTCAAGGCATCTTTCCTGTCTATGCTGCCATCCAGCGGCAGGGAGGTGAGCGCCGCAAACACCCTTTGATGGCGCGGTGCATAAGGTACCGGAGCTATGTCGGCGGCCACGACCGAGCTGACGCGCTCAGGGTGCAGGAGCGCCGTGGCCAGCACGATTTTGCCCCCCATGGAATGGCCAATGAGATGCGCTTTCGTGGTGCCCAATTCATCCAGCAATGCGACCAGGCTTGCAGCAAGGCTTGGGTAGTCCATCTTATCCCAGTGAGGGCTTTGGCCGTGATTGGGCACATCGACGCGGGTCACGCGATAATCACTCTCGAGGGTTTGTGCCAGGGCCTTGAGATTATCCAGATCACCAAAAAGGCCGTGGACCAGAATGACATCTTCGCCGACGCCGTGGGTCTGATAGTTAAGCTGCGTTGACATGTAAATCCTGCCCGTTAATTGGGATTAACACTTAAAGGCGGCAATTTTGCCCCCAAGCCGGAGCGCAGGCAAGAAAAGCGGTCAGGATGGACTGTGTGCGCTTAAAAAATGTGCGCTTGTTCGACGCTTGGCTTTGTAATCATCATCTTGGTCAGAGTTTTCATTTTGGAGCGCTTTATCAATCTGTTGGACTGGCTTACACTGGGCTTTCTTCGGCGAAGCGGCATGTATTGCATGCCTGATAAGACAAAAGGAAAGCATTGGTGATGAAATATATCGAAGTGGACGAAGAGCTCTATCGCTACATAGCCGGCAAGACGGAACGCATCGGTGAGAGTGCGTCGGATATTCTGCGGCGTTTGCTTGGACTCTCTGTCGCCGAAGTCTCAGAGGTGGCACCTGTCGATATCAGTGAGCCAGGAATGGAGCAGGAGCCAGTGCCGGAGCGTGAAGTTGAGCCTGAGCTGGAAGTCGTCGCCCAGACCGAGATTGATTTTTCAGACTTGCTCAGTGAAGCAGGTTTGTCTGCCCAGAAAGGGGCCGTGGGCCGTTTTCTGTACGCGCTCGAATGTCTGCACCAGGCCGCGCCTTCGCGTTTTGAGCAGGTGCTGCAAATTCAGGGCCGCGATCGCCTCTATTTTGCAACCTCCAAAGAGGCTCTGCTCAAGGCGAGCCAATCGGCCAATCCCAAGGAGATTGGCTGCAGCGGTTTTTGGGTAACCACCAACAACAATACCGCTAAAAAGCGCACCATACTTGAAGAAGCGCTGGTGCAGCTGGGTTGCGATCCGGTTCGCGCCAAATCCCTGGGTGAGCTGGCGCTCGCCTGAACCGACACCATTAACCATCCAAGATAAGGAATTCAGCCTTGGCCATCCATGACCGCGCAGGCACGCAAGCACAGCAAGGGGATTTGGTTAATATCCCCAAACTCATGAGCCACTATTATCGACTCCTGCCAGATGCCAACGACCCGGCGCAAAAGGTGAGTTTCGGGACATCCGGCCATCGGGGATGCGCTTTTCACAGAAGTTTTAATGAGCAGCATATTCTTGCCATTGCCCAGGCGGTGGTCGACTGGCGTACACAGGCCGGCATTACTGGCCCCCTGTACCTTGGCATGGACACCCATGCGCTGTCGCAAGCAGCTTATCTGTCTGTGATCGAAGTGCTGATTGCCAATAAGGTACAGATTCTGGCCCAGCGCGATGATGGCTACACCCCAACACCTGTGGTGAGTCAGGCGATTGTGGCCGCCAATCGCCAGCAAACGGGTGAGGACGCAGTGCTCAGTGACGGCATCATCATCACACCCTCACACAATCCCCCCCAGGATGGCGGCATCAAGTACAACCCGCCCCACGGCGGTCCGGCGGAAGGGGAAATCACCTCCTGGATTGAATCCCGTGCCAATTATTACCTGGCACATGGTTTGGATGGTGTGCGACGGGTGAATTACGGCATCGCTGCCGGGCTGTCGCTGCTTAAACACGTCGATTTGGTTTCACCTTATGTCGAGAGCCTCGCTGAGGTGATTGATATGGCGGCCATTGCCAAGTCCGGTGTGCGTATTGGCGTTGACCCACTCGGTGGCAGTGGTATTCATTACTGGCAACCTATCGCCAGGCACTATGGCCTCGATATCACGGTAGTCAATCAGGCAATTGATCCCACCTTTGGTTTTATGCCGCTGGATAAGGACGGCAAAATCCGTATGGACTGCTCGTCGCCCTATGCCATGGCCGGGCTTTTGGTGCATAAAGATAAGTTTGATATCTGTGTGGGTAACGACCCGGATTATGACCGCCACGGCATTGTCTGCCCGGGCAGTGGTCTGATGGACCCGAACCACTACCTGGCGGTGGCCATCGATTACCTGCTGGGCCACAGGCCCCAGTGGGCCAAAACCTTATCAGTGGGCAAGACGTTGGTGTCGAGCTCACTTATCGATAAGGTGTGCGCCGCCCATCATGTCCCCCTGATGGAAGTGCCTGTGGGCTTTAAGTGGTTTGTGGACGGGCTCGCCGATGGCAGCGTGTGCTTTGGCGGCGAAGAGAGTGCCGGTGCGGCGTTCCTGAAAATGGATGGCAGCACCTGGTGTACCGATAAAGACGGCTTCATTCTGGCCTTGCTGGCGGCGGAAATCCTGGCAGTCACAGGTCAAACGCCGGCAGAGCGCTACGAAGAGCTGGTCGCCGAACATGGCCGCTGCTTTTATAAGCGCATCGACAGCCCTCTGAACCCCAAAATGAAAGCCAAGTTTGGGGCTCTCAATGCGGAAACCCTTGGCGCCAGCTCTGTCGCAGGCGATGCCATTACCGCCGTGCTCACCAAGGCTCCGGGCAATGGTGCCGCCATAGGTGGCATCAAGGTGTGCACCGATAAAGGCTGGTTTGCCGCGCGGCCATCGGGCACAGAGCCACTCTTTAAGCTCTATGCCGAAAGCTTTGTCAGTGAGTCACATCTTGCCGAGCTGATTAGCGACGCCCAGAATTTGCTGGGAACGGCACTCAAGGCCATCAAATAGTAAAAGACCACTGCTAAGCCATATTAAAAAACGCGCCACTGGGCGCGTTTTTTGTTGGATAAGCATACTGTCGTTTGCTGTATCAATACTCGATATGGCAACTTGGCAGGTTGTTTTTATCCAGATAGTTCTGGTGATATTCCTCGGCCACATGGAAGGTTTGCAGCGGGACTATCTCGGTGACTATGTGGCGCGCGCCCCAGCGGCCAGAGCGGGCGAGGGCAAGCTTGGAGGCTTCAGCCTGTTCTTTTTGGGTTTTGTCGTGAAAAAAGATGGTGCTGCGGTACTGGGTACCAATGTCGCCGCCCTGCTGATTGAGACTGGTGGGGTTATGATTTTTCCAAAACACCTGCAATAAATCGTCGAAGCTGACCTGGCTTGGATCAAATTCTACCTGGACTACTTCGGCATGGCCTGTGATGCCTTTCTTGACATCTTCATAGCGGGAATACTTGTCGTTGCCGCCCATGTAACCACAAGTGGCGTTGATAACCCCCGGGATTTGCCTGAAAAAATACTCTACACCCCAAAAACAGCCGGCACCGAAGGTGGCAAATGATGAACTGGATTGTGACATGGAAACCTCAATGGATGTCTGGACGGCTAAATTTTGATAAAACTTTGCCACAAAAGCAAGCACGCTTTGAACCTTTGTACATTTAATCGGCGTACCTGCAAGTAAATGGTTGAGATAGAGCTTAAATAGCTGTGATAGTATTGGCACAAACGCTGCGAGGCTAAAGGAATGCCTGCCAAAAGCGTGGCTCAGGCCCACAGGCAGTTCATCGCAATAGCCCAACGAAAGAAAGCCTCAGAGAAAGGAGACCCAAGTGCTTAACCTACTGCAAGGCTGCAAAGACTTTTTGCATCTTACCCTGTCCAATCCCGACCATCTTGATCCCATCGCCCCCGTGCTTATCCATCAACATACTCTCGTCAGCCTCTGGGATACAGGCGCGCTGGTATTTGAGCCTGCCGATGGCAAGAGTCAAAAAGATATAGTGCTTTCAAGCGGTGTGCACGGTAACGAGACTGCGCCCATTGAACTCTGTAACGGCCTTATTCAGGATCTGCTGGAAGGGCGATTGCAGGTTAAAGAGCGGGTATTGTTCCTGATTGGCAATCCCGCAGCCATCAACAATGGCACCCGTATCGTAGATGAAAACATGAACCGCCTTTTCAGTGGAGAACACAGCCGTGGTCCGGGGCTCAGTAACCCCGAGCGGATACGCGCCAAAAAGCTTGAAGCTTATGTCACCCGCTTCTTTCAAGAGGGCGCGGCAAAAGGTGAGGGCAGGCAGCGCATTCATTACGATCTGCACACCGCGATTCGCGGCTCCAGACATGAGAAGTTCGCCATTTATCCTTACCGCCCCGGACGAGCCTTCAGCGGCGAACAAATCATGTTCCTGGCGGCGAGTGGCGTAGACACAGTGCTCTTTCACCACGAACCCACCACGACCTTCAGTTATTTCTCGTCTGAACTCTTTCGCGCCGACGCCTTCACCATTGAGCTGGGTAAGGTCTACCCAATGGGCCAGAACGACATGAGTAAGTTCGCCAGTACCCGTGAGATGTTCAAGCGTCTTATTTGCGGCGAGCCACTGGAACTTGCGCCTTTCGATGAAACCCAGGTGAATCTGTACCAGGTGTGCCGTGTCATTAACAAGGAAGCCGAGGACTTTGAATTTACCTTCAGCACTGATGTGGAGAACTTTACCGCATTCCCCCGTGGCCACGTGATTGCACGTCAGGGTGGAAAGGATATTTTGGTTGAACAGGAAACCGAGGCAGTGGTGTTCCCCAATGCCAAGGTGCCCGTTGGCCAGCGAACCGTTATTATGCTGGTGCCCGCGGCAAATCCACACGTGGAATAAAGCTGTAAAGCAATTAATACATGCAAACGGGGGAAACTTGCCCGCCGTCATAGTGTAATGATTGTCAGGTAGTTTACGTTAACGTAATGTTCATCCCGCGTTTTACATACAGGCCTGCCGTGGGTGGGCCTCAATGATAACAAGAGCAGAATATGAGCAACGCATCAACAAACCAAGAGACAGTGCACAAGGTCTCCTTCCTCGACAGGGAGTCGCTGCACATCCCCATTCTCAAGATCCTTCAGGCGGACGGTACTCCCTACGAGGAAGCCGTTCTCCCTCAAATCGACGAAGCCCTTGCCAAGCGCATCTATGACGCCTGTGTGTTTACCCGCGTACTGGACGAGCGCATGTTGGGCGCACAGCGCCAGGGCCGCATCAGTTTTTATATGACCTGTACCGGTGAGGAAGCGGCCATTCTTGGCAGCGCCGCGGCCCTGGATGACAAAGACGTTATCCTGGCTCAGTACCGTGAGCACGCCGCCCTGCGCTATCGCGGTTTTACCACCGAGCAGTTTATGAACCAGATGTTCAGTAACGAAAAAGATCTCGGTAAAGGCCGCCAGATGCCCATTCACTACGGCACGGCAGCGCTGCATTATCAAACCATTTCATCACCACTGGGTACTCAAATCCCTCAGGCCACAGGTGTGGGTTACAGCCTGAAGATGAAAGGCGAGCGCAATGTGGCCATTTGTTACTTTGGTGAAGGCGCTGCGTCTGAAGGCGATTTCCACGCAGGCATGAACATGGCTGCAGTGCTCAAGTCTCCGGTGATTTTCTTCTGCCGCAACAACGGCTATGCCATTTCCACGCCTACAGAGGAGCAGTTTGCCGGTAATGGTATTGCCAGCCGTGGCGTGGGCTACGGCATGCACACCATCCGCGTAGACGGCAACGACATGCTGGCGGTACTGGCTGCCACCCAGCAGGCCCGCGCCTATGCACTTGAGCACAATGCGCCTGTGTTGATTGAAGCCATGACTTACCGCCTTGGCGCTCACTCAACCTCGGATGACCCTTCAGGTTATCGCTCCAAGGAAGAAGAAGCCAAGTGGCGTGAACACGACCCGGTTAAACGCTTCAAGCTGTGGCTTATCAACAAAGGCTGGCTTGCCGAAGCCGATGACGAAGCCATGTACGAGCGCTATCGCGAAGAAGTCTTGGCCGCTGTGAAAGTGGCCGAGAAGATCCCGGCGCCCCGCATCGATGAGATCATTGAGGATGTTTACGATGAGCCAACGCCACTGCTGAAAAAGCAGTTGGAGTCACTGAAGGCTCACGTGAAGAAGTATCCGCAAGCTTATCCAAAAACCGCAGGGAGACTCTAAGCCGTGGCTGAAATGAATATGTTGCAAGCCATCAACAGTGCCCTGCGCATTGCGATGGAACAAGACCCAAGCATGCTGGTGTTTGGTGAAGACGTGGGCCACTTTGGTGGCGTGTTTCGTGCCACCTCAGGCCTGCAGGAAGCCTTTGGCAAGGCGCGCTGTTTTAACACGCCGCTGACAGAGCAGGGCATAGCCGGTTTTGCCAACGGTCTGGCGTCCAACGGCACCACTGCCGTGGCCGAAATCCAGTTCGCCGACTACATCTTCCCGGCGTTTGACCAGATAGTGAACGAAAGCGCCAAGTTCCGTTACCGCTCAGGTAACGAGTTCAACGTGGGTGGCCTGGTGTATCGCACCCCCTATGGCGGCGGTATTGCCGGTGGTCACTATCACTCTCAGTCGCCAGAGGCGTATTTTACCCAAACTCCGGGTCTGAAGGTGGTTGTGCCCCGAAACGCCCATCAGGCCAAGGGCTTGCTGCTGGCGTCTATCCGCGACAAAAACCCAGTGGTGTTTTTTGAGCCCAAGCGTTTGTACCGCGCCAGTGTAGGCGAAGTGCCTGAAGGCGATTATGAGCTGCCGCTGGGTAAGGCCGAACTGGTCAAAGAAGGGAAAGACATCACACTGCTCGCCTGGGGCGCGCAGATGGAAATTGTCGAAAAAGCCGCTGAAATGGCCGAGAAAGAAGGCATTTCATGTGAAATCATCGACCTTCGCACCCTGTCACCATGGGATGTGGACACAGTGGCCGAGTCGGTGAAGAAGACCGGCCGTCTGCTGATTAACCACGAAGCGCCGCTCACCGGTGGCTTTGCCGGCGAAATCGCGGCGACTATTCAGGAAGAATGCTTCCTGTATCTGGAGTCGCCCATCGCCCGGGTGTGTGGTTTGGATACACCGTATCCACTTATCCACGAAAAAGAATACATGCCGGATGCGCTCAAGACCTTTGAAGCCATCAAGGCCAGCGTCAACTTCTAGGAGCCCGGTATGATTAAAGATTTTATTTTGCCGGACATCGGTGAAGGCGTGGTCGAATGTGAGCTGGTTGAATGGCTGGTGAAAGAAGGCGACCAGATTGCCGAAGATCAGCCCATTTGCGATGTGATGACCGATAAAGCCCTGGTGCAAATTCCGGCGCCCTTTGCCGGTGTTGTCAGCAAGCTCTATTACGCCAAGGGAGAAATCGCCAAGGTGCATGCTCCCTTGTATGCCGTTGAAATCGAAGGCGAGGGCGCCGATGCGCCAGCGGCTCTGGCTGAATCGACCGTTGAAGCTGCACCTGCCGCCGCGCCTGCTGCTCCCGTAGCCGTGAGCGCAGGCAAGCAGGTGGAAGATTTCCTGCTGCCCGATATCGGCGAAGGCATTGTGGAGTGTGAGCTGGTCGAGTGGCTGGTAAACGAAGGCGATATGGTTGAAGAAGACCAGCCCATTGCCGACGTGATGACCGATAAGGCACTGGTGCAAATTCCAGCCCTGAAGGCGGGTAAAATCGTTACCCTGCATTATCGAAAGGGCCAGCTTGCCAAGGTGCATGCGCCGCTTTATGCCATTGAAGTTGAAGCCGAACATCCGGTCGCAACAGCTCCTGCCGTGGCAGCGCCTGCAGTTAGCTCCAGTCAGGCCGAGCGTGCAGCAACTCCAGTGAATGGTAACGGCAAGGCCCTGGCAAGCCCCGCAGTTCGCCGCATGGCCCGCAGCCTGGATGTGGATTTGTCGCAGGTACCCGGCAGCGGTAAGCACGGCCGTGTGTACAAGGAAGACATCGAGCAATATCTGAAAGGCGGCGCCGCGCCAGCTGCTCCTCAAGTTTCAGCAGTGCAGGCGCCTGCAACACAAGCTGCCCCTGTACAGAGCGCAGTAGGTGACAGAGTAGAGCCTATTCGCGGCGTCAAAGCGGCGATGGCGCGTCAGATGATGGACTCAGTGTCCAGCATCCCGCACTTTACCTACTGCGAAGAAATTGACCTGACAGAACTCGTTGCCCTGCGCGAGCGCATGAAGGCCAAGTACAGCAGTGACGATCTCAAGCTGACCATGATGCCGTTCTTCATGAAGTCGCTGTCGCTGGCGCTCACCGAGTTCCCAGTGGTGAACAGTCAGGTGAATGCCGATTGCACCGAGCTGACCTACAAGGCCAGCCACAACATCGGTATGGCTGTAGACTCCAAAGTGGGCCTGCTGGTGCCGAACGTGAAGGATGTACAGAGTAAGTCGATTCTGGATGTGGCCCGTGAGATCACCCGTCTGACGGACGCAGCCCGCAGTGGTCGTGTCAGTCCTGCGGACCTCAAAGGCGGTACCATTTCGATTTCCAACATTGGCGCCCTGGGCGGCACTGTGGCGACGCCTATCATCAACAAGCCTGAGGTGGCCATTGTGGCGCTGGGTAAGTTGCAGACACTGCCACGCTTTGCAGAAGATGGCAGCGTGCAGGCCCGCAAGATAATGCAGGTGAGCTGGAGTGGCGACCATCGGGTTATTGATGGCGGCACCATTGCCCGTTTCTGTAACCTGTGGAAGCAGTATCTGGAGCAACCGGAAGACATGCTGTTGGCCATGCGCTGATAATTGCTCAATCCTCTTCAAAGGACGCCAACGGCGTCCTTTGTTTTTTTAACGGGGTTACTGCCAGGATAGGCCCCCGGCGAAAACACCTTAATCTTTTGGTCGGGTTTTCGTATAATGCGCCCAAGTTGTGTGATGTTGGAATTACCATGAGTCAGCAAGCCCCCATTCTGGAACCTATTCAGTATCCGTTTCCGGCCAAGCCTATTCCGCTATCGGATGCGCAGAAGCTTGAATACAAAGAAAAGATCAAGGCGCTTTTGAAGGCACGCGATGCGGTGCTGGTTGCGCACTATTACACAGATCCTGAAATTCAGGCGCTGGCAGAAGAAACCGGCGGCTGCGTTTCCGATTCGCTGGAAATGGCCCGTTTTGGCCGCGATCACCCCGCCAAGACGCTTATCGTTGCCGGCGTGAAGTTTATGGGTGAAACCGCCAAAATCTTAAGCCCGGAAAAAACCGTGCTGATGCCAACCCTTGAAGCCACCTGTTCTTTGGATGTGGGTTGTCCCATTGAAACCTTCAGTGCGTTTTGCGATGCCCACCCAGACCACACTGTCGTGGTGTATGCCAATACCTCGGCTGCGGTAAAAGCCCGTGCAGACTGGGTGGTCACCTCCAGCATTGCCCTGGAAATCGTTGAGCACTTAGATAGCGAAGGCAAAAAAATCATCTGGGGTCCGGACAGGCACCTTGGCAGCTACATCGCCAAGCAAACCGGCGCCGAGATGCTGCTGTGGCAGGGCGAGTGTATCGTTCACGATGAATTCAAAGCCAAAGCACTGCGTGAGCTTAAGCTCCAATATCCTGATGCTGCCGTGCTGGTACACCCTGAGTCGCCTGCCAGTGTGGTTGAGATGGCCGATGCCGTCGGTTCAACCAGCCAGCTCATTAAAGCAGCGCAAACCTTGCCAAACGACACCTTTATCGTGGCTACCGACAAGGGCATCTTCTACAAGATGCAGCAGGCGGCTCCGGGGAAAACCCTGATTGAAGCGCCAACCGGTGGCAACGGCGCTACCTGTAAGAGCTGTGCCCATTGCCCCTGGATGGCAATGAATGGTCTGAAAGCCATTGAGGCTGCACTCAGTGCTACCGATGCCAGTACCCATGAGATTTTTGTGGATGACGCTCTGCGGGAAAGGGCGAAGTTGCCACTGGATCGTATGCTGGACTTTGCCAAAACCCTTAATATGCAGGTTAAAGGTAACGCCTGATACTCTTGGTTACCGACTGAAATATGATCTACAACACAAAAACCGCTTCGGCGGTTTTTTTATAGGCAAACCAAGACCAATTGGGTATATGCCGACTACAATTACCCCTCTAAAATCGATAAAGCCCTTACGTTAGGCGCGTCTATATTAGATTTAAAGGGAACCTCTATGAACATGCGATGGATTGCCAACCTCAGTATGAAATTCAAACTCATGTTGGTGTTTATGCCACCTCTTTTGGGCTTTCTCATCTTTGGTGGCATTCTGCTTAACGATAAAATCGATGAATCCAACTCCCTCCAAAATGTGCAGCAGCTCACCGATCTCGCAGTGATTAACAGCGCCCTGGTGCATGAACTGCAAAAGGAGCGCGGCATGAGCGCAGGCTTTTTGGGCTCAAATGGCCAGCGTTTCAAGGCCCAGTTGCCTTCCCAACGCAGTTTAACCGATGAGAAGTTGCGGGCCTTCAGCCAGTACGTGAAAGGAAAGCAGTTCGCCAGCCATGTTCAGGATGAGGTGCAGGCCGCCACGGCTGAGCTTGGCAGACTGGCTACGATACGGGGCCAGGTTGATGGGTTGAGCATTTCGGTTGCAGATGAAGTGGCCTATTACACGGGCCTCAATAAACGTCTGCTCGGCATAGTTGATGACATAGTTCATGAAGGCGCCGACAAGACAATCGCAGTCGCTTCTGCTGCCTTCAGTGCCTATCTGCAAATGAAAGAACGTGCCGGAATAGAAAGGGCCGTACTCTCGTCGACATTTGGTAACGATGGCTTTAAGCCCGGCGTTTATACCCGTGCTGTGAGATTGATGTCAGAGCAGGACACCTACGCGGAGCGTTTCGACGCCCTGGCGGCTGAAGAATGGCGCCGGAGTTGGCAGCGTGCATTACAAAGTCCGGAAGTGGCGGAAGTGACCCGTTATCGTGAACTTGCGTTAAGTCAGGACAATCAGGCTATCGCCAAAACTTCTCCAGAAGATTGGTTTAAGGCGTCCACCGCCAGGATTAACCTGCTCTACAGTATTGAGAATGAACTGGCAAAGAGTTTGGGCAGTCTTACGCACTCCCGTTTGCAGGCCGCCAATTGGCACATGATGCTGATGATGATCTCTCTGGTAGCAGTGCTCGTTCTGGTGGCGTTAATGGGGCTGTCGGTAATGGGGTATCTCAATCGCTCTGTGGTGCATATTGAAAACCAGATGCGCCGTGCCCGCGAAGAGTTTGATTTGGCCATCCGTATTAATGTGAACAGCGCAGATGAACTGGGGCTTCTGGGCAATGCTTTTAACGGGATGATGACCGATTTTGAAGCGGTAATTCATCAGGTTAAAACCAATAGTCTCAAAGTGACAGATGCGGTTAAGCGCATGGAGTCACACTCCATTCAAATGCGCCATGATGTAGCCCAGGGGCATTCAGAGGCCGAGCAGGTGGCATCGGCCATGACTGAAATGAGCGCGACGGTAAGCCAGATTGCTTCCAACGCTGTGGAGGCATCGTCTGCTTCGGGTAAAGCCAATCAGGAAGCCCGTACCGGCAACAAAGAAGTGGGCAACACAGGCAAAACCATCAGCGCGCTGGCGTTGGAAATTGATGCTGCGGCAGTGGCCATTACCAAACTGGATACCGACATTCAGGGCATTGTAAGCGTGCTTGAGGTCATCAGTAGCATAGCCGAGCAAACCAATCTGCTGGCGCTGAATGCGGCCATTGAAGCCGCCAGAGCAGGGGAAATGGGGCGCGGCTTCGCTGTGGTCGCAGACGAAGTACGCTCGCTTGCCCAGCGCGCTCAGTCTTCCACTACAGATATTCGTACCATGACCGAGCGGCTTAAAGAAGGTGCCCGGATTGCGGTAGACGCCATGTCCCGTGGTCAAACCCAGGCTCAGGCCAGTGTGGAGGAAGTAAAGCACGCCGGCGAAGAACTGAAGCGCATTGTGGATTATGTCAGCGTGATTGACAGTATGAACGAGCAGATTGCGGCGGCAACACACGAACAAAGTGCAGTCGCAGAGGAAGTGAATCGCAATGCACTCAGGATAAGCGAAATTTACCAGAACACCCATCAGGTGGCCGACGAGCTCGGCCGCATCAATGACGACCTCTTAAGTGCGGTGGACGCGATGGGCAAAGAGGTCAGTAAATTTTCCTTGAGCCGTCGCTGAGCCCAAATAGTGAACCTTAGTCGCCGGGTTTAAGGGTGGTTGGATATTTCAAGCAGTGAAAAGCGGGCCAAGGCCCGCTTTTTTGTTGTGTCTGTATCTTAAACCCTATTCGCACATTCTGTCGGTCACTTCAAGGGTAATTTAAAGGCAGGATTATTCACACGTTGCGAACGTCTTTTCGTTGCAACCCCTTGCCAGTGTCACCTTGATAAATAACCGAAATGATCGTTATCTCACCGCTTTGCTCAGCAAGTATGCAAACGATAAAATTTATTGGCTTTTTGCTTGACCCTTTTGGGGCATTTGCGTAAAGTACCGCTCCGTCGACAGGGGAAAGCTAAGCTCTGACTGACGATAACAATATGGTGAGGTGTCCGAGTGGCCGAAGGAGCACGCCTGGAAAGTGTGTATACGGAAACGTATCGAGGGTTCGACTCCCTCCCTCACCGCCATATTTAGAGAACGGGAATCAGTAACTTACTGGTTCCCGTTTTTGCTTTCCGGCATAGGTGTGACAAAAAAGGCTGTTACAGTCCGTCGATGTCCCCATTCCTCATCCGCTTGTCATTCCGGCAGACGTAAAATTGGTAACAAGAGATGTTGTTACTTAAATTCATGGCAATTTAATGGTTTACTTAGGGACTTTACTCATAAAAGTCCCTTTGATGGACTGAAAGGAATGCGCTGTGAAAAAAAATACCCTAGCCCTCGCCATTTCCATTGCCGCGCTGTCGCTCGGTGCCTGCAGTGACAAGAGTACCACTCATAGTCATGAACAAAATGCCGCTTCAAGTGCAGTCGCCAGCCAACAAACTCAATCTTTTGCGTCTTTCAGTACCGCCTTTATCGACGCGCTCTGGCAAGTGGCGCCCACCTGGGCATTGTACAGCGGCTATCACAAGTACGATGGCATTCTGGAAGTCGCCGATGAGGCTCAGCGCGCCAAAACTCTCGCGTTCGTGAACACTCAGCGAGAGAAGCTGCAGTCGTTCGATACCAAGAGCTTGTCCACCAGCGAGTTGATTGACTATCGCCTGATTGAAAATCTCCTCAACAGCGTTGAGTGGGAACAAACCCGTTTTAGATCATGGCAGTGGGATCCTTCCGGTTACAATGTGGCGGGCGGTTTTGCACAAATCATCAATGAAGATTTTGCGCCGCTGGATGAACGTCTGCGCTCTGTGGTGTCACGCCTTGAAAATGTTCCAGCTTTTTATGACGCAGCCAGAAAAAATATCAAGGATCCTACGCTGGAGCATACTGAGCTGGCGTTATTGCAGAACCAGGGCGCGTTTTCGGTCTTTAACGATGAGTTGGTCGCCAAGGTTGCGGCCTCTGGCCTGACTGACGCCGAGAAAGGCCTGTTCACACAGCGTTTTGACGCGGCGGTTACGGCCATCAATGAGCATATCAGCTGGCTTGAAACCCTGAGCAACAATCTCAAGGCCAATGGCGCCCGCGATTTTCGTATTGGCGAAGCGCTCTACGAAGAAAAATTTGCACTGGATATACAGTCGGGTATGACTGCCAAGGCTCTGTACGATAAAGCCAGTGCCGATATGGTTCGGGTTCATGCGGAAATGGCCAGGATAACAAAAGAAATCTGGGGTAAGTACTTCAGCGAGCCAATGCCGGAAGACACTAAAATCGCGACCCGTATGCTGATTGATACGTTGTCGGCAAAGCATGTGAAACGTGAAGACTTTGTCGATGAGGTGAGGGCGCAGATCCCTGAACTGGTCAAGTTCGTCAATGAAAAACAGCTTATTACACTGGATCCCGATAAGCCCCTGGTGGTGCGTGAGACGCCGGAATACATGCGCGGCTATGCAGGGGCTTCCATCAGCGCCCCCGGCCCCTATGACAAAGGTGGCAATACCTACTACAACGTGACCCCACTGGATGGCATGTCCGACGAATCGGCCGAATCTTACCTGCGCGAATACAACCACTGGATTTTGCAGGTGCTCAACATTCACGAGGCTATTCCGGGCCACTACACCCAACTGGTTTACTCCAATGAGTCCCCAAGCCTTATTAAGAGTCTGTTCGGCAATGGGGCCATGGTGGAAGGTTGGGCAGTGTATACAGAGCGGATGATGCTGGAAGAAGGCTATGGCAACTTCGAACCCGAAATGTGGCTGATGTACTACAAGTGGAACCTGCGGGTGATTGCCAACACCATCCTGGATTACAGCATTCAGGTGAAGGGCATGACACAGGAGGAGGCCATGAAGCTCATGATGGAAGAAGCATTCCAGCAAGAGGCTGAGGCGGCCGGCAAATGGCGCAGGGCGACCTTAAGTCAGGTACAGCTGACCAGCTATTATGCCGGTTATCGTGAAATATACGATTTTCGCGAAGAGCTTAAAGCCAAAGCGCCAGAAAGCTTTGATTTGAAGACATTCCATGAGGGTTTCCTGAGTTTTGGCAGTGCCCCGGTGAAATACATTCGTGAGTTGATGGTGCAGTAACGCCCAGATTTCAGTAAAAGGCCGCAGCAGCGGCCTTTTTGTTGTCATGTGAAAACCTTTTAATAACAAACCGTTAATATCAATGTTCAACGTCACATAATACTCAAAGATCTACTTGGCACCGTTTTAACATCATGCTAATGTAAATGACAACCGTTCGCATTACGATATGAGCCGTGAATAAAATACTCTTGGTTGAAGATGACAATGGATTTCGTGAACTGCTCACTGAGGCGCTGTCCCGTGAAGGTTTGTCGGTTTCGGTTGCCGCCGATGGTTTCGAAGCCCTGGCCTTGATGGAGCACGATACGCCTGAACTTATCCTGCTGGACTTGATGATGCCGGGAATGGATGGTTTCTCCATGTTGATGAAACGGAAAAACCAGTTACCTGTCATAGTGATTTCCGCGCTCGACAGCGAAGAAGAGCGCATTCGCGGATATCAACTGGGCGCAGACGATTTCCTGACCAAACCGTTCAGTGTCAAAGAGCTTATGGTACGTATGCAGGCGCTTGCCAGACGGATTAACCGTCAGGCGCCGCCCGTAAGCAACGAAACAGCCCCCGAAATCCAGTTTGATGACACCCGCTATATGATTGGTGTAGGCGACCGGCAGGTGATGCTCACCCAAACCGAATTCAAGCTGTTTCGTTATTTGTTTGAGCGAAAGGGCCAGGTTGTCACCAAAGCGGAACTGCAGCGCAGCGTGCTGCACAAAGAGTTTGGCCGATTCGACCGTAACCTTGATATGCACATCAGCAATACCCGCCGAAAACTGGCACAAACCAAGCTGCCGAGGAGCATGATAAATACTGTGCGCGGACAGGGTTACAGCTTCACCAGTTGTTGACAAGAATTCCCGGCAACGCATTCAAGATTTGGTGTTTTTGGGGTATTCTAGGGCATCTTTCGGGCCTGGTGTCGCTGGGCCTGTATCCTACACAGACAGCAGGAAAAGCAGATGCGGATCAGCGCCAATTTTGATGGTGGCAACATTCAGGTTGTCAGCCTTGACGATCACAACGACATTCAACTGGCGATTCGTCCAGACGAAGGTGGCGAGTTCTTCCAATGGTTTAACTTTCGCATGGAAGGGGAAGTGGGTAACCATTTTCGCCTGAATATCATCAATGCCGGTGCAGCGTCTTATCCCAAAGGCTGGGACGAGTATCAGGCGGTTGGCAGCTATGACCGCCAGAACTGGTTCCGCTTACCCACACAGTTTCAGGATGGCAAACTGTCAATCGATGTCACCCTGGATTGCAGCAGCATTCAGATTGCCTATTTTGCCCCCTACAGCTACGAGCGTCATTTGGACCTGCTCGCCGCTGTGCAAATGCATCCTCTGGTTGACCTCGAACACCTTGGACTGACCCTCGATGGCCGTGATATGACACTGGTCAAGGTGGGCGACGGTGACAGCAACAAGCGCAATATCTGGATAACAGCCCGTCAGCACCCCGGCGAAACCATGGCGGAGTGGTTAGTGGAAGGTTTGCTCAATCGCTTGCTCGATCGTGAAAACGCCACCGCCAAGGCGCTGCTGGACAAAGCCAATTTTTACATTGTGCCCAATATGAATCCTGACGGAAGCGTCCGTGGTCATCTGCGTACCAATGCCAAAGGCGTTAATCTTAATCGTGAGTGGCAGACCCCGTCACTTGAGCGCAGCCCAGAGGTCTTTTATGTGGTTAATCGCATGAAAGAAACCGGCGTGGATCTTTTCTATGATGTACACGGCGATGAAGGGCTGCCCTATGTGTTTGTGGCAGGCGCAGAGGGTGTACCCTGCTGGGATGCCCGCCTGGCCGATTTGCAAAAGCAGTTTACCGATGTGCTGTGTCTTGCCAGTGCCGATTTCCAAACTGAATTTGGTTATACCAAGGATGAACCGGGCAAAGCCAACCTGACGGTGGCGTCCAACTGGGTTGCACAGACATTCAACTGCCTGTCCAATACCCTTGAGATGCCTTTTAAAGACAATGCCAATCTGCAGGATCCCTTTGTGGGCTGGTCGCCAGAGCGCAGCCAGCAATTGGGTGAGGCGTCACTCATTGCCATGTTGGCCGTTGTAGACAAGCTGAGATAATCGTTATGGCATTAGTGCAATGTCCTGTATGTAACAAGCGGATTTCCAGTAAGGCGCCCCAGTGTCCACACTGCAGCACCTCATCTACAGGTGACAATGACTCGGCGCTGCGAATTGCCCAGATCAAAAAGTCACAGCGACTGATGAACCAGAGCTTTATTACCATGACCCTGTTTATCGGCGGCGTAGTGGTGCTCTTTTGGGGCGGCGAAGAGCCGGAAGGCATCCGTCTTACGGCTGGCGCTGTGCTCCTGACCCTGGGCTTTGTGGGTTATCTCGTCACCCGGGTGCAGATGGTGATAAATAAGCGGAAAAGTGTATGAAAGACTTAAATCAGCTGATTGATGATATGCCAGTGGAAGTGTACGAGCGGATGCGTTCGGCGGTTGAGCTTGGCAAATGGGAAGATGGCAGTGTGCTTAGCGAAGCCCAGCGCGAAAATGCGATGCAAGTCGTTATGCTGTATCAGGCCCGCATGCTGGACCAGGATGAACATTTCACTATCGCCCGCGGTGGCAGCATCAATGAGCTGTCCAAAAGCGAGCTGAAACGTCGTATGGCGTCGGATTTCGGCGGTGAAACCATCGCCACCTTCAGTAATGATGAAATCTAATCAGCACTGACGGGGATAAAACTAAAAAGCCGGTCTGTGACCGGCTTTTTTATGCTCAATCGCTGGTGAGCTCACCCACAAGATTGGTTTGCATGGCGGCTTTTATGTCTGCCGGAGGCAGATTTTTAGACAGCAGGAAGTGCAATTTGGCGAGACAGGCTTCAATGGTCATGTCGGCGCCGCTTATGACGCCGGCTCTGGCGAGGGCGTTGCCGGTGGCATAGCCGCCCATATTGACCTTACCCTGGAAACACTGGGTCAGATTAACCAGCACCACACCCCGTTCATCGGCTTCTTTGAGTGTGTTAAGCAGCGCCGGATCCTGAGGTGCGTTGCCTACGCCAAAGGTTAACAAAATAAGTGCTTTTACCGGTTGCTGAAGTACGTTGATAAAGATATCGGTAGAAATCCCCGGATACAGGGTGACCACACCAACAGGCTGAGGCGAAATGCAGGCGACCTCAAGGTTACCTGTCGTTTCGCGGGTGATTTTACCAGCTTTGAGGTTAATGGTTATTCCGGCTTCCAGCAGTAACGGGAAGTTGGGCGAGGCAAAGGCATCAAAACCATCGGCGTGTGCCTTGGTGGTGCGATTGCCGCGAAACAGCTTGTTATTGAAAAACAGGCATACCTCGGCAACCGGGTATCGTGCGGCAATATACAGGGCATTGAGCAGGTTGGTTTGGCCGTCGGAGCGAAGCTGGGCCAGGGGAATTTGCGAGCCTGTCACTATTACGGGCTTGCTCAGGCCCTGCAGCATAAATGACAGTGCCGATGCGGTATAGGCCATGGTGTCTGTGCCATGGAGAATAACAAAGCCGTCGTACTTGTCATAGTTGTCGCGGATATCATCGGCAATCATCTGCCAATGGGCGGGCGACATGTTGGATGAGTCAATCAGCGGGTCATACTCGTGGATCACAAAGTCCGGCATTTCTTCGTGATAGAACTCCGGCATGGATTGTACGCACTGGGTTAAAAATCCTGCCACGGGTGCAAAACCATTGGCGGTTTTCTGCATACCGATGGTACCGCCGGTGTAGGCGACATAGATTGAGGGCTTTTTCATGGGTGAGGTGACTGCTGTTTGATTTTGACCGAATTATAAGGATCCCGGCGCCTAAACGAAACCTCAGGGGCAAATTCAGTGACAAATTCAGTGGCAAAGAAAGCCGCCTAAAGAAAAACCCGGCAGGTGCCGGGTTTTTACTGTTCAGAGCAAACTTATTGCAGTTGGCAATATTCGCAGTAGAGATATACGCCCTTGGGGTCGTCAAAGCGCGCTATCTCTTGCAGGGTTCTGGTCCAAACGCGCAGCAGGGATTGCACCATATCACTTTGCTGGGTCTGCTGTGGCAGCCAGGCCGCCGCAGAGGCAAACATCTCCTGAATAAACAGCTCTTCAGGTGACATTTGCTGCTCAATCAGATGAATGTCAAAGGTCGCCATGCCGGCAAGCTCGGCGGCTTTGGCCAGCGCCTGTGGCATATCACCGATTTCATCCACCAGGCCAAGTTCCAGTGCCTTTTTACCACTCCATACCCGTCCCTGAGCAATGGTATCTACCTGTTCCAGCGTCATATCGCGTTCATTGGCCACCAGGGTAATAAACTCCTCGTAACCACGCTCTATGTTACGCTGGATTGCGGCTTCCAACTTGGGTGACAGGGGGCGGAAAGGTGAATGGGCGGCCCACTCACTGGTGGCGACTCCGTCGGCATGCACGCCTATGGCCGCCAGAGAGTCTTCAAAGGTAGTCATCAGGCCAAATATGCCGATGGAGCCAGTGAGTGTGGTGGGCGTGGCATAGATGTAGTCGGCGCTGGCGGAAATCCAGTAACCACCGGAGGCCGCCATACTGCCCATACTCACGACCACAGGTTTTCCGGCGGCTTTGAGTGCCAAGAGCTCTTGACGTATTTCTTCTGAGGCAAAGGCACTTCCGCCGGGGCTGTCTACACGCAACACCAGGGCCTTGATGGAATCATCAAAACGGGCATCACGGATTAGCTGGGATGTACTCTTGCCGCCGATATCGCCCGGAGCTTGGAAACCGTTGAGTATGGTGCCTTTGGCAACGATAACGCCCACGCTGTCTACCGGCATAAACTGTGGTTGAGGTTTAACCAGCTTGTGGTATTCGTGGAAACCCACCTGACGGAAGCTGTGTTCTTCCTTGTCTTCGCCCACAAGCTCAACCATGGCGGTGCGAAACTCTTCATCGCTCATCAAAGCATCGACCCAACGCTGTTTGACAGCAAGCACAGCGCTGTCACCGTCATTGGCATCAAGACGTGCCAGATAGGTGTCTGCGTCTAACACCAGCTCGCTGGTTTCTATACCACGGTTTGTTGCCACCGTGCTTGCATAGCTGCCCCAAAGGTCGTCAATCAAGAGTTGAGTGGCTTCTTTGGCTGCAGGCGACATATCGTCGCGGATATAGGGTTCAACGGCGGACTTATAGGTACCCACGCGGAAAACGTGCGTCTTAACCTTGAGTTTTTCCAGCGCAGACTTGAAGTAGAGATTGTAGGCAGCATAACCGTCGATGAAGACTTCACCGCGCGGATTCAGATAGATTTCGTCGGCATAGCTTGCCAGAAAATACTGGCTGCGGCCGTACCAGTCTCCGATAGCCACGACTTTTTTGCCGGCCCGGCGAAAACCTTTCAAGGCTTCACCGACGGCGGTGAGCTTACTGATCCCCGCGCGCATGTTGCCAAGATCCAGAACGATAGCGCCAATACGCTCGTCATGGGTCGCGTTTTCGATGACATAAAGCACGTCTGAAAGCAGAATTTCACTTTCTTCGCTGTTTTGATTGCCCTGACGCATAAGTTGGGTCAGAGGATCGACACGCCTGGCCTGATCGACAAGGTTGCCGGATAAGTCCAACACCAGGGCGCTGCCGGATTCTACACGCAGCTCATCTTCTGTGCTTAATGCGACGATACCAACAATCAACACCAGAATAAGTATTGGGAAAAATACGATATTAATTATCAGTTTACGGATGAAATTTATCGTATTCCAGATAAGAAGCAGGGTGTTTTTTGTTGTCAGGGGTTTTTTGGCCATTCAGCACTCCTATAGTTGACGCTGGGCATATGCTACCGCAAATAACTCATTGCGGCGAAATGCAATTGTAAAGGTTTTTAACATTCAGGGGACTGGACGGTTGAGCTTATACTCGACACAGGATATGCTGACTTGGATCACATGTTTTAAAAGGGTGTTTGAATGTCGTTTCCGCATTTGTTGAAGCCATTGGACTTGGGCTTCACCCAGCTTAAAAACCGCGTACTCATGGGCTCTATGCACACGGGACTGGAAGAAGAAAAAGGTGGCTTTGAAAAGCTGGCTGCATTTTATCGGGAGCGCGCTGCCGGTGGCGTAGGATTGATTGTGACTGGCGGCATTTCCCCCAATTTGCGCGGCAGACTGGCGCCCCATGCTTCTCAATTAAGTTTTCCCTGGCAGGTGAAGCGTCATCGTATCGTCACAGATGCCGTACATGGTGCCGGCGGTAAAATCTGCATGCAGATACTGCACGCCGGCCGCTACGGTTATCATCCGTTTTCTCTGGCACCCAGCGCGCTTAAAGCGCCGATTACCCCCTTTAAGCCGAGCGCCATGTCGGCCCGGCAAATTCGCGGCACCATCAAGGATTACGCCACCAGTGCCAAACTTGCCCGCAAGGCCGGTTACGATGGTGTAGAAGTCATGGGCTCTGAAGGGTATCTGATTAATCAGTTTATCTGCTCGCGCACCAATAAGCGTCGGGACGATTGGGGCGGCAGTTTTGAAAACCGCAGCCGTTTTCCGCTGGAAATCGTCCGTGCTATTCGCGCCGCTGTCGGAAATGACTTTATTATTATTTTCCGCCTTTCAATGTTGGATTTGGTGGAAGAAGGCTCCAGCTGGGATGAAGTGGTGGCGCTTGCCAAAGGGCTTGAAGAAGCGGGGGTGACCATTATCAACACGGGTATTGGTTGGCACGAAGCCCGGATCCCAACCATTGCCACCAGTGTACCCAGAGGCGCTTTTGCCTGGGTAACAGAACGCTTGAAGCAGGAAGTGCGCATCCCGCTCATTGCGACCAACAGGATCAATACGCCAGAAATAGCTGAGCATATTCTGGCATCCGGTCAGGCCGACATGGTGTCAATGGCGCGCCCCTTTTTGGCCGACGCTGACTTTGTCAATAAAGCGGCCGCAGGGCAGAGTGACCTTATCAACACCTGCATTGGTTGTAATCAGGCCTGCCTCGACCATACCTTCAAGATGAAGCGCGCGACCTGTTTGGTTAATCCCAGAGCCTGTTATGAGACAGAGATTAACTTCCCTAAAACCTCACAGCCCAAGAAGATTGCCGTTATGGGGGCAGGACCTGCCGGGATGGCGTTTTCCATATACGCGGCAAGCCGCGGCCACCGGGTGGTGTTGTTTGAAGCCAAAGCGGAAGTGGGTGGGCAGTTTAACCTGGCCCGTAAAATTCCCGGCAAGGAAGAGTTCAACGAAACCATACGCTATTTCAACAACCAGATGCAGCAAACCGGTGTTGAATTAAGGCTCAACACCCGTTTGGATGCGAAGGCCCTTGCAGACGAAGACTTTGATGAGGTAGTCATAGCATCAGGCGTGTTGCCGCGGGCGGTTAAGCTGCCCGGCTTTGATTCGCCCCGCGTGGTTAACTATCAACAGGTACTGACCGGTGAAGTGGACGTGGGGAACAAGGTCGCCTTGATTGGCGCCGGTGGCATTGGTTTCGATATGGCTCATTACCTTGGCGAGAAAGACTCAAGTACGCTTGATCCCAAACGCTGGCGTGACCAATGGGGCATAGATGACGCCTATACGGCACGTGGTGGCCTCAAGGCGCCGGTCAAAGAGCCGGCTGAGCGCACCATCTATCTGCTTCAGCGCAAGACTACGCCCATGGGCAAGGGGCTTGGCAAAACCACGGGCTGGATCCACCGGACCGTGGCCAAGATGCATGGGGTTATTCAGATGAACGGCGTAAGCTACGAGTCCTTCGATGAGCAGGGCTTGCATATCCGCGTGAATGACGAGGTAAAGGTTTTGGATGTGGATACGGTAGTACTCTGCGCCGGTCAGGAATCCAACCGATCTCTGGTGGCTGAAATGGAGGCCACAGGAAAGCCGGTGCACTTGATTGGTGGCGTGGACGTTGCGGCAGAGCTGGATGCCAAACGGGCCATTCGTCAGGGCGCTGAGCTGGCGATGCGGATGTGACGCGCGCGAAGAGGTACAGCATCATACTGTGCTTGCAGCAGCGCGGTTAATTTTTAACCTCGATCACCAATACACTGTTTTGTGAATTGTGTTCTCTAAAAGCCCATACCCCCGTGGGCTTTTTTATTGCTGCTTAAAACATGGCTTCTTCAAGCGCCGGCTGCTAGCGTTACCACGATGGGCTTGCCCAAAAAACCAATCCAACACAGGAAGTCCGACATGGGATCTCACACTGCACGCATGCTCAAGGCGACCAAATACCTTTCGTCCACTGCAGCAATAGCGATAGCCCTTAACCTGGGGACATCGCTACCTGCACAAGCCGAGTACGATGACGTGCTGGCGGCCAAAGCGGGTGCCGATGAATACGGTATGAAATCCTATGTGATGGCGTTTTTGAAGAAGGGGCCCAATCGCACTGGTACTGATGAAGAGCGGGCACAGTTGCAACGGGCGCATCTGGATAATATCGGCCGTTTGGCCAAAGAAGGAAAGCTGCTGCTGGCAGGCCCCTTTCTGAACGATGGGGAACTTCGCGGTATTTATCTTTTTGATGTGAAGAGCGTGGAAGAAGCAAGGGTGCTTACAGAAAGCGATCCGGCCGTAAAAGCGGGCAGTCTGGTGATGGAGCTGGTGCCTTGGTATGGCTCGGCTGCAATCACTCTGCTGCCTGAACTGCATGAAAAATTAGCCAAAAAGCAAATCTGAATCAGTCTACCAACACCGCTTTGGCTCTGGCGTTGAGTACCTGAGGATGCACGACTGTATCGGCACCTTTGGGACTGAGCGCCAGATTTAAATCCGATTCTGGCACGCAGCAGCAGGGCAGGCATTCGTCAGCAGAAAGCGCTGCCAATGGCTCGGTAAAATACGTGACAGAGCCACTGAGAACCTTGGTCTTACAGGCACCGCAAAATCCGCTTCGACATTCAGAGAAGATTCGGATCTTTTTGATTTCGAGAGCCTCCAGCAGAGACTGCTGCTGTCCATTGAACAGCAGCACGGGTTGTCCCTGAAGGCTAACGATAGGCGCCTTTTTAAAGATCAAAGTCTGAGAACTCATTTTCATCGACTGAGGCATCAATCTGGCCGACCAGGTAAGAGGACACTTCCACTTCCTGAGGCGCTACCTGCACAGCATCACTCTCGAGCCAGTTCTTCATCCATGGCAATGGATTGGTTGACTCTGGGTAGGGCACAGGCAGGTTAACGGACTTCATCCGCTGGTTGGTGATGTACTCCACGTACTGACACAAAATTTGCTCGTTAAGGCCAATCATGGAGCCATCTTTAAAGAGGTACTTGGCCCATTCTTTTTCCTGCTCGGCAGCCCGCAGGAAGAGATCGTAGGCTTCCTGCTGACACTCGGCGGCAATTTCTGCCATTTCCGGGTCGTCCTTGCCACCCTGCATGATGTTGAGGATATGCTGGGTTGAGTTAAGGTGCAGCGCTTCATCACGGGCGATAAGCCGGATTATTTTGGCGTTACCTTCCATCAGCTTACGTTCGGCAAAGGCAAACGAACAGGCAAAGCTCACATAGAAACGGATGGCTTCCAGGGCGTTAACCGACATCATGCACAGATAAAGTGCCTTTTTAAGGGCGCGGACAGTGACATCAACCACATGGCCATCCACAGTGTGGGTGCCTTCGCCATGGAGGTGATAAATCTGAGTCAGCTTGATGAGCTCATCATAGTAGGCAGAGATATCGCCGGCGCGCTTGAGGATCTCTTCATTCACTACAATGTCATCAAACACAGACGAGGGATCATTCACAATGTTGCGAATGATATGGGTGTATGAGCGGGAGTGAATAGTCTCAGAGAAAGACCAGGTTTCAATCCAGGTTTCCAGCTCAGGCAGCGACACCAAAGGCAAAAAGGCCACGTTGGGGCTGCGACCCTGAATAGAGTCCAGCAGGGTCTGGTACTTGAGGTTGGAAATAAAGATGTGTCTTTCGTGATCAGGCAGCTTTCCGAAATCTATCTTGTCACGGCTTACGTCTACCTCTTCGGGACGCCAGAAGAATGAAAGCTGCTTTTCAATCAGCTTTTCAAATACTTCGTAACGTTGCTGATCGTAGCGAGCAACGTTAACGGACTGACCGAAAAACATAGGTTCGCGGGTTGCATCGTTGGGAGTTTGACAAAAAGTAGTGTAAGCCATGAGTTCTCTATTCCGGTAAAAGGGGGCCAAGCCCCCTGTTAACACCTAATTTCCTTGTATTTGCCTGAGTTAAATCTTACAGGCACCACCGGCGCAGCCGTCGTCCTCTTTTTCAACCACAGCAATGTCGTCATGCTGATCGGTCGCACCGTCGCGGGTGTTATGGTAGTAGAGGGTCTTGAGGCCCAGTTTGTAAGCGGTCAGCAGATCCTTGAGCAGTAACTGCATGGGGACCTTACGGCCTTCAAAGCGCGCTGGGTCGTAGTTGGTGTTGGCTGAAATCGCCTGATCCACAAACTTTTGCATAATGCCGACCAATTGCAGGTAACCGTCATTGGACGGCATCTGCCACAGCAGCTCGTAGGCGTCGCGCAGTTCATCAAAGTCAGGCACGACCTGTTTGAGCTGACCATCTTTACTGGCTTTTACAGAAATCAGTCCGCGTGGCGGCTCGATACCGTTGGTGGCATTGGAGATCTGCGAAGAGGTCTCAGATGGCATCAGCGCTGACAGGGTAGAGTTGCGCAGGCCATAATGCTTGATGTCGGCACGCAGTCCTTCCCAATCCAGATGCAGCGGCTCGTCACAAATCTTGTCCAAATCGCGCTTATATGTGTCGATTGGCAGAATACCCTGAGAGTACGTGGTCTCATGGAACGCCGGGCAGGCACCTTTTTCTTTGGCCAGATTCATCGAGGCTTTCAACAGGTTGAACTGGATGGCCTCGAATGTCTTGTGGGTCAGGTTGTTGGCACTGCCGTCTGAATATTTTTTACCGTTTTTAGCCAGGTAGTTGGCGAAGTTAATCACACCAATACCCAGGGTACGACGGTTCATGGAGCCGAGCTTGGCTGCCTTGATTGGGTAGTCCTGATAGTCCAGCAGGCTATCGAGGGCACGTACCGCCAGATCCGACAGGCCTTCCAGCTCTTCCAGGTTCTCGATGGCACCCAGGTTCAGCGCTGACAGAGTACAGAGTGCAATTTCGCCATTGGTATCATCCACGCTGTCCAATGGTTTGGTTGGCAGCGCAATTTCCAGACACAGGTTTGACTGGCGGATAGGCGCAACGCTTGAATCAAACGGGCTGTGGGTGTTGCAGTGGTCCACGTTCTGCACATAGATACGACCGGTAGAGGCACGTTCCTGCATCATCAGTGAAAACAGTTCAACGGCCTTGAGCGACTTTTTACGGATGCTCGGGTCTTGCTCGTACTTGGTGTACAGGCGCTCGAACTCGTCCTGATCTTCAAAGAAGGCATCGTACATGCCGGGCACGTCAGATGGGCTGAACAGGGTGATGTTCTCGCCTTTGATCAGACGCTGATACATGAGTTTGTTCAGCTGTACGCCATAGTCCAGATGACGGATACGGTTATCTTCGACGCCGCGGTTGTTTTTCAGTACCAGCAGCGACTCCACTTCCAGGTGCCAAATGGGGTAGAAGAGCGTCGCTGCGCCACCGCGAACCCCGCCCTGAGAGCAGGACTTCACCGCAGTCTGGAAATACTTGTAGAAGGGCAAACAGCCGGTATGGAAGGCTTCGCCGCCACGAATTGGGCTACCCAGGGCGCGGATTCGGCCTGCGTTCACGCCGATACCGGCACGCTGACTGACGTACTTCACGATGGAAGACGCGGTGGCGTTAATGGAATCCAGGCTGTCACCACACTCAATCAATACGCAGGAGCTGAACTGACGGGTAGGGGTACGCACACCCGACATGATCGGCGTAGGCAGTGAGATCTTGAAGGTGGATACCGCATCATAGAAGTCTTTTACATACTTCAAGCGGGTCTCTTTTGGATAACCGGCAAACAGGCAGGCGGCTACCAGAATGTAGAGGAACTGGGCACTCTCGTACACTTCGTGGGTTACACGGTTTTGAACGAGATATTTGCCTTCCAGCTGCTTCACTGCGGCGTATGAGAAGTTCATATCGCGCCAGTGGTCGATGTAGCTGTCAAGAACGTCCAGCTCTTCCTTCGTGTAGTCTTCAAGGATATGGCGATCGTACTTGCCCATCTCAACCAGTTTCACTACATGGTCATACAGCTTTGGCGGCTCAAACTGGCCAAACGCCTTTTTGCGAAGATGGAATACAGCCAAGCGGGCGGCCAGGAACTGATAGTCCGGAGACTCGGGAGAGATCAGATCCGCCGCCGCTTTAATAATGGTTTCGTGGATGGCTTCGGTAGGGATGCCTTCAAAAAACTGCAGGTGTGAACGCAGTTCTACTTCAGAAACGGAAACATTTTTTAAGCCCTTGGCTGCCCAGGTAACCACGCGGTGGATTTTGTCGAGATCGATCTGCTCGCGTTCGCCACTGCGTTTTGTGACTGTCATGTTGCTATTCATTGAAGATAGGCCTTTATAGATTGGTATTGCCCTACATATCCATGTAAACAATCGTGCCGTGCGCCCCGCAATACCGCTTTATACTGACACAACAAGCGTTTCGGGGTGGACACCTCTAGTGTGTCCGATTGCTACCAATACACAAGATATGGTGCTTATTAAAAGTTAAGATACAAGATAGTGAGGTAAGAGGGCATTTGCAAGTAAGAATTCGATGAAGAACTTGTGGATATCTTGAGGAAAAAAACCAACGTTAGTATCGACTAACTTCCGAGGTCAATTTCCGTGTGCCATGTCGTTAATGTGACACTTTTTTGACCCTGTCAGTGAAACGAACCGATCGCTTATCTTGCAAGCGATCGGTTCATGATCCCTTGACAGCCATAATGCCGGCCTATTGCATGGAAAAGCGATCTTAAAGGTGAGCTATCAGGTCTTCGGGGTGCATCAAACGTATATCGATTGGCCAGTCATGGGCTTCATCGAGAGAAGAAAGGTAGCCCCAGGCCGCGAGCACAGAGACCATACCGGCGCGGCGCGCCGCTTCCATATCGCGTCTGGCATCCCCAAGATACAGGATATGCCCGGCATTGGTGCCCAAATGTGATGCACCAAGCAGCATGGGGCCAGCATCGGGTTTGCCCCGGGTGACAGTATCGCCACTGATGAGACTGGTACACTGATGTGCCAGACCGAGTCTGTCCAACAGCGGCCTTGCATATCGAGCCGCTTTATTGGTGACTATCCCCCAGGGGATGCTGTGGCTGTGCAGATGCTCAAGTAAGCCAGGCATCCCGGGAAAAAGCAGCGCTTCTGTGCCATTCACCTTGCCATAGTGCATTAAAAGCGCCTGCTGTACCTGTGTGGCCATAGCGTCTTCAAGGCCCGGCTGCGCCGCTTTAACCAAGGCCAGACTGCCGTGTGATGCCACAGCGCGAAGACTATCGAGAGACACGCGTGAGAAACCAAAATCATCCAGGGCGAGGTTGAGTGCGGCCACCAAATCCGGCGCAGTATCGACCAGGGTGCCGTCCAAATCGAACAACACCCCACGCATTGATACATGCTTACTCAAGGGGCTTTACCGTCGCAATCATGTAGTTGACTTCAACACTGCTGGTATAGCGGAAGGTGCCCGTGATGGGGTTGTAGGTCACACCGGTGGCGTCTTTACACAGAAGCTCGGTTTGGTCGACCATGGCGATAAGCTCAGAAGGGCGAATGAATTTACCGTGATCGTGGGTCCCCACGGGTAACATCTTCAGCAGGTACTCTGCGCCGAGAATGGTTTCCACGTACGAACGCAGGTTACGGTTGATTGTGGAGAAAAACACATAGCCGCCCGGTTTGACCATGTCGCAACAAGCCGATATCACAGACAGTGGGTCAGGCACATGCTCAAGCATTTCCATGCACGTCACCACATCGTAGCCTTCTTTATGACTGTCTCTGTGCTCTTCTGCGGTGCAGCGCTCGTAGCTCAGTGAAACACCGGTTTCAAGTGCGTGGAGTCTGGCAACCTCCAGAGGCTCATTGCCCATATCAATGCCGGTGACGTTGGCACCGAGGCGCGCCATGCTTTCAGAGAGAATCCCGCCGCCGCAGCCCACATCAAGGACTTTTTTGCCAAACAGGCCACCGCAGGTCTGATCGATATAATTCAGCCGCAGCGGATTGAGTTGATGAAGAGGTTTGAATTCGCCGTCGGGATCCCACCAGCTGGCGGCCATTTTTTCAAACTTGGCGATTTCCTGAATATCGACGTTCAAGACTTCTGACATAGCGTCCCCGGTAACCTTAGCTCAACCTGCCAAAGGCGATTGGGCGGAATAAATCAATTAGGTAGCGCCATTATATCTATTCCAGACGGTAAACGAAGCACCAAGCTGCTCAGAGCAGCGCTTTAGCGCAAATTTTTGAGTTTTTATCCCTTTAGCGCCGCAATTGGCCCAAAATTTAGCCAATCATGGAATAGGGTCGATTCATTTACGCCCCCCTTGTCTAAATTCCGGACAATCAATCGGGGCAGAAAAACAAATTATCTACCTGAAAAATAAACCAATAACTCGGTATCTGGCGCAAGTAACAGATCTGCCTCGATCACAGTGTTGAGGAGAATTGGATGAGGGGGTTTCGACATTAAATTACTGTGTTAGAATGCCAAATCACGTTTGAAGGCTCGACAATGACACGGAAAACGACTTGTCAGCTAATTTTCAGGGGATCGAGCAGTTTATGACTGATTTGGCTTCATCTATTTCGCCAATTAATATCGAAGACGAACTCAAGAATTCGTACCTGGATTACGCCATGAGCGTGATCGTGGGACGGGCACTGCCGGATGTGCGTGACGGCCTTAAGCCTGTGCATCGCCGTGTGCTGTTCGCGATGAACGAACTTAAAAACGACTGGAACAAGCCTTATAAGAAGTCGGCACGTGTGGTCGGTGACGTCATCGGTAAATACCACCCACACGGTGACAGCGCTGTGTACGACACTATCGTACGTATGGCCCAGCCGTTCTCGTTGCGTTACACCCTGGTAGACGGTCAGGGTAACTTCGGTTCTATCGATGGCGACGCCGCCGCAGCAATGCGTTATACCGAAATCCGCATGGAAAAGCTGGCCCACGAGCTGCTGGCTGATCTCGACAAAGAAACCGTTGATTTTGTGCCCAACTATGACGGCACCGAACAAATCCCTGCGGTTCTGCCCACCAAGGTTCCGAACCTGTTGGTGAACGGTTCATCCGGTATTGCCGTGGGTATGGCCACCAATATTCCACCTCACAACCTGACAGAAGTGGTCAAAGGTTGTTTGGCGCTGATTGAAGAGCCTGAGCTGTCAATCGAGCAACTGATGGAGTACATCCCGGGCCCTGATTTCCCGACAGCCGCCATTATCAATGGCAAGAAGGGCATCGAAGAAGCCTATCGTACCGGTCGCGGCAAGGCTATCATGCGTGCCCGCGCCGAAGTCGAAACCGAAGATAACGGCCGTGAGCGTATTATTGTCACCGAGATCCCGTATCAGGTGAACAAGGCCCGTCTGATTGAGAAAATTGCCGAGCTGGTAAAAGACAAGAAGATTGAAGGCATCAGCGGTCTGCGTGACGAGTCCGACAAGGACGGCATGCGCATCGTGATTGAAATCAAGCGTGGTGAAGTAGGCGAAGTGGTGTTGAATAACCTTTACGCCCAAACCCAGATGCAGTCTTCCTTCGGCATCAACATGGTGGCACTGGCCAATGGTCAGCCAAAGCTGTTTAACCTCAAGGAGATGCTGGAAGCCTTTATCCTGCACCGCCGTGAAGTGGTTACCCGCCGCACCGTGTATGAACTGCGTAAAGCCCGTGACCGCGCCCATATTCTGGAAGCGCTGGCGGTTGCGCTTGCCAACATCGACCCAATCATTGCCCTTATCAAAGCCTCAGCCAGTCCTTCCGACGCCAAAGCAGGCCTGATTGCTCAGGGTTGGGAGCTTGGCACTGTTAAGACCATGCTGGAGAAGGCCGGTGACGACGCCGCCCGTCCAGAGTGGTTGGAGCCCGAGTTCGGTATTCGTGATGGTCTCTACTTTATGACCGAGCCACAGGCCCAGGCGATTCTGGACCTGCGTCTGCATAAGCTGACAGGCCTTGAGCATGAGAAGATCCTCCAGGAATACGAAGAGCTGCTGGAAATCATTGCCGGTTTGCTCCACATCCTCAAAAGCCCTGAGCGTCTGATGGAAGTGATCAAAGAAGAGCTGGAGCTGATTCTTGAGCAGTTCGGTGATAACCGCCGCACTGAAATCAATGCCTCTGCCGTGGACATCAGCCTGGAAGATTTGATCACCGAAGAAGACGTGGTAGTGACTCTGTCGCACCTCGGCTACGCCAAGTATCAGCCGCTGACTGACTACCAGGCCCAGCGCCGCGGTGGTAAGGGTAAGGCTGCAACCAAGGTGAAAGACGAAGATTTCGTTGAAAAACTGCTGGTTGCCAACACCCACGACACAATTTTGTGCTTCTCCGACTTTGGTAAGCTCTATTGGCTCAAGGTGTACCAGCTGCCGCTGGCAAGCCGTCAGGCCCGTGGCCGTCCTATCGTTAACCTGCTGCCACTTCAGGAAGGCGAGCGCATTACCGCTATTCTGCCGGTGCGTGAATACGAAGAAGGCAAGTACATCCTGATGGCGACTTCCCACGGTACCGTGAAGAAGACCGCCCTGACTGAGTACAGCCGTCCACGTTCCAACGGTATTATTGCTGTGAACCTGAAAGACGGTGACCAGCTGATTGGCGTTGACATTACCGATGGCAGCAGCGAAATCATGCTGTTCTCTGACGCAGGTAAAGTCGTGCGCTTCAAAGAAGGCGAAGAAGTTGCTGTAGTGGATGAAAACGGCAACCCGGTGCTGGATGAAGAAGGCAAGCCACAAATCAACTTCAAGGGCGTGCGCCCCATGGGCCGCGGTGCTACCGGTGTGCGTGGTATAGCCCTGGAAGATGGCCAAAAAGTGGTGTCGCTGATTGTGCCAAAAGACGACAGCGCCATCCTGACCGTGACCGCCAACGGCTATGGTAAGCGTACTGAGCTTGCTGAATACCCAGCCAAGAGCCGAGCCACCAAGGGCGTGGTGTCCATCAAGGTCACCGAGCGTAATGGTCCTGTGGTTGGCGCCGTGCAGGTGGGTGAGAACGATGAAATCATGCTCATCAGCGACAAGGGTACCCTGGTGCGTACCCCTGCCAATGGCGTGTCCATCATCGGCCGTAACACCCAGGGTGTGACCATCATCCGGACTGCGGACGACGAGCAAGTGGTTGGTCTGCAGCGCATCGATGAAATACAGGATGACGGCAGCGAATATCTGGAAGACGGTGTTGAAGGCGCCGAAGGCGACATCATCGCCGAAGCTGAACCTCAGCAGCCAACAGACGATGCCAACGACGAGGCATAATTGAAAACGGGCGCCCAATGGGCGCTCGTTTTTTTTGCCAAACAGATTTTTTATCATTGCAAACGTGTGAGTACGTAGACGTATCACCAAAGCCTATCAAGGAGATCATGAGTGAGCGCGGTTTATAATTTCTGTGCCGGTCCGGCAATGTTGCCGACTGCTGTGATGAAGAAGGCACAAGCTGAGTTGCTGGACTGGAACGGGCAGGGGGTTTCTGTGATGGAGGTAAGCCACCGCGGTGCGCCCTTCATTCAACTGGCCAAAGACTCGGAAGCCGATTTGCGCGAGCTGATGAAAATCCCCGACAACTACCATGTGCTTTTTATGCATGGCGGCGGTCGTGGTCAGTTTTCTGCTGTTGTGAATAATTTTTTAGGTGATAACGGTAAAGCCCTGTATCTCGTTAGCGGACAATGGTCCAAAGCCGCCACCGAAGAGGCGAAAAAGCTTGCCGGTGATGACAATATTGATGTCATCAATGTGGTAGAAAAAGTGAATGGAATGAATAAGGTATTCATTCCGGCGCTGACAGGTGATGGCAGCGAATACCGTTATTTGCACTATTGCCCCAATGAGACAGTCGATGGTATCGAAATTTTTGATGATATCGACAGCCCTTGGCCGATTGTGGCGGATATGTCCTCCAACATCATGTCACGGGAGATTGATGTCAGCCGCTTTGCCCTTATCTATGCCGGTGCGCAAAAGAACATAGGTCCATCCGGTTTATCCATTGTGATTGTGCGCAAAGACATGCTTGAGCTGCCGCAACTCACCCAGTCTTCCATCATGGACTATCGCCTGACGGCCGAAAACGACTCCATGTACAACACGCCGCCGACCTTTGCCTGGTATCTGGCTGCCGAAGTGTTCAAGTGGCTGAAATCGGTTGGCGGGATAAAGGGCATGGCCGAGGTGAATGCCGAAAAGGCGCGCCGCCTCTACGCCTGTATCGACAGTCTGGATTTTTACAAAAACGGCGTAGCGCCCGAAAACCGCTCGCAAATGAACGTAACCTTCCAACTGGCCGATGATTCGCTGGATAGCGACTTCCTTAAAGAAGCCGAATCCCTGGGGCTGGTCGCGCTTAAAGGCCACCGCATCGTTGGTGGCATGCGCGCCAGTATCTACAACGCCATGCCACTGGAAGGCGTTGATGCATTGGTGAACTTTATGCAGGCCTTTGCTGCCAGGCACGCTGGCTGACAACTCGTATCGTCTGAAAAGAAATCGCTTAATAAAAAAGGACTGCCTCGGCAGTCCTTTTTGTTATCGGTGTACTCATTGGTTACAGCACGGCGATAATGGATTTGGCCAGATAATCCACGTTATCTTCGCTTATTCCGGCAATGCTGATGCGGCTTGAGCCTACCATGTAAATGCTGTAGTCCTTCATCAAAGTGTTTACCTGAGCTTCACTTATGCCGAGGAAGGAGAACATGCCTTTTTGACGGGCGATAAAGGAAAAGTCGCGGCTGGCGCCCAGGGCGTGCAGCTTGTTGACCAGCATGGCGCGGTTGCCGTTGATGCGATCGCGCATCACTTTCAGCTCATCCAGCCACTGGGCCTTGAGCTCTGCTGAGCCCAGAATGGTTTCCACAATGGCAGCGCCGTGGGCCGGTGGCATGGAGTAGATGCAGCGCACCACATACAAGAGCACCGACAGCGACACGTCAGCCTGGGCGCTGTCTTTACCAATGATGGAGCAGGCGCCAATGCGCTCACGGTACAGGCCGAAGTTTTTCGAGCAGGAAGAGGCGAGCACCATGTTCTCAACAGCGGCAGCCATGGCGCGTACGCCGTAGGCATCTTCATCAACGCCATCACCAAAGCCCTGATAGGCCATGTCGATAAAGGGCAGGAAGCCTTTGTCTTTGGCAACCTCGACCACGGCATCCCACTGGGCCGTGCTTAAATCCTGGCCCGATGGGTTATGGCAGCAGGCATGCAGCAGTACAGCGTCTTCTGCGCCAACCTGCTTAAGCGCTGTAAGCATCTCATCAAACTTCAGGCATTTATTGTCGTAATCGTAATAGGGGTAGGTTTTTACGGTTAAGCCAGCTGCCTGGAACAGCCCGGTGTGGTTGGCCCAGGTAGGGTCGCTCACCCAAATGGTGGCGCCGGGTTTGCATTTGGCGATGAATTCAGCGGCTACACGCAGGGCGCCGGTGCCGCCCGGGGTAGACACGGTGCGAATACGGCGGGTCTGAACAACCGGATGATCTGCGCCAAAGGCCAATGCGTTCATTAACTCATTGAAGGGCGCAGAGCCTGTGGGGCCAATGTAGACCTTGGTGGTTTCAGAATCGGTACGCAGCTTCTCGGCCGTTTTAACGCAATCGAGGATCGGCGTGTTTCCGGCGGGATCCTTATATACACCCACGCCGAGGTCGACTTTCTGTGGGTGGCTGTCTTCGCGGTATTTGGTCAACAGACCCAGAATGGGATCGGCAGGCAACGCCGAAAGATGCTCAAACATAATTCCTTCTACCTTGTAATCGTTGTTGGTAAAGCCGCAGGGAAAGGTATAACTGCTTGCACGGGAAACCTGTGGCGTGGTTACCGCCAAGCCTGATGCCTGTGCCAAGCATGACCCGAATGCCCTAGCATAGCCTGAAAGGGTTGCCGGGAAAAAGAGCCACAACTGCAAATCCCGCCATGATTGAAAAGGCAGTTGCGCGAATGGCAACAAATCTTGCAATCCATAGGTGCTTTTGGGGCAGTTTTTTGCGGATTTTGTGTTGATTGAACAAAAATCAGCATCAATCCGCCATTTTTTACTGAAAAACGGTTGAATCGCGGCGCGGGATCAGTAATTTAATTACCACGAAGACTCAAAAGGGATCGTTTTTTCCTCAAACGTAACGCAGGGCTTACAGCCATGTAGCGCAGCCTTGCCAACTTCGGCCAATCCGGCCTTCACTCGCTTTTAATGAGAAGTACGAGAAATGGAACAATTACGTCTTGAGCCCGTATCCCGGGTCAACGGGGAAGTGAACATCCCCGGCTCCAAAAGTATCTCAAACCGCGCCTTGCTGCTGGCAACCCTGGCGAGCGGCGAAACCACCCTGGTGAACCTGCTCGATTCCGACGATATTCGCCATATGCTGAGTGCTCTGAAAAGCCTTGGCGTGAGCTTCACCCTGTCTGACGACAAGACTCTGTGTACCTTAACTGGCCTGGGTGGCCCCATTCATGCCAGTAAAGCCTTTGAGCTGTTTTTGGGGAATGCCGGCACCGCCATGCGCCCCCTGTGCGCCGCCTTAACTTTGGGCACGGGTGAATTTACCCTCACGGGTGAACCGCGCATGGAAGAGCGCCCCATTGGCGATTTGGTCGATGCGCTGCGCCAGCTTGGCGCCGATATCCGTTATCTTAAAAACGATGGTTTCCCGCCACTCACCATCAATGCCACCGGACTTGCCGGCGGTGTGGTCGAAATCGATGGCAGCCTCTCCAGTCAGTTCCTGACTGCACTCTTGATGGTGGCGCCCCTCGCCAAAGGTGCTGTCACTATTGCGGTAAAAGGCGAGCTGGTATCAAAGCCGTACATCGACATCACCCTGGATTTGATGGCTAAGTTTGGGGTTAAGGTCGTTAATGATAAATATCAGCGCTTTGAGATTGCCGCCGGACAAGGTTATGTGTCGCCGGGCAAGGTGCTGGTAGAAGGGGATGCGTCATCTGCCTCTTACTTCCTTGCGGCCGGTGCCATCGGCGGCGGTGAGGTGAAAGTCACGGGTGTCGGCCGTCTTGCCGTGCAGGGTGATGTGAAGTTTGCCGATGCCCTTGCCGCCATGGGGGCGGATATCGAATGGGGTGATGATTACATCATTGCCCGTGGCAGTAAGCTCCATGGCATCGATATGGACATGAACCACATCCCTGATGCGGCCATGACCATTGCCACCGCGGCGCTGTTTGCCGAGGGGCCAACCCGGATGAGCAACATCTACAACTGGCGTATCAAGGAAACCGACCGTCTGGCAGCCATGGCAACTGAACTGCGTAAAGTGGGCGCCGAGGTGGAAGAGGGGCACGATTACATCCAGATCACGCCACCGGCCAAACCTGTCCACGCCGAAATCGATACATACAACGACCACCGCATGGCCATGTGTTTTTCACTGTTGGCATTTGCCGATTGTGGCGTGACCATTAACGATCCCGGCTGTACCTCAAAAACATTTCCGGATTATTTCAAGCGCTTTGCGAACTTAGCCAGCGCAGATTGAGTGCTGTAAAAGTGGGCTTTCGGAAGAGAGCCCATTTTTTTCACAAAAATTCCCACGGATCTTTACCCACCTTGATGTATAATGCCGCCCGCTCATTTTCGGTGAACCCATAGCATTCATGGAAGATGAAATGTCTATTGCGGAGGATTTTATGTCTGAAAGGGCTCCAGTAGTCACTATCGACGGCCCAAGTGGCGCCGGCAAGGGCACCATTGCCCACTTACTGGCCAAACACTACGGCTGGCAATTGCTCGATAGCGGTGCCATTTATCGTGTGCTGGCGCTCGCTGCGCTGCACCATAATGTTGAACTTGAAAACGAAGAAGCCATTACCCTGCTGGCCGCGCACTTGGATGTGCAGTTTCTGGCCGGCGGTGACAAAGACGCCATCAAGGTGGTGCTCGAAGGTGAGGATGTGACAGGTGCCATTCGCACTCAGGAATGCTCCAATGCGGCCTCCAAGGTTGCAGCCTTCCCGCGGGTAAGGGAAGCCTTGCTCCGTCGTCAGCGCGCGTTTTGTCAGGCGCCTGGTCTGATTGCCGATGGTCGTGACATGGGCACAGTGGTTTTTCCTGCGGCACCCGCCAAACTTTATCTTACGGCATCGGCCGAAGAGCGGGCGCAAAGACGCTATAATCAGTTGCAGGACAAGGGCTTCGATGTTAAAATCGACCGCCTTTTGGCCGAGATCCAAGAGCGGGATGACCGCGACATGAATCGTCCGGTTGCGCCTTTGGTTCCCGCCCAAGATGCCTTGGTGATAGATACCACTGGCATTGGCATAGCTGATGTGTTCGCCCAATGCGTGGCCCACATCAATGACAGATTATCCGCTTCTGGCTTTTAAGCCGGGAGTGAATAGGAATTCGCTTCATGGATGAAGCGGATATAACTACTGACTCCAACGTCCAGGACGGTCGCTGGTTTATTACTTAAAGTAACTTAACATGACTGAATCTTTTGCTGATCTGTTTGAACAATCCCTTCAACAACTGGAATTCCGTCCAGGTTCTATCGTTCGTGGTACTGTAGTAGCCATCGAAAACGGCCTGGTACTGGTTGACGCCGGTCTGAAGTCTGAGAGCCCAATCCCTGCCGAGCAGTTCAAGAATGCCCAAGGCGTTCTGGAAATCGCCGTTGGCGATCAGGTAGACGTAGCTCTGGACTCTGTAGAAGACGGTTTCGGTGAGACTCAACTGTCTCGCGAAAAGGCCAAGCGCCATGAAGCCTGGATCGTTCTGGAAAAAGCTTACGAAGATGCTGAGACCGTTATCGGTATCATCAATGGCAAGGTTAAAGGCGGTTTCACCGTTGAACTGAACGGTATCCGTGCGTTCCTGCCAGGCTCTCTGGTTGACGTTCGCCCTGTGCGCGACACTGCTCACCTGGAAAACAAAGAGCTGGAATTCAAAGTTATCAAGCTGGACCAGAAGCGCAACAACGTTGTTGTTTCTCGTCGTGCAGTTATCGAGTCTGAGAGCAGCGCTGAGCGCGACGCTCTGCTGGAGAACCTGCAAGAAGGTCAAGCCGTTAAAGGTATCGTTAAGAACCTCACTGACTACGGTGCATTCGTTGACCTGGGCGGCGTAGACGGCCTGCTGCACATCACTGACATGGCTTGGAAGCGCGTTAAGCACCCATCCGAGATCGTGAACGTTGGTGATGAAATCAATGTGAAAGTTCTGAAGTACGATCGTGAGCGTACTCGCGTTTCTCTGGGTCTGAAGCAACTGGGTGAAGACCCATGGCTGGAAATCAGCAAGCGCTACCCAGAAAACACTCGTCTGACCGGTCGCGTGACCAACCTGACTGACTACGGTTGCTTCGTTGAAATCGAAGAAGGCGTTGAAGGTCTGGTACACGTTTCTGAAATGGATTGGACCAACAAGAACATCCACCCATCCAAGGTTGTTAACCTGGGTGACGAAGTTGAAGTTCTGGTTCTGGACATCGATGAAGAGCGTCGTCGTATTTCTCTGGGTCTCAAGCAGTGCAAGACCAACCCATGGGAAGACTTCGCCAACCGTTACAACAAGGGCGACAAGGTTTCCGGTAAGATCAAGTCTATCACTGACTTCGGTATCTTCATCGGTCTGGACGGCGGTATCGACGGTCTGGTTCACCTGTCTGACATTTCTTGGAACGCCACCGGTGAAGAAGCCGTTAGCGAATACAAGAAAGGCGACGAAATCGAAGCCGTTGTACTGTCTGTTGACCCAGAGCGCGAGCGCATCAGCCTGGGCGTGAAGCAGACTGAAGACGATCCATTCAACGGCTACGTTGGCGACAAGAAGAAAGGTGCCATCGTTAACGGTACTGTGACTGCAGTTGACGCCAAAGGTGTGACTGTTGAGCTGGCTGAAGGCGTTGAAGGCTACATCCGTGTTGCTGACATCAGCCGTGACCGCGTAGAAGACGCTTCTACCGTGTTCGCAGTAGGTGATGCCGTTGAAGCCAAGTTCATGGGCGTAGATCGCAAGAACCGCAACGTGAGCCTGTCTATCCGTGCGAAAGACGAAGCTGACGAAAAAGAAGTTATGGCAAACTTGAACAAGTCTGACGACGCTGTTATTAGTAATGCTATGGCCGAAGCGTTCAAGGCCGCTCGTAAGTAATTGCCAAATATGAGGGAGTTGGGTTTCCCGTTCCCTCATCGCGGCTGTGTTTGGCTTGATAATAGGGGTAGCTAGGATGACTAAATCCGAACTGATCGAAAAACTCGCCACAAGGCAGTCGCAACTGTCGGCGAAAGAAGTAGAGAGTGCAGTCAAGGAAATGCTGGAACAGATGGCCACCACGCTGGAAAGCGGTGAGCGTATTGAGATCCGCGGCTTTGGCAGTTTCTCGCTTCATTATCGTGCGCCGCGTACTGGCCGCAATCCAAAGACTGGTACTTCAGTCGAGCTGGATGGTAAGTATGTTCCGCACTTTAAACCCGGCAAAGAGCTGCGCGAGCGTGTTGACGCTGTCAACATCGCCTGATAGACCTTGATTAAAAAAGCCTCCCTGTGGAGGCTTTTTTGTTTATCCGCTTCTCAGGCACTGGTCAGCCAAGTGAAATTCTTGGATAATCAGCCCATTGACACGCGTTAAGGAGGCAGCCGTGAAAGGATTTTTTGTGGCCTTGGTCATTGCTCTGTTGTTTGTATTGGCATTACTGCTTGGCTCACGTAATGAGCAGCTTGTCACCATCAATTACTTTGTGGCACAGGGCGAATTTCGTTTGCCTGTGGTGCTTGCCAGTGTGTTTTTTGCCGGATTTTTGCTGTGCTGGTGTTTTGCCGTATACCACATAGGCAAACTCAAGTATGCGCTGTCCCGAGCCAACCGGAAGTTACAGAAACTTGAGCCGCAGGCAGCTGCCAAACCTGCTCCTCTGGTTTCCTCAGGTGAAGTGAAGTCCTGATATGCTGGAAATTCTGTTTCTGCTTCTGCCCATTGCCGCCGGTTACGGTTGGTATATGGGACGTCGCAGTTTACGTCAGAATCAGCACCACCAACACAAAAAGCTCAGCCGTGACTACTTCACTGGCCTCAACTATTTGCTCTCCAACGAGTCCGATAAGGCTGTCGATCTTTTCATCAGCATGCTGGACGTGGACGACGAAACCATCGACACCCATATGTCCCTGGGGGCACTGTTTCGTAAGCGAGGGGAAGTAGACCGCTCCATTCGCATCCATCAAAACCTGATTGCCCGCCCCAGTTTAACTACAGAGCAGCGTGATGCTGCCATGATGGAACTTGGTAAGGACTACATGGCCGCTGGCTTTTATGACCGGGCCGAAGAAATCTTTCTCGCACTGATTAAAGAAGAAGACCATAGCGAAGAGGCTGAAAATCAGCTCATTGCCATCTATCAAATTATCAAGGAATGGCAAAAGGCCATTGATATCACTAAGGGGCTCAGTAAAAAGCGCCAGCAATCCTTAAAGCCCATGATTGCCCATTTCTACTGCCAGCTTGCAGATGAGGCCAAAACAGCTGAAGAAAAACAAAAGCTGCTGAGCCAGGCGCTTAAACATGACTCCAATTGTGGCAGGGCACTGTTAACCCTCGCGAAATGGTACCTTGACCAATCGCGTCTGTCCGAGTCCACGGCCATGTTGACAACCCTGGCCCAGGTCGACGTATTACTCTTTGCCGATGGCATTAAAGTCGCACGCCAGGTTTACTCGGATCTCAATGATAAAGAAGGTTATCGGGAATTGCTGGCTCAGGCGCTCGCCAATGGCGGCGGAGCCTCAGTGGTGGTGGCGCTGGCCGAGGAAATGGTGGCGCGTGGTCAGCTGAAAATGGCTGAAAAAATGCTGCTGGATAATCTGTATCGTCAGCCGAGTATGAAAGGCTTTTCCGAGCTGATGAAGCTGCATTTAGCTCAGGCCGAAGAAGGACAGGCAAAAGAGAGCCTTTCTTTGCTTGAACAATTGGTCGAACAACAAATAAAATTCCGTCCCGCCTATCGCTGTAAGTCCTGTGGCTTCCCGTCGCATGCACTCTACTGGCACTGCCCCTCCTGTAAATCCTGGGGCAGCATTGCCAGGGTGAAAGGATTGGACGGCGAATAACCTAAGTCCCACTGCATCGGAGATCCCATGAGAGACAAGCCCATCCTGGTTGCCCTTGATTTTGACAACAAATATTCAGCGTTGCAGTTGGTAGATAAGCTTGACCCCGCTATGTGCCGCCTCAAAGTGGGTAAGGAAATGTTCACCCTGTTCGGGCCAGCGCTGGTAAAAGACATTCAAAACCGTGGTTTTGATTTGTTCCTGGATCTTAAGTTTCACGATATCCCCAATACTGTGGCAAAAGCAGTGGCCGCGGCGGCTGAGCTTGGGGTATGGATGGTGAACGTACATGCCTCCGGTGGATTTGCCATGATGGAAGCGGCGCGAAAGGCGCTGTTACCCTATGGTGATAATGCACCACTTTTGATTGCCGTGACTGTACTTACCTCCATGAGCGACGATGACCTGAAGCTTTTGGGAATCGATGTCAGCGCGGCTGAACATGTGAAGCGCCTGGCCAGGCTTACCCGTGATGCCGGTCTCGATGGTGTGGTGTGTTCGGCCCAGGAAGCCACTATGCTTAAAGAACTCTGTGGCCGCGATTTTAAGCTCGTTACCCCCGGTATACGCCCTGAGGGCAGTGAGGTTGGCGATCAGCATCGCATCATGACGCCTGCTCAGGCTCTGCAAGCGGGCTCGGATTATCTGGTGATTGGTCGTCCTATCACCAAGGCCGCCGACCCGCTCAAGGCGCTGACGGAAATTCACCAGTCAATTCGCGGTTTGTGACACCACAGAGTTCCCAATCAGGGGACTCCAGCCTGAAACAGAGTTAACGCTGACAAGGAGTTAAGATGTTCGACTTTCACGGGAAAAACATTTTGGTGGTTGGCGGTACCAGTGGCATTAATCTCGGGATTGCCAGGGCATTTGCCAAGGCTGGCGGCCGGGTCGCCGTAGCCAGTCGCAGCCAGGACAAGGTTGATGGGGCGCTTAAGCTGCTTGGCGCAGATAATCCTCAGGTGATGCCCCTTGGTGCCAGTTTCGATGTACGCGATAACGATGCGGTGCTGGCGGGGGTCAACAAGGTGCATCAGGGCCTTGGCAGTATCGACATACTGGTCAGCGGCGCGGCGGGTAACTTCCCTGCAAGTGCAGCTGCTATGAGTGCCAATGGCTTCAAGTCAGTGATGGACATTGATCTCCTTGGCAGCTTTCAGGTGCTTAAAGCCTGTTATCCCTTGTTGTCGCGCCCCGGTGTGATATTGCAAATTTCCGCTCCCCAGGCCTTTGTGCCCATGCCGATGCAGGCCCATGTGTGCGCCGCCAAGGCGGGGGTGGACATGTTGACACGCACGCTGGCCATGGAATGGTCTGGGGAGGGCATTCGTATCAACTCCATAGTGCCGGGCCCCATCGAAGGCACGGAAGGATTTGACAGACTGGCACCTGCGGATGCACTCAAGGCTCGGATAGCGCAGAGTGTACCTCTGGGTCGTAACGGCAGCATCACCGACATCGCCAACTGTGCGCTGTTTTTAGCGTCAGATTTCGCCAGTTATATAAATGGCGTGGTGTTACCGGTTGATGGCGGCTGGTCTTTGGGCGGTGCCAGCATGGCCATGACAGAGCTAGGGCAACTCATGGAAAAGCACGGCAGTCGCTCGGCTCAAAAGTGAATGATGTAATTGATGAGTGCAGCGCACTGCGCCAAGCGCTCAGCGGAAAGATTGACATAGTGAGAGACAATCATGGCTAACGCATTACAAGAGCAGCTGCTTAAGGCAGGGCTTACCAGCAAACAAAAGATTAAAGACGTTAAAACCAAAAAACGCCGTGATCGTAAAAGCAATGTGGATGATGGCTCAGCAGCCCTCAAACAGAGCATCGCGGAACAAAAAGCATTACAGGCGGCACAGGACAAGGCACTCAACGAGCAGCGCTTCCAGGACGCCCTGGCCAAAGGTCAGGTGAGAAGCCTCATCACAGAACTCAAACGCCTGGCAATCAGTTTGCCTGAATATGCCGATGTAAAATTCAACTACACCATAGGCAGCAAAATCTACAGCGTATATATCAACGAAAAGATCCAAAGTCAGTTGCTCGGCGGCCATCTTGGCATTGTCCGTCACGAAGACAGCAGTTATTTGGTACCGCATAAACTCGCGGAGCGGGTTAACCTCCTGGTGCCCGAATGGTGTGGCTACCTGTGGCAGGCGAGCGATAACCAGCCACAGGAGCTGGAAGAGGACGACCCATACGCCGACTATGTGATCCCTGACGATCTCATGTGGTAATCGCTTTAACAAAACGAGCCCCGGTTAACAGACCGGGGCTTTTTTATGGCTATGCTTGTGGAATGGATTGAGTTTCCCGCCTTTATTCGATAGATTAAAACAATCGTTTAAATTCACCGTTTGAGAATAGCCAATGAATCCCTACCAAGCGCCACTGGGCGAGATGCGTTTTTTGCTGGAACATGTGTTTAATGCTGAAGCGACCTGGCAAGGTCTTGCGTCCCTCGAAGGCATGGTTGATATGGACACAGCGCTGGCGATTCTTGAGGAAGCCGCCAAGCTGAACCGCGACCTGGTGCATCCCATCAACCGTCCGGGTGATGAAGAAGGTGTAGGCTTCAGCGAGGGTAAGGTCACCACGCCCAAGGGCTACAAAGACGCCTATGATGCCTTTGTTGAAGGGGGCTGGATTGGACTGTGCGGCGATCCTGAATACGGCGGTATGGGCATGCCAAAGATGCTCGGTGTGCTGGTTGATGAGATGGGTTACAGCGCCTGTAATGCTTTTAATCTCTATGGCTCATTAACCGCCGGAGCGGCGCTTGCCATCAACGCCCATGGTGCAGAAGCCCTCAAGGCAAAATATTTGCCCAAGCTATACAGTGGCGAGTGGGCCGGTGCCATGGACATGACTGAGCCTCAGGCCGGTTCCGACCTTCGCCATATCCGCACCCGTGCAGAGCCGCAGGAAGACGGGAGTTACCTCGTCAGTGGCAGCAAGATCTTCATTACCGGTGGCGATCAGGATCTGACCGAAAACGTTATCCATTTGGTGCTGGCAAAAATCAGTGGCTCCAACAGCCTGTCGCTGTTTTTAGTGCCAAAAATCGCTGTCGATGACAATGGCAACCTGGCTGAGCCCAATGGCGTTTCTGTTGGCAGCATTGAGCATAAAATGGGGCTTAAAGGCTCAGCCACCTGCGTAATGAATTTCGACGGCGCTCGCGGTTGGCTAATTGGGCGTGAAAACAAGGGCCTCGCCTGCATGTTCACCATGATGAACTATGAGCGTCTTGCCATAGGTATTCAGGGCCTTGGCAGCGCTCAGGCCGCCGTTCAAATGGCCTCTGAATATGCAAAAGAGCGCCTGCAGGGCAATGCCGCCGGCAGCAGCAACGCTGCAGATCCCATTCTGGTACACGGGGATGTGCGAAGGATGCTGTTGACCATTAAGACCCTGACGGATGCTGGCCGTGCGTTAGCCGTTCATACCGGAAAGCAGTTGGATTTGGCCAAATTTGCCGAGGATGAGATACAGGTTGCCAAGGCCTCACGCTATGTTGGTCTGCTCACTCCGGTGGCCAAGGCCTTCTTAACTGACCGTGGTCTTGATATCACCATCATGGCGCAACAGGTATTCGGTGGTCACGGCTATATCCGAGAAACCGGAATAGAGCAGTTGGTACGCGACACCCGTATTGCCCAGATCTATGAGGGCACCAACGGCATTCAGGCTATCGACTTTTTGGGCCGCAAGGTAACCGGTGATAATCTTGCTACCCTCAAAGAGTTTGTTGCCGAGCACATAGAGGTGCTGAGCGACGCCTGTGACAAGGCCAACGCACTGAAAGCAGGCTTTGCAGCCTTCACAGAGGTTGCCGCTTGGATAAATGACAATAAGTTAACTCGCCCGGCATTAATCAATGCAGTTGCGGTGGACATGTTGGATGCCTTTGGCTATTTGCTTTACGGCTATTACCATTTGCTGATGCGTAACACGGCCATCGCTGCGGGCAGTGAACTGGCCCCGGCAAAAGAGGCATACTGCGATTTCTACTTTGCCAAGCTGTTGCCGAAGGCAGAGGCGTTATTGAGTGCCGCCAAAGCCGGAGACGAGCTTTTGATGTCGCTGCCTGAAGCCTATTTTTGATCCGGGCTGATGGAAGGTGAGTGCTCCGGCACTTGCCATCAAGCACAATCGACGTTAAGGCACTGATTACAAAGTTTAAGCACTGTTTAAAGGGGGCCTGTTTCGCCCCCGTCTTATTTTTTACACCTGCGGTTTTTCGCGTATGAGGTTGCCAAGCCGTGCAGCTAAACAGCCCCGGTCAAATCGAAAACCCCGGTCATTTCTGTGCCGCCATTTGCTGCTGCTCTTGCTGTAACAGAGATTTAAGCAAGGTAGCAGCAAAGCCCTGACTGCGCTTGCCGCTTGGGTTTTCTGGCTCGACCAATCCATTCTCAAGCACCACAAAGGCATACTCCCTATCGTCAGTGCGTAAGAACCCGGCAAGGTTTGACACGCCCTGCATGCTGCCGGTTTTGGCCAGAACCCGTTCTTTTAAAGAACCCGAACTGAAGCCGCGTTTATAGAGCAGGGTGCCGTCTTTTCCGGAAACGGGAAGCCCATATTTCAGTGGGGCATAATCTTCCGTGTGGTGAATTAACAGCAGGGTCTGCATTAATTGGCGCGCATTCAGCAGGTTATAGCGGGATAGACCCGAGCCATCGACCAACTTGGCACTGGATAAATCCACCCCGAGCCGCTCTAAATTGGCGGCCATTTCTTTACTGCCCTGATAGAAGTCTGACTCATCCTGTCCCTGAGTCTTGCTTAGCTGCTTAAGGAACGCATCGGCGATGAGGTTATCCGACTCTTTGAGCATTTCACTTAACAATGAATCCATGGGGGCTGACTGATGGTCGGCAACCAGATGGGCGCCGCCCGGCAACCTATGCAAGCGCTCTGGTTTGGGTGCGGTTAAACCGGCTTTTTTCAACAGGCCGGCCACCTTGTCCTGTAACCACACATCCGTGTGCGTCACTGCAATAGAAAGGGGCAATGCCTGTTTGCCGCTGTAACAGCCATGGAGCAAATAACGGTTTGGGCCGACAACAGCCAAATGGGGGCTGCATTCCTTGAAACTGGCACCGGGACGATAGCTCAGCTGATTATCGACTGTGATTGCTGCATCCTTTGCCAACCATACGTAGGTGGCATCACCTTTATCTGTCGGCCGCAGCGATGCCTTGACGCAATTTTTATCGAGGCTAAACTCGGCCACAGGTGAGGCATAACAGACCCCTAGATCGTCCCAGACCCATCCGGGAGCCTTATCGCTTTTGTCCACTGCCGAGACAAGATACACCTTGTTGATGGTACGTATACCCTGTTGCTTGAGGCTGGCAAACAGGGTGCTGAGTTCAGAACTGGAGAGCAGGGGATCGCCGCTGAAGCCAATGTATAGACGATCCAGCACTGGAGGCTTCATGCCCTGAACAAAGAGCTGAGTATGAAATCGGAAGTCCGGCCCCAGGGTGTGCCGCGCCGCCAGTGCCAGCAGCAGTTTTTGCACGCTTGCCGGTAGCATGGCGCGTTCGCTGTTATCGCTGATTACCACCTGGTGGGTTTTAAGGTCTACGGCAAGTACCGCAACATTGGTGAGCTTGGGTTTGATTGCAAGATACCAGTCCGGGGTGATGTCTTTTACAGGTGAAAGCACGCTTGTAGGCAGCACAGGGCTTGCTGTCGGCTCAGATGATGCTTGTGTCCCTGTGGCGTCGACAAGGGGATACGCCTGCTCTGGGCCTTGCTCCGGTGGCTTGCTCCCAACAGACGGTGACGCAGTGACTGTGCTTTCCATTTCCCTGGCACCTGCCGGTGATATCGCCCCAATGATCACTGAGACAGATATCGCTAACAGCGATTGGACGGCGACCTTCATATGCTTTGCACCAAATAAGCGTGCCTTCATGCTGCATCCTTTTCGGCGTTTCATCATCAAAACGCATTGGCTCTTCTATCCGTAGTCTGGCTCTGTTGCTGAGCGGCTTCTTGGGCGACGGCTTTATCCCGTGCAGCTCAGGTACCGACAACATGCCATGCGTGCACATCAACGCGCGTAATCTGCGGTTGAATGGCTCAATTTCTTGCCTTGCGGTGACCGTGTCTTAAGTTCTGGGAACACTGCATTAGCCTTTCAGCGCCAGATGGCAAACAGATTTGATTGCCCGGGTAACTTACGGCTCGTTAATGCAGTCACCTATCTGGGATCCCGGGGATCGTCTTTTTCCATTAAACGATAAAATCGCAGGGTAACAAAGAGCACCAGGGCAATAAACAGTGGCAAGACCAAAATGCCGAGGGCGAATTTGTAGTGAAACAGGACGAAGGCGCCAACCAGAGCGAGGAGGACTGTGAGCAATATTTGCAGGTTAGGGCGATTCATGGTTATTCCACCGGCAGCAAGGATGCCTTCACTATAACAAAAGCCGCTTGCTGGCGTAACAGAAGTGGGGCCCAAGCACGGGGTCTGTCACCTATTGGACAAAAGTTGGTCGGAATTTCCGTTACGCGCCGCTATGATGGCAAAAATGCTTGCCCCAAAGGACGCTTATCGGTAATTTCTAGCCCTTGATTGACAAAGGACCCCCTATGCCTCATCTCAGAGTTCGCGGCCTTGAGTCTGACGCGGTGGCCCGGTTGAGCCGTGATTTGCCGGCAAGATTGGCCGCAATAACCGCTACAGATGTCTCCAGTTACACCCTGGAGTGGATCCCCAGCCAATTTTTCCAACAGGGAGAGGCATGCCAACCACTGGTAATTGTGGAGGTTTTGTGGTTTCAACGGAATGAGTCAACACAGGATGAAATGGAAGCCTGTATTCGTGAACACCTGATGGCAGAAACCCATTTGAGTGTTGCCGTGATTTTTATTGGGTTGGACAAGCGGGGGTATTACCGTGATGGCCGGCACTTCTAAGGAGACAGATCTTGGTTGAAAAGCTGCAAGGCATTGCCCTTCAACCTGAGCAGCTCAAGTGGCTGCTTACCCCGCAGGACTTCAAATCTTGTCTGCTCGAGCGCATCGCATCGGCGAAACAGGCCATTTATATCGCAGCGCTCTATCTTGAAGACGACGAAGCGGGCAGGGAAGTCATGGACGCTTTGCTTGCTGCCAAAGCGGCTAACCCGGCGCTGGATGTCAAGGTGTTGGTGGATTTCCACCGTGCCCGTCGAGGTCTTATAGGCCATAAGGGTGACAGCGGCAATTACCTGATGTATCGCCGTGTGATGGAGAATCATCCCGGTGCATTCGGTATCTATGGCGTGCCGGTAAAAGCCAAGGAATTTATGGGTGTATTGCACCTCAAGGGCTTTATTATCGATGATGCAGTGATATACAGCGGCGCCAGCCTCAACAATGTTTATCTGCATCAAGCCGATAAGTATCGTTTCGACCGCTATCACCTGATTGAAAACCCTTCTCTTGCCCTTACCATGCGGACGATGATTGACAGCTATCTGCTTGCGGATCCGGCCGTCAGCCTACTGACTCAGGCCGCCGAAGAAGAAGTGTTGCCTCACAAGGTCGATGTACGCACCTTCAAGCAAAGGCTGTGTGAAGCCCAATATCAGTTTGAGGGCGTCACCCGCGGTAACAGGGTAACCCCCCTCGTTGGGCTTGGCAGTAAACACAATGCCCTGAACAAGGCGGTGATTTCGCTGGTCGAAAGTGCCCGCGCAGAACTCTTTATCTGCACGCCTTACTTCAATCCGCCACGGGTGTTGGTGCGCGCACTGGTTAAGCAGCTCAGAAACGGCGTTAAAATCGATATCGTGGTGGGTGATAAGACTGCCAACGACTTTTTTATTCCACCGGAAAAAGAGTTCAACACAATAGGGGCGCTGCCCTACCTGTATGAGCAGTCACTGCGCAAGTTCGCAAAACGCCAGCAGTGGGCCATAGACGCAGGGCTTTTGAACATTCATCTGTGGAAACACGACAATAACAGTTACCACCTGAAGGGGATAAGTGCCGATAACTGCCGTCATCTGATCACAGGTTCCAACCTGAATCCTCGGGCCTGGGCACTGGATTTGGAAAACGGCCTGCTGGTACAGGATGAAACCGGTGTGTGGCAGCAAAGTTTTGCCGAAGAGCAAGCCTTTATTATGAGGCACACTCAAAGGCTGTATCACTACAGCCAGGTCGATACTCTGCATCATTACCCCGTGCCGGTGAAAAAAATCATGAACCGGATCCGCAGGCTAAAAGCTGACATTTTGCTTCGCCGCATCCTGTAAGCTTATCGTTTCTCACATATAAGAGGCCGGCAACACAGTCGGCGTTTTTATGCCTGTCCCGAGGGGGAGTACTCAAATACCGGCGCAAATTGGTGCGAATTCACGTATTATGCTTCGCCCCGGCGACACGAGCCGGAAGATTGACTATTTACCCTTGCCAGTTTCGGAGTGCCATTCATCATGGTCCAGGATAAAAAGGAACATTCGGTACACAGGTTGTATCAGTACCGCAAGTCCATATCATCAAAACCATTCACCGCAAGAGGTAAGAATTTACTGAGATGTGAACTATGTTTGCTGGGCAAACAGTTTTGCACCTGTGAATATCGCTCACAGCTGTCTACCAAGGCAGCCTTTATGTTGCTGATGTACGACGATGAAGTACTCAAACCCACCAACAGCGGACGCTTGATAGCGGATTTGGTCCCGGATACCTGGGCTTTTTTATGGCGACGTACCGAGGTTGATGAGCAGATGCTTGCCCTGATAAAGCATCCCGATTTTATGCCCTTTGTGGTATTTCCCGGCGAGTATGCCGCGCCTGAGCAAGTCGTTCATCAAGCCATCAGCGAAGAGATGTTGGCCGGCAAACGCCCGCTGTTTATTATGCTGGATGGTTGCTGGCGAGAGGCGGTGAAGATGTTCCGAAAGAGCCCCTATCTGGCGGGCTTGCCGCTGCTGTCATTTGATGCCGGCGAATTGGCCAGATATGCCCTGCGTAAAGGGCAGAGGGATTTTCAGTTTGGCACTGCAGAAGTCGCCGCTATGGTGCTTGGGGCGATGGGCGAAAGCCATAATAGTGCGCAGCTTGCCACCTGGTTTGATTTATTTGTGGAGTCGACCCTGCTTGGACGTAACCGCAGGCCCGGCGCTTGCCTCGATGAACGCCATCGCCTGATTGCCCGGTTCAACGAAGGGCAGGCACCCATTTCTGGCTGATGGGGTTCTGTGTAAGCTTTGCAAGTGAGTTGGTCGGAGCGACAAGATTCGAACTTGCGACCCCTGCCTCCCGAAGGCAGTGCTCTACCGGACTGAGCTACGCTACGAAACCATATAAAAAACATACAGCTGTCTTATAGACTTCACAAGATGGCAAAACCCAAATAATAACACCGGCCCATGCCGGTGTTTTTTTATCTCTGACTCTCTATGCTGCCTGCAAAGAGCATCAATAGATGCTTACACACCTACTTCGGTGCCATCCAGCTTGGAAATCACCACTGTGGCCGCTCTGGGTCTGATGCTCATGCCGGCAGGTGTGACCTCAGTGGCATCATCGCTGTATGGCCAGTTGCCGGGGTGCTGGATATTGGCAAACAGGCTTTGATAATCAGGGCTGAAGGCAACACCGGTAACCTCACAGTCGTTCGGGCCAACAAAGAAGCGGCGTAGTTCCATTTGATTGTCGGCACGAAGCGGCTTTTGGTTACCGTCGGCGTCGAGCAATCTGGAGGGCACCACGGCCAGCATCTGGTCGTTGGTGTGCTCAGTCACCTCCTTGGCGCCGTTGTCGGTTTGTACCCACATGATGCCACGGGGGTCAAATGCCAAGCCGTCAGGGCTCGCGAACTGGTTTTCATCGGTCAGGCCACTGAGGTTGGTTTCGCTGTCGCCGTTGGCAGGTGAACCAAACACAAAGATATCCCAGCTGAACTCCGTGTCGGTGTCGCCTTCATTCCAGCGGATAATGTGACCAAAGCTGTTTTTAAGGCGTGGGTTAGCCGGATTGGCTTCGGTGCGTCGGGTGTTGTTGGTCAGTGTCAGGTACACACTGCCGGTGAAGGGGTCCACAGCGCACCACTCCGGGCGATCCATGGGGGTCGCGCCCACCAGATCTGCCGCGCCTGCGGTATTGACGATAATGTCTGCCAGGGAACCCAAATGCTCGCCCAGGGTTTTACCGTCTGTGGTCACGGTGTCAGGCACCAGCGCAAGCCATTCTCCCTGGCCTTCTTCATCGAAACGTGCCACATAAAGCGTGCCGTTGTTCATGTACTTGTCGCCGGTAGCGATGCGGTTGCTGCTGTTGGCATCGGCCTCAGACCAAAGTGCATCCGACACATACTTGTAGAGATACTCAAAGCGGGAATCATGGCCTGAGTAAAATACCACTGGCTTACCTTCTTCGAGTTTACCGAAGGTGCAGCCTTCGTGGCGGAAGCGGCCCAGGGCAGTGCGCTTAACGCCGCGCTGAGTGGGGCTGTATGGGTCGATTTCTACGATATAGCCATGTCCATTGGCCTCGTTGCGGTAGTCATAAAGGGCGCTGATGCCGCTGGGAGTAATGTCGAAGCGGCTAAATTCGTCAGCTCGCTCTTCGTCGTGGCCGGCAAAATGGTTCCATCCATAGCGGGTGTCTTTGGTCGCAACACCGATGCGGGCGTTGGCGGCAGACATTTCACCTTTGTTGACGAAATATTCTGGCCAGTTCTCTTCGCAGGTCAGGTAGGTGCCCCATGGCGTTGAACCGTTACCGCAGTTGTTCAGGGTGCCACGGGCCTGGCTGCCATCGGGCGAGAATGCGGTGATCAGGTGATCGCTGTAAGCCACGGGTCCCGTCATATCGAAGGTTGTAGCGCCGGTGAAACGGCGGTTATGGGGATCGTTTTTAATCACTTCCCACACGCCGTTGGTGCGTTTGATGCGCACTACGGTAACGCCATGGGCGTTGATTTCTTTGCGTACCTCATCAACGATGGTGCGAAGACCGGTGACAGGGTCCACAGTGGGGCCGGTGGGATGCAGGGCATCAGGCTCAATGTATTCATGGTTGACACACAGCAAACCATCATCGGCGGCGTCATTCAGCGGGAAGAAATGCATACCGTCGTGGTTTTGGCCCACGGCATTGGCCTGATCGTCAGAGGTGTTGCTGCCATCGTCTTTCCAGGGGGCGGCCTTGTCGTTAAGTGGTGTCCCCCAGGGCGCCAGTACCTGAGCGCGATAACCTTGCGGAATTGACACACCATCGGTCAGTGAACCGGGAATGGAGTTAAACCCCAGGGTGATTTCTGACTGGGTCGGTGGTGGTACGGGGGTAGGCGGGGTGACAGGCCCGGTAACGGGAGATGAATCACTGCCGCAGCCAGCCAGGCCCAAACCCGCAAAGGCGGTCATGGCGCCAAGGCCCAAGCCGCTTTTTACAAAGTTGCGGCGAGAAAGATGACGGTCCAACACCTCGGCAAATGGGGTATTGTTGCTCTGGTTAAAACAGTTAGGATTATGGGTAGCCTTGCTCATGTGCGCTCCGATAAGACATTGTAATGTTGGCGTAATTCGAAACGACAAGGTAGTAGTATTAAATGACGTTTGTGTGTACTAAGTATGACGATTGAGTGAAAGGACGGCTTTTCGCCGCAGTCTATACTCAGGTAATCACAATAGGTGGGGATGAACCTATGCAAGACTCGACTGCCATGTTGCTTATTCAACATCGCCTTGAACCTGGCTGTCTTGGACCAGATGGTGCCAGCCACGTAGAGGCCTTTTGTGGTCTGGCACAAAAGGCCATGCAGCAGCTGTCGCCCGGGATCTGCCGCTGGCAACTGGAACCCCGCTACGACAAGCGCCTTGCCGAAATGAGCTACTTTTTGGGGGCCAAGCAGCTTACCCGTGAGCAGGCCAGTAAGTATTTGATGCTTTTTGGCGAGGATATCGAGTCATTTGAAGAGCGATTTCATAACAAGCTCACGCAGCTCATTCATCAGTATCTGGCGCGTAAGCCCTGAGCCCACAGTGGCAAGCATCCACAGGTTGGCGTTTCGCATCTGGGTAGGTATCAGGCCTGAGTTTTTGCCCGTCAGCCTGGCCTTCTGCCCGCGGTGCCGGGCTTGATTTCCAGTCGGCAGCTTTGCTGAAGCCTTTGCCATATAAGGATATGCTCTCTCACGGCCGCTTTTATTTCTGCCGCAATGCCGGCGTCGCTGAAGTAATATTCCACCTGTGCTTGCCAGGCGCTGCCCTCAAACAGGGCCGACATCAAGGCGGACAGTTCAAACTGGCTCTCACTGTACACGCCCAGATAGGGTTGAATGTTGCCAATAAAGTATTTCGTCAGAATATTGAGGAGAATTTCCTGGCTTGCGTGGTTATGACCTGGTGTGCACCGCATCATGCTGTGACCATCAAGGCGTTGATTGAGTTTGTTAAGGGCTCTTAAATGAGCGTCCATGCCTGCCATGTAACGGGCTAAAAAGTCGTTGTTGCTGAGGGACTGGATAGCATGCTTAAAGGCTGTGACGTCAATACGTTCAACATCGTTTGTCTCTATGGCCTGGCGAAGTGCCAGCAAGGTGCGCAGTTGCTGCTGTGTATCAGAAAGGCCAGCATTACCGCTTTTGGGCGCAAGGCCCATACGCTTTACAAAGAGACCTTGCCTTATGTCATCATCGTTTTCCAAAAACCAGATAAAGCTATCAATAGCAGCGGCTTTTTTGCGTTCAAGCTCCTTACTCAGTGTTGAGCTCAGCTCTTCTTCACCTTGTAATGTGTCTAAACATGCCGGGGCGGCCTGAATAAATTCAAGCTGATATAAAAACCGGGTCGCGGGCTCTGCAACCTTGCCAAGGCTACTGTTGTGGTTTGCAATGAGGCTGCCGAGGCGGCAGTGTCCAAGTCGGCCAAGCTCCAGCAAACCAATTGAGCCGCCTTGCTGTAGATCGCGCTTTTGGGGCTGAGGAAATCGGGGGATAGGCGTGGCTGCCAACGTTGTTTCGCTTGATGAACCATCACCCAGCACTCTCACCAGGCGCTTTTCATAATCTTCCCACAGGGCGTCGGCGCCTGTGGGAGAGCACCCTTGCAGCCCAATGCAAAGGACGAGCCCAAGGATAAGGACGATGGGCAAGTACATTGTCGACAATCTTGCGACTTTTTGATGCAATCTCGTTAAACCGGCCACGTAAAACTGCCTCAATTGAAAAGGATTAGATAAAGAGCACTGACAGCTGTGTGCTGTTTAACTATACGCACCCGGCAACATATTGGGTCAAGCTTACGCGGGCGCGGCAGGCACAATTTCGCCAAGTACTTTTAACGACGCATATGGCGTGCCGGATAAAAGCGATATCAGGACCCCGGTAAGTGGCACTCACAATCACTTTGAAATAAAAAAGGCAGGTTTCCCTGCCTTCTGTCAGTGGGTATTTATGAAAACGCTTTACTGGCTATTGCCCTGAGGCAGTGTCAACACCCGGTTGTTACGGAACAGGGTTTGCTGGCGTTCATCCGACAGGGCATCGCCCTCGACAGACTCTTGTGTGCCCCTTGGCGGTGCAAACTGGGCCACAGCAGCAGAAGGACAGCTGCCATCGATGCGGTATTGGAGCGCCGCAGCCAACATGGCCTCAGCGGGATCGCCAAGTTGATGGGTGAAATCGTCAGCCAGGTTACAGCCATTTACCGGCTCACCACTCAGTACCGGCGCGTTTCTGGGCTCAAAGCCGTCAGCATAGTCACCAAAGCCTTTGTGATTTTCTCCGCGGAACTGGATAGAGAAATAGGTGGTGCCGCAGTTATCGGTTGGATAAAAACCGTAGGGTTTACCGCAGGTACGGTTACCTATCTGTACCACGTCCAGATCAATGCCGCGAAGTCCATTGATGATGGCTTCAGAGGCAGAGCAGGTAGCTGAAGTGGTTAAGACAAACACACGGCCCAGCCCCAGGTAAGGCAGCGCTTGACCCTGGGTATAGGAAAAGCCAACACCGGTATTGATAAAGGGCATGGGAACCAGCGCCTGGCCAGTTACCGGATTGGTACTGGTGTGTTTGTCATTGAAGGTGGTGTTTTCAAATATTTTGTTCGAGGTGCGTCCCGGACCGGCAATCATGTATCCAAGCTGGCTGGCAATGGCGAGCAATCCGCCGCCGTTGTAGCGTACGTCCAGTACCAAATCTGTTACGCCCTGTGCTTTGAGGGTGTCTATCGCACTCACGAGAGCGCCTTCGGCGGTGGCGATGTGACTGTTGAACTGCAAATAACCCACCTTGCCGGAGGGAGTGGTGAGGGTTTTGACATTCTGCACCGGTACCTGAGTAACGGTGTTGGCAGTGAGGGAGACGGTTCTCTCGGTGCCATTCACGTCACGAATTTTAAAGGTGGAGGCCTTACCTTTTTCCGTGGGGAAAAACGCGGCGTTCAGCGCATCCACATCATTGCTGTACACCACATCCACGCCATTGGCTTCCAAAAACTCAGCACCACGGAGGATCCCGGCGTTGGCAGCCTGACTCCCCGGCTCGGTATAGGCGGCAACAATCTGACGGGGAGGGGATGCCTTAAGCAGCTGGAACTCAACACCATACCCCAAAGACTCACCTGAATTGGACAGTGCTTCCCACTCTTCGGTCGACATGGAACCATGGAATCTGTCTTTATCGGCGCCGCTGGCTGTCTTTTGCGTGGTCTTCAGTTGGCTAAAGTAGTCTGCAACTGTTGCGTAGTTGTTTGGATTATTGTCGGGTACCTCGCTGTACCAAAGGTAGGTCTCATTGGTCCAGGAGCGCAGCCACATTTTTTCATGGAGTGCGGTGCCGGTTTTATCACTGGTGCCGCTGCGTGGATTGGCGCAGAAATTTTTATAAATCCCGGCGTTGGCAAAGGTACCCTGTACCCAGGTGATGTCTCCTGAACTACCACCGTTGTTTCCACCCGAACCTGTATCGCCGGAAGAAGCATCACCACCGCCCCCGGAGCAGGCGCCAAGGGTGAGCATCAGGGCTAGAGCCACACTGCTTTTGCGTAGGTACAGCATATCCAAAACTCCTTTTTCGTACGAATGCCGATTAAAATCAGCCTGTTATTTTGCTCATAATATCACTTATCAGTTGATGCGCCAGCTTACAATCCCGTTCGGCTAAACGGCCAATACTGTCTTGTAACCAGGGACGGAGTTTATCCTGCTCCGATAACTCAAGCCGGTCCGCGAGTTCATTGGCTTTGTGTTTGAGGGATTGGATTTGACGTTCATCTGCGGCCTTGTTCTGCAGGCCAATGGTGTGCTTAAGGCCACTCAGGGCGTAGCTATATACCATGACCGCCTGGCCAAGATTCAATGATGGATAGTCACCTGCCAGGGGGACGTAGCTGAAGAGGTCACACTGGGATAACTCCTGGTTGGACAGGCCACTGGACTCCCGTCCGAACACCAATGCCATAGATTGAGCCCCGGACTGCTCGAGGGTGTTGGCAAGCTGGTCAGGGGTAAGAAAGGTGCGGGGGCTGCCGCGCTCCCTTGCCGTCGTGGCAACAAGCAAATCAAACTCGGCGCGCAGGGCATCGAATGAGTCAAACACCAGCGCATTGTCGAGTAAGTCTGTGGCGCCGTGGGCTACCCAACGGGCCTCTTCCTCAAGATGAAGCTGGCTGCCTATCAAAATAAGCTGCTTGAATCCCATGGTTTTCATGGCGCGAGCAGCGGCGCCCACGTTTGCGGCGCGGGCCGGTTCTACAAGTACAACGGACAACATAAAAACAAAACTCTCCAGTACGGCATTGTCTGCTGCCGAGTATAGCCGGAAAGCACCGTGAGCCCGAACTATTTAGGACGTGCCGCGAGCCAGCCGTCGCAGAGGGTAGCCGGGTTGGCATCTGAATAACATAAAGCCGCCCGAGGGCGGCTTTATATCAGTTGCTTATTCAAGACCAAACTTACGCTCTGCGCAGTTGTCGGTGAGCCGGGGTTAGTTGCCTGATGTATTGAATACCGTGTCGGCGCGCCATACGCGGTACTTAAGCTCGGCACCTTCCGGGATATAAAACACCATTGGCAGTTTGCTGTTATAGGCAAACTTAAAGTCGCCGGGGATCCGGACAAAGGCTTCGGTTTTGGCGTTATCAAAGCAAGCCATCATGGTACTGGGACCTTCAGCAATCTCTGCCACTTCGTAATAGTTGTAACCCCATCCTTTGAGATCTTTGGTTTGCAGCTCGCCCCTGAGACTGTGTTTGTTGCAGTCAACCAGTTTGGTTTGCCCAATCTGAACTTCAACCAGGTAATTGGCTTCATTTTCAAGCGTCGGCAGGGTGAGAATGTGTTGCACCATCCCGGCCGAGGGAGCAGGAAACATCTTGCTGGTTTCCTGTGTCTGGTAATTGGCAGAGGTAAAATGCTGAGCGGTGATCATATTTTGATTTACGCCGTCTGGATGAGCCGGAGAGGTGGCATGGGCAACTGACAGGGTCGCCAGAGTAAAAAGGCCAGTCAGTAGCAGATGTTTAACAGAAAAGGCTTTTTGCATAATAACTCCTTAAAAGGGGGAACCCCATAAAATCACCGGGATTGATACCCGCTGTATTCCTGTAAACGAGGCTAGTCCCAAAAAGGGTTAAAGCCCATGAAAAAAATTTATTTTTCCCTTATAAGACAGAAATTGACGGTTAATTCACACTTCGAATAGTTTGATCATCAAACTAATTTAATTCACACTGAAAACACGCTAACGTTCACTCATCAAATATTCAACACGGCACCGCCTATGAATTCCAAACCTTTTCATTCAGTTACCAACTGGCAACACAGTCACGATTTTTTCAAGCACAACGATGCCGGAGAGCGCAGCACCCGGATAGTGTTGGTACTGACGCTGGTCACCATGGTGGCTGAGATCCTCGCCGGCACAGTGTATGGTTCCATGGCCTTGCTGGCAGATGGTTGGCACATGGGCACCCATGCAGCGGCCTTCCTGATTACTCTGTTTGCCTACCGGTACGCACTGAAACATAAAGACGATCCCGCTTTTGCCTTTGGTACGGGTAAAGTGAGTGTGCTGGGCGGATTCGCCAGTGCGGTGGCCCTGGGCTTGGTCGCGCTAATTATGGTGATTGAGTCAGCGGTCAGACTGATTTCCCCGCACCAAATTGCGTTCGATGAGGCGATTCTGGTGGCGATTATTGGTCTTTCGGTCAACCTGCTCAGTGCTTTCCTGCTTAAAGACCACCATCATCACCATCACCACGGACATCATCATGACGATGCCGACCATGAGCATCATGGTCATGAAACTTATGTGCATCATCACGAAGACAATCATGAGCACGAACACGAACATGTGCATCATGATAACCACCGCCAGGAGCATGACGAACACGGGCATGATCACCATCATGACGGGCATCATGACCATAATCTGCGCGCTGCTTATCTGCATGTGCTCGCCGATGCGCTCACGTCGGTACTGGCCATCGGAGCCTTGCTGGCGGGTAAGTTCTTCGGTCTGGGTTGGCTTGACCCGTTAATCGGTATACTCGGCGCCATCATTATCGGCCGCTGGGCAATTGGACTGGTGAAAGACACAGGGCCATTGCTGCTCGATGCGGACAATAACGAAAAGTTAAGAAAAAACGTCATTCGTCTGGTGGCCAGTGTACCGGACCATGGTGTGTCGGATTTGCACCTGTGGCGTATCAGCGCCGATCATCGTGCCTGTATCCTCGGCGTGGTGAGCCATCAGCCCAAGTCCAGCGAGTACTTTGTCAAAAGGCTTAAGGAAGAGTTGGGACTGCATCATGTGACAGTTGAAGTTCATTGCTGTGACTGTGAAGTAAAGCCGCCATTTCAAGGCTGAATGTGACCTCGATAATGGGGAGCTCAAGCACGATATTTATGGCTCGGCGCAGCACTATTCAATAAGGAAGCCTTAACCACATGGACATCAATCAAGACTTAAACCGTGCTCTGGTGGAGTTTTTTGAAGGCATGGCCGCCTGGGAGCATCAGCTGGTGGAAGGCAGTGGATTGCTGTTGCCGGTCATGCATACGCTGGAGTTGCTCGGACTCTACGGTCCCATGCGAATGACCGATTTGGCGCACAAGCTCAGTATCAGTACCGGCACCCTGACTTCCCGCATCGATCGCATGGAGAAAGAAGGGTTGGTAACCCGTATTGCCAACCCCCAGGACAGACGTTCGCTGCTTATTGCCCTTACCAAGCAGGGTAAAGCGCACTTTTGTACCCACGATGAGGCGCACCTTCATCTTACGGGGGAACTGACAGCGGCATTCAGCGCGCAGGACAAACAACACTTGTTGGGCATGCTGGAGAAAATGAATGTCTATTTCCGAAAGTCTGAATAGGCATTGATTTTCGATGCAGCGTACTGATGACAACGTGTAAAGGTTTTGTAACAGACGCTTACACTTGATTCACAGGTAAAGTTGCCAAGCGGCTGAAAATCGCTAGTTTATTGTCCTTGAAAACGTTAGTAACCAAGGACTCATCATGAACAAAAGGATACTGCTTCTTGGCGCAGCCTCTTTGCTGGCCTTCAACGTTGCCGCCGAAGGCGACGACCCCTTTATTTGGCTCGAAGATGTTGAGGGCGAGAAGGCGCTCGCCTGGGTAAAGAATCAAAACGATCGCTCCCTCGAAGAGCTCAAAGCCGTGCCTGGCTACAATGCATTGGTGGATAATGCGCTGGATATCCTCAATGACAAGGCGCGTATTCCCTATGCTAACCGTATTGGCGACCACCTGTATAACTTCTGGAAAGACGAAGCCAACCCCCGCGGCATTTATCGCCGCACCACCATGGCTGAGTATGTAAAAGATGCGCCCAAGTGGGAAACCGTGCTCGACATCGATGCCCTGGGCAAGGCCGAAGGCGTAAACTGGGTATTCAAAGGGATGGACTGCCAGTATCCGAAGAATGTGCGCTGTCTTGTGTCTCTGTCCCGCGGCGGCGCGGATGCGGTTGAAATCCGCGAGTTTGACCTTTCTACCTTAAGCTTTATACCCGCCGACAAGCAGGGATTCTTCCTGCCGGAAGCCAAATCCAGTACCAGTTGGATTGATGAAAACACCCTGTTTGTGGGCACAGATTTCGCCGAAGGCGATGCCTGGACCGACTCGGGCTACCCACGCAAAGTCAAAGTGTGGAAGCGCGGCACAGATCTTAAAGAAGCCAAAGAAATCTATGCCGGCAATAAGGCGTCAGTAGCAGCATCCGGCTATGTGATTTGGGATGATAAAACGCCGCTGAAGTTGGTGTCTGAAGCCGAAACCTTCTACGAAGCCAGCTTCAAGGCGCTGGTGGATGGCAAGCTGGTAGAACTGCCGCTGCCAAAGGATGCGGAACTGAAAGGTTTCTTCAAGGGCGATATTTTTGTCGAGCTCAAGAGTGAGCTCAAGCAAGGCGATGCCCGTTTCCCACAGGGCGCCATTGTTTACACCAAGGCCGACAAGCTGCTGGCCGGTAAGCCTGAGTTTGCACTGTTTGTTAAACCCGACGCCAATTCATCCATCAGTCAGGTGACCTTTACCCGTAATGCGGTGCTGGTGAACTGGCTTGAAGACGTTAAGAGCAAGCTAGTGCGCTATCGTAAAGATGCCAAGGGCCAGTGGCAGGGTGAAAACGTCGGTTTCCCAAGTAACGGCAGCATCAGCGTGTTTGACAGCAGTCGTGACAGAGACGACCTCTTTGTGACTTACACCAGCTTCCTCGAACCATCGACGCTTTACAGTGTGAACGCCGAAAGTCTCAAGCGTGAGTCACTCAAGGCGATGCCTTCGCAGTTTGATGCATCAAAATTTGAAGCCAAACAGTATTTTGCCACCAGTAAAGACGGTACCAAGGTGCCTTACTTTGCCGTGATGGCCAAAGACATCAAGCTTAATGGCACCAACCCGACGCTGCTGTACGGCTATGGCGGTTTTGAAGTGTCACTGCGTCCTTTTTACTCTGCCACCACAGGTAAGAACTGGCTGGAGCAGGGTGGTGTTTATGTACTGGCCAATATTCGTGGTGGCGGTGAATACGGCCCGGGCTGGCACCAGGCCGCATTGAAAGAGAATCGCCATAAGGCCTATGAAGACTTTGAAGCCATCGCTGAAGATCTGATTAAGCGCAAAATCACCTCGCCAAAGCATCTGGGTATTCAGGGTGGCAGTAACGGCGGGCTTTTGATGGGCGCCGCCTTTACCCGCAGGCCAGATCTATACAACGCCGTGGTCTGCCAGGTGCCGCTTTTGGATATGAAGCGCTACAACAAGTTGCTTGCAGGCGCCAGCTGGATGGGTGAATACGGCAACCCGGATGTGGCCGCCGAGTGGGACTATATCAAAACCTTCTCGCCTTATCATAACCTCAAGAAAGACGTCGACTATCCGAAGGTATTCTTCACCACCTCCACCCGTGACGACCGGGTTCACCCGGGGCATGCCCGTAAGATGGTGGCCAAGATGGAAAACATGGGAATAGAAGTACTGTACTTCGAAAACATGGAAGGCGGTCATGCCGGTGCGGCAGATAACAAACAAACTGCGGAACTAAATAGCCTGGCGTATGCCTACCTATTGAAGCAGCTTAAGTTGTAATAGCACAAATCCGGCTCACACCTTAAGGAAACCACCGAGACTGCTGCCAGTCCGGTGGTTTTTTATCGGGCATATGTCCTAATGGCCGAGACTTTTGTTTTACTTCTGAATGCCACGTTTAAAATGGACCCACTGGGTCGGGTTTTATTTGGGGATAGTCAGTTTGAAGTCCATCGGTTTGAATCGTTTCACATTTTTTGTTGCGCTGTATTACGCAGTAATTCTGAATATTCCCCTGTATATCAGGGCGGCCGAAGGGCTGAAAACACTGTCACATATCGATTGGTTGTTTGTAGCCAGTTTCCCCGTGTTGCTGACCTCTTTACTGGCGCTTATCTTCTCGTTTTTCAGCGTTAAGTACCTCGCCAAACCCTTTTTTATGATACTGACGTTAGTGTCGGCATCGGTCGTCTACGGCATGTACAAATACGGCATCGTGTTTGACCGTGCCATGATGGAAAACATCTTTGAGACCCACAGTGCAGAAGCACTCATGTATCTTAACGGTGAGTCTGTGATGGGTTTTTTACTGCTTGGGATAGTCCCGGCATTCATTATCGCCAGGGCCAACATTGCATATCGCGTCTGGTGGAAAGAAATCCTGCTGAAGCTTGGTTTCATGCTGGGTATGTTGTCGATAGCCGGCGGCGTTCTGGCTGTGTATTACCAGGATTATGTTGCCTTTGGACGTAATAATGATGATATGAAACAACTGATTGTGCCCACCTATTACGTTGGGGCTGCGGCCAGGTACCTGGATCAGCGCTACATTGAGACGCCGCTTACGTATCAATCCCTTGGAACGGATGCCACCAATCAAACCCGGGACAGCAACCATAAACCCCTGCTGACGGTTCTCTTGGTAGGCGAAACTGCCCGTTCAATGAACTACCAGTATTACGGCTATCAAAAAGAAACCAACGTGTTTACCAAGCCCCACAATCCCATTGTGCTCAGCGCAACCATTTCATGTGGAACCGCAACAGCACAATCCTTGCCCTGTATGTTCTCCCGCATGGGCAGGGATAATTACGATGCGAGAAAGGCCAGGGCTCAGGACAGCGTTATCGATGTGCTTGATCATGCCGGTGTGACAGTGCATTGGATTGATAGTGACAGCGGTTGTAAAAGCGTGTGCGATAGGGTTACCAACGAAACAGTGAAGCTGGATGAGGATCCCGCGCTCTGTGATGGTGAGTCCTGCCTGGATCAAATCGTGCTGAGCCACCTCGATTCCATACTTGAGCGGCCCATTGAAAAGGATACCCTGTTGGTGTTGCACATCATGGGAAGCCACGGACCGACCTATTCTCATCGATACCCGGCAAACCATAAAGCTTTTACCCCTGACTGTCCCCGAAGTGACATCCAGAACTGCAGTAACGAGGCGCTGGTGAATACCTATGACAACACCATTCGTTACAGTGACTATATCATGGCCGAAGTCATTAACCGGCTGAAACAGAAGGAGTCTGTGGCTGACACTGCGCTCATGTATATCTCAGATCATGGTGAATCGCTGGGTGAAAAGGGCTTGTATCTGCACGGCGCGCCTTATGCGTTTGCGCCCATTGAGCAAGTCAGTGTGCCCTGGCTTTTATGGCTGTCAGAGGGCTTTAGACAGGAGAATAACCTGGATGAAAGCTGTTTAAGGAGCTTGCAGGGTGAATTATCCCATGACAATCTGTTTGATAGCTTGCTTGGGTGGATGAATATCCACACCCATGTGTATCGTAAGGAGCTGGATATTTTCAGTCGCTGTCGGCTTGCTGCTGTATCGTAAGCGCAAACAGCACACGACAAAAACGTTAACCCCAGACTCAGGCAAAACTCCTGGTCATTAGACCTGGGGCATTTAAGGATAAATTATTTGCCATGACAATTGCAGCTCACAAACCCAAAGAAAAAGATGAGTCCGCCGGTATACTCAGAAAGGCCGTGCCACAAATGTCGGCACTGGGCATTCCAGTAACGCCGGACAATTACGCAGTCTGGTATGCCTACTATCAGGGGGCAGATCTCGCGCTTGTCCGGGCAATCAACGGCTTGATTGAGAATCAGGTAAACTTTTCAGCAGAAGTCTGCCGGGGACTCTACAGCAGCTTTATCCAGAACAATGCCCCTGAAGTGCTGGAAAACGTACAACTTGAAACCCAGTTGCTTATTAATGGGCTGCTCAGCAAAATCAGTATGCTGACCTCTGGCTCTGAGACTTTTCAGCAATCCATAGAAACCTTCGGCAAGCAGCTGCTTCTGCCTCAGGAACCCGATTCCCTGCATCGATTGGTGGAAGGGGTGTTGGTTGAGGTGGACAAGGTCATTAATGAGAATGCGGATATCCACTCAAGCCTCAAGTCGATGGATCAGGAGCTGAATCATTTACGGGCTGAAATAAGCGAATTGTCGGTGATATCCCTTACAGACAAATTAACCGGGCTCAATAACCGCCGCGCTTTTGAAGCGCGTATGGCACAGGAATTTTTACCTTCAACGCCAAAATGCTCGCTGCTGGTTATCGATATTGATCACTTCAAGCAGTTTAACGACACCTGGGGCCACAATGCAGGTGACAAGGTGCTGGTGTACGTTGCGCAGAATCTGAAACAAGCCGTTAAGGGCGAAGATCTGGTTGCCCGCTACGGCGGCGAAGAGTTTGTCATAGTGCTTAAGGACGCCAGTGCTGAAAATGCGGCGAATATTGCCGAAAAGCTGCGTGAACGGATAGCCAACAAAAAGCTTACCCTGAAGAAAGACAACCTGGATCTTGGTAAGGTCACCGTCTCCATTGGGGTCGCCATGGCAGAAGCCAATGAAACCCCGGAACAGTTTTTTGACCGGGCTGACAGTGCGCTTTACCTCGCCAAAAGCGGTGGTCGAAACCGGGTATGTCTTGCGGACTAGCGGCCGTTATCGGCCGCTTTTTATAACTCTGCGCTCAGCCCTCAGGTCGCAGGTGCAATATCCCCTTCGCCCGTGTTCAGTGTGCTTGACTTAAGATCCATGTGCATTTTTATCAGATGCTCTTCCATGTCAAAGGTCACCGTAAAACCAAGTGTTCTGGCAAGGTTTGCCATGTTGCGGTTTTCAATCATGGTAAAGCCTGTCAGCACTGGCGTTTCATTGGCCTGATAGTAACGGATAAGCTTTTCCAGCAGTAGTTTGCCAAGGCCGAGCCCCTGATGATCGCTTCTCACCGCCATGGCAAATTCAGCTTCTGTGTTGTCGGGGTCAATCGATGCCCGTACCGCTCCCAGGGTGTAATCCTCGCCACTTGCGTCCTTGGCGGTAGCAATAAAGGCCATCTCCCGTGCATAGTCGATTTGGGTCAGTACTGCCATCTCTTCGTGGGTCATACGCTGACGGGCACCAAAATAGCGCTTGTATCTGTCTTCGTCAGTGAGAGAGTTATCAAAGGCGAGGTGTTTTGGCTCATCTTCCGGCAGAATCGGTCTTAGCATCACTTCAATGCCGTTTCTGAGCACTGCACGTTCCTCAAGCTCCTTGGGGTACGGCATGATAGCGAGACGATTGCTGTTTTCATTACAGTTGGGGTCAAGCCTTAAGTTAATGTCCAGGAGGGTAATCTTGTCACCGGCTGCCAGCACGGGATTGAGATCCAGCGCCTGAATTTGCGGGCAGTCAATCACCAGATGACTGAGCTGGGTCAGCATCAGGCACAGGGCGTGCATATCCAGCCCCTGGGGCAGGTGTCGGTCACGCAGCTTGCCGGTTTTCAGTGCCTGAATCACCATATAGCGCGCCAGCGCCATATTCAGTGGGGGCAGGGCAACGGCGGCATCCCGGGTGGGTTGCCATTCAGAGCCGCCTTCACCAAGACAGATGGCAGGCCCAAACACAGGATCGCTTATCACCGCCAATCGCAACTCCTGAGCCCCGGCGGTGAGCGCCATCCGCTGCACTATCAAGCCTTCAATTTTTGCTTCCGGGTTTGACTGGTGCACCCGCTGCATCATGGCCGTTGCGGCATGGTGGATTTCTTCCGCGCTGGTGAGGTTCAGGGTGACTCCGTACACATCGGATTTATGCAGTATGTCCGGCGACTGGATTTTCAGTGCAATCGGATAACCCACACGTTCGGCGATATCAGTAGCCTCGGCGGCGTCCCGGGCAAACCAGGTATCTATGGTATTTAGGCCATAGGCACCTAAAATGGCGCTGGCATCGTGGGTTTCAAGCACGGTTTTACCCTTGGCGAGGGCTTGTTGGATCACCTCCCGGGCTTTACCTGCATCGTTGGGAACCTTATCGGTGATGGACTGGGGGACTTCCTGGAGCAGCTTTTGATTTCGGCGGTACTCCACCATGTGCATAAAGGCACCAACCGCGCCTTCCGGAGTGCGATAGGTCGCCACGCCCGCCTTGGTGAAACGCTTCCTGGCGCGGTACGCCGAATTTTCACCGCTCCAGTTGGTTAAGATGTTCAGCTTACCGCGGTGAGGATGCTTTTTAATGGCATCGGCAACCGCATCGGCAATCAGCTCACTTTCGCCCAAGGCCGATGGGGAGTGCAGTACCAAAATGGCGTCTGCATCGTCGCTGTCCATCAGGATATTGAGTGCATCAACATAACGCTTGGCATCGGCATCGCCGATGATATCGATGGGGTTTTGGGCCGACCAGGTCTTTGGCAGTACAGCATCGAGTTTCCGGCAGGTTTCCTGCGACAGTTCGGCCAGCTTGCCGCCCCGGCTGATAAGCTCATCAACTGCGAGCACTGCAGGGCCGCCGCCGTTACTGATGATCCCGAGTCGCTCTCCCTTGAGGTCGTTGCCATGATTAAGGCTTTCCAGCGCCGCGAACAGCTCTACCAGGTCGTTCACCCTCAGCATACCGGCGCGCCGGAACGCAGCTTCGTAAACGGCATCACTGCCGCTGACACCACCGGTATGCAGTTTTGCCGCCCTGGCACCTTCCTGGCTGCGACCGGATTTAATCACCAGTATGGGTTTATTGCGGGACGCCGCCCGGGCAGCGGATAAAAAGTGGCGCTTCTCGTTAATGGCATCCATGTAAAGCATGATAGCGCTGGTGCGGCCGTCTCGGCCGAGAAAGTCCAGCAGCTCGTCAAAGTCGATGTCGGTGGCATCACCCAGCGAAATAAAAGATGAGAACCCAATGCCCTTGTTATTGGCCCAGTCCAGCACTGTGGTGCAGACGGCGGCTGACTGACTGACAAAGGCTATTTTCCCGGGTTGGGCGGTGGTATGGGCAAGGCTGGCATTAAGCCCCAGATTTGGCAGCATCATGCCCAGACTGTTGGGGCCAAGAATGCGCATGCCGTATCGCTTTGCGTTGGCAAGGGTTGTGGCCAGCAGGGATTGTCCTTCGCCGTCCATCTCATTTGCCATGCCTGATGCCATGATAATGGCGACTTTACAGCCAAATTGCGCCAGCGTTTCGACAATGCCCGGTACACGGCTTGCCCGGGTACAGATAATAGCAAGGTCGGGTTTTATCGGCAGCGCTTCGATGCTGGGGTAGGCAAGTACTCCCATCACGGCCTGATATTTTGGGGTAACCGGCATGATGGGCCCTGAAAACCCGCCCGCGAGCAGATTTTTCATCACCACGTTGCCGGCGCGCCTTGGGCCATTGGAGGCACCAATAATGGCAATTGATGACGGTTTGAACAGGGTGTTGAGTGTGCGCTGACTCATGAAGACTCCATCCTTTGACGCATGACAAATAGTCTACATGAAGCACAGGCACGCATCACTTGAGAAATATCATGAATTTATAATGTGAATACAAATTACTGGCCTGCAGACTGCAACTGGCGGGTAAGTTTTGGGGAGAGTGAGTAAGGCTTGAAAAGAAACCTGAACGACAGGCACAAAAAAACCTGCATTTGCAGGTTGAAATGGTGCGCTCTAGTGGACTCGAACCACCGACCCCCACCATGTCAAGGTGGTGCTCTAACCAGCTGAGCTAAGAGCGCATTTTGGTACACCCGAGTGGACTCGAACCACCGACCCCTACCATGTCAAGGTAGTGCTCTAACCAACTGAGCTACGGGTGCATTGTCGCATTGCAGCGAACGAGCGCTATATTAAGTGCGCCCGATGCTGACTTGCAAGCAAAAATAACCGCTATATGCCTCAAATGGTGATTTGCTGTGCAACTCCTCCCGAAAACTCAGGGAGGAGTTGGCTTGATGAGAAGCTTATTGGGCAAAATGAAAACCTGGCGGAGTTTTTTGAATGTATCTCAAACGGATGGCAAAAAGTGCTGCGGCCGTGGTGAGCCCTGCGATAAGTCCTGTCCAGAACCCGTGAGCCCCCATGGCCGGTACCAACCAATCGGTGTAGGCGAGGGTATAGCCCAGCGTCATACCAATTGCCCAGTAGGAAACCAGGGTAATGTAAAACGCGCTGCGGGTATCTTTATAACCACGTAGGGCACCAGCGGCAACTACCTGTACTGAATCAGACAATTGGTAAAGCGCCGCCATCAGCATCAGACTGGAAGCAAGCGCCACTACATCGGGGTCGGTATTGTAAAGTCTCGCGATCTCAACTCTGAACACCACGGTTATAACCGCCGTGATGGAAGCCAGGAACAATGCCAGGCCAAGCCCGACTTTTGCCACCAATGCGGCCACATCACTTTTCTCGCGGCCCAGGTAGTAACCGATACGGATAGACACCGCCAATCCGATAGAGAGCGGCAGCATAAACACAATGGATGAAAAATTGAGCGCTATTTGATGACCGGCCACCACATTCGCCCCTAAAGGCGCCAGCAGCAGGGCGATGATGGCAAACAGGCTCACCTCAAAAAACAGCGCCATGGCGATGGGAAAGCCGAGCTTAGTCATGCGCCACATGGTATTTGCCTGCGGCCGTTCGAATGCTTTAAAGGGTGATATGAGGGCAAACTTCCTGTGAAATGCCATATAAATCAACATGGCTATCAGCATGGCCCAAAACACCAATGCCGTGGCTACACCGCAACCTGCACCGCCCATGGCAGGCACACCGAAATGGCCGTAGATGAAGATGTAGTTAGCCGGGATATTCACTGCCAATCCCACAAAGCCAATCACCATGGTGGGTAAGGTATAGGAGATGCCTTCGCTCATACCCCTGAGTACCTGATACACCACAAAGGCGGGTACGCCCCAAAGAAATCCGAAAAGATATCCTTCAGAGAGCTGCCGCAAATCGGTTTCAAGGTCCATCCGCGTCAGAATTTCTGACGAAAGTCCAAGAAACAACATCACAGCGAGCGCGCCAATTATGGCAATATAAGTGGCCTGATATGCCAAGGGACGAATGGACGCTTCGTCGTCAGAACCATGAAGCTGAGAAAACACAGGCGTAAAGGCCATCAAGAGCCCCTGCACAAACAGCAAGGCCGGCAGCCACAAGCTGGTTCCCACGGCCACGGCGGCCATATCGACGGCGCTTACACGGCCCGCCATCAGGGTGTCGATAAACCCCATCATGGTTTGGGTCACCTGTGCAATCAGCACCGGCAACGCCAGTTGAATGAGTTTTTTGGCTTGAAAGCCCACATTGAGCATAGAAAAACGCCTTAAAGGAAAAATGAATGTTTACCGGTATCGTGCAAGCCACCTGCGAGTTGGTGGCATTGGAAAAGCGCCAGGGGATGCATACCCTGGCGGTGAGACTGCCAGCTGAATTAAGAGAAGGGCTCACCCCGGGGGCAAGTGTCGCGAACAATGGCGTTTGTTTGACTGTTACCCGAGTCGAGGATGATAGGGTCTTTTTTGATGTAATGGAAGAAACCCTCTCATTAACCAACCTTGGTGCGATAGCGCTGGGTTGCCACATCAATATTGAACGTTCGCTCACCTTCGGTAAGGAAATTGGTGGCCATTTGCTGTCGGGGCATGTGCAGTGTCAGGCGATTGTGACGCGGGTGACGGAGGTGGGTGAGCAAAGAGACTTGCGTTTAAGTGTGCCTAAAAGGTGGATGAAATACATTCTCTACAAAGGTTTCGTCGCAGTAAATGGCTGCAGCCTTACGGTGGGCGAGGTGTTTGAAGATGGCTTTATGCTGCACCTCATTCCGGAAACGCTGAGACTCACAAACCTCAAAGACGCAGTCACGGGCACTCAACTGAATATTGAAATCGACAGTCAGACACAAACCATAGTGGATACCGTGGAGCGGGTACTGGCAGCCCGTCAGTAAAGCTGCTCGTCGTCGCCGTCGACCCACAGCTCAATTTTGCGATTGGCATCATCCACATGCAGCCGCATGTGGATGGGGTTACAGCATATCCGGCAGTCATCATAAAACTCCTGATCGCCGCCGGATGCATCCAGTTCAATTCGTTGATGATGTCCGCAATGTGGACAACAAATGGTTTGTGTCTTGAGTTTCATCAGCCAGCTCCCAAATAGCCGGTCGCACTGCGCCCCCCGTCAACAGCAATTATCTGGCCGCTGATATAGTCAGCTTGTGCCAAAAAGCTAACCAGGTTGGCGATATCCAAAGGTGCACCGGCCCTTGCAAGGGGAATTTCGGTAAGCACCTTTTGTGGCTTTGCATCATCAGTCTCGGGCCACAGGATGGCGCCCGGTGCGATACCATTTACCCGAACCGCCGGTGCCAGCTCCTGTGCCAATGACAAGGTCGCCATGGAAAGTGCAGCCTTTGATATTGAGTATAATCCATGCTGGCGCAGAGGGCGCTCCCCGTGGATATCGCAAAGGTTTATCACAGAGCCTCCCGACGATGCCAACAGCGGCGCCAGAGCGATTGCAAGCAGATAGGGCTGAAGACAATTGACGCCCATAATGGTTTGCGCGTGACTGAGCGAGGGAATTGCGGGGTCTTTTTCAAAGAGTGACGCATTATTGACCAGTAGCGCGAGTGAAACGCCGCTTTGCGCTATCTGATCTCGTATATGCTCAGCGGCATCCGTCCGGGCAAGATCGAAGCAGATAACTTTGGCCGAATTCGCGCGCTTTTGACATAAAAAATCAGCAAGGCGCTCAGCATCCTCAATGGAATGGTGGCAGTGGATAAACACGTTCCAGCCTTCGTTGTGGAGTTTCGAAGCAATGGCCGCACCTATACGCTTGGCTGCGCCCGTAACGAGCGCCCAGCGTGGCGTGATTTCAATGTGTGAAGCCGTCATATTCTGTCTCATCCAAACTATTTGGCACTAGGGTAGCCCGACAGATTAGCAGGGCAAAGCAAAAGGCGCTTTCTTGTATCAAAAACCTCAATGGCATACACTATTTGGCCGCGCTGGATGAGGCTCAAGGCTCCTGTACTGTCTTACCCTCCGCGCGTTTCTTTTTATTTATGCCAAGTGGCCCTTGGTGTGGGTCACCACTGGATAAGGAAATATCATGCCTGTAATTACGCTTCCTGATGGCAGCCAACGTGTGTTTGCCAACCCCGTCTCCACTATGGATGTTGCTGCCGATATCGGCCCCGGTCTTGCAAAAGCCTGTATCGCCGGCCGTGTAAACGGCGAGCTGAAAGACGCCTGCGATCTCATCCATGAAGACGCCAGCCTGTCTATCATCACCGCCCGTGATGAAGAAGGTCTGGAAATTCTGCGTCACTCCTGTGCCCACTTACTCGGTCATGCAATCAAACAACTGTGGCCACAAACCAAAATGGCCATTGGTCCTGTGATTGACAACGGCTTTTACTACGACGTGGATCTCGAGCACAAGCTGACCGCCGAAGACATTGCAGCGCTTGAAAAGCGCATGCTGGAGCTGGCCAAGACCGATTATGACGTGGTGAAACGCGTTGTAAGCTGGCAGGAAGCACGGGATACCTTTGAAGGTCGCGGCGAAAGCTACAAGATGGCAATTCTCGATGACAACATTGCCAGGGACGCAACTCCCGCTTTGTATCACCATGAAGAATACACCGACATGTGCCGTGGCCCACACGTGCCCAACATGCGTTTTTGCCATCACTTTAAATTGATGAGTGTTGCCGGTGCCTACTGGCGCGGTGATTCCAACAACAAGATGTTGCAGCGTATTTACGGTACTGCCTGGGGCGACAAAAAAGCCCTGAATACCCACCTCGCGCGTCTTGAAGAAGCCGCCAAGCGTGACCACCGTAAAATTGGCAAGCAGCTTGACCTGTACCACATGCAGGAAGAAGCTCCGGGCATGGTGTTCTGGCATAATGATGGCTGGAGTATCTTCCGTGAGCTGGAAACCTTTATCCGTCACAAACTGTCTGAGTACGATTATCAGGAAGTAAAAGGTCCATTTATGATGGACCGCGTACTGTGGGAACGCTCTGGCCACTGGGATAAATATGCCGATGCCATGTTCACCACTGCCAGTGAAAACCGTGAATATGCTATCAAGCCGATGAACTGCCCCGGCCATGTGCAAATCTTCAACCAGGGCCTCAAGTCTTATCGCGACCTGCCACTGCGTATGGCCGAGTTCGGTTGCTGCCATCGTAACGAGCCATCCGGTTCGCTCCATGGTCTGATGCGCGTGCGCGGCTTTACTCAGGACGATGCCCACATTTTCTGTACCGAAGAACAGGTGCAGGAAGAGGTGAGTGCCTGTATCAGAATGGTGTATGACACTTACTCGACTTTCGGTTTCGAAAACATCGTGGTGAAGCTGTCTACCCGTCCTGAAAAGCGTATCGGTGACGACGCTATGTGGGACAGAGCAGAGTCTGCACTGATTGAAGCCCTGAACGCCAACGGCATTGCCTTTGAAATTCTGCCGGGCGAAGGTGCCTTCTACGGTCCGAAAATTGAGTTCACCCTGCACGACTGTCTCGACCGTGCATGGCAGTGTGGTACTGTGCAGCTCGACTACGCCTTGCCAGGCCGTCTGGGTGCCACTTACGTTGCCGAAGATAACGCCCGTCAGACCCCGGTGATGATCCACCGTGCCATTTTGGGCTCTTTGGAACGTTTTATCGGTATTCTCATCGAAGAATATGCAGGACGCTTCCCCGCATGGCTGGCTCCAGTGCAAGCAGTCGTGATGAACATCACCGACAAACAAGCTGATTATGTTGAAGAATTAGTCAAATTCTTCAAAGAACAAGGTATTCGCGCTTCTCAAGACTTGAGGAATGAGAAAATTGGCTTTAAAATACGCGAGCACACCTTAAGGCGTGTCCCTTATCTATTGGTCGTGGGTGACCAGGAAATGGAGAACAGGGAAATCGCGGTGCGTACCCGTGACGGTAAAGACTTGGGCAAGATGTCCATCGATGCTTTCGTCGCGAGCGTAAAAGAACAAATTTCGCACCGTAGTCTAAAACTGTTGGAGGAATAGGTCATAAAGATCAAAAAAGCAGGGCGTCAGCCGGCCCCAAACCGTATCAACGATGAAATCACCGGTGTTCCACAGGTACGTTTAACCGGATTGGATGGAGAATCCATCGGTATTGTCAGTATCCGTGAAGCTCAGGAGTTGGCCGATGAAGCCGGCGTTGATCTCGTAGAGATCAGCCCCAATGCCGAGCCTCCCGTATGTCGTATCATGGACTACGGTAAATTCCTGTTCGACAAGGCAAAAGCCCAGAAAGAACAGAAGAAAAAGCAAAAACAGGTTCAGGTTAAGGAAATCAAATTCCGTCCTGGAACTGATGAAAACGACTATCAGGTAAAACTACGCAACCTGATTCGTTTCCTTGAAGACGGTGACAAAGCGAAAGTTACGCTGCGTTTCCGGGGTCGCGAAATGGCACACCAAAACCTGGGTATGGATCTGATGAACCGTATCAAGGCTGATTTGGAAGAGTATGCGGTTGTCGAATCCTTCCCGAAAATGGAAGGTCGTCAAGCAATTATGGTGCTGGCACCCAAAAAGAAATAGTAGGGCATTTGAAAGTAACGGCCGCCCTGCAAAGAGCGGCCGTTCGCCTTACGTTTTTTAATAAACCCCCAATGCGGAGTTAGAAGTAATGCCAAAAATGAAAACTGACCGTGGCGTTGCGAAGCGTTTTAAGAAAACCGCCAATGGTTTCAAGCGCAAGCAAGCCCACCTGCGTCACATCCTGACCAAGAAGAGCACCAAGCGTAAGCGTCATCTGCGCGCTAAATGTCTGGTTGCCAAGGTCGACGTTCCAGCAATCGCGCGTCAACTGCCATACGCTTAATTGAGGAGATTGAACAATGCCAAGAGTTAAGCGTGGTGTAACCGCTCGTGCCCGTCACAAGAAGATTCTGAAACTCGCCAAAGGCTACTACGGTGCCCGTTCACGTACTTACCGCGTAGCGGTACAGGCTGTGATCAAAGCCGGTCAGTATGCTTACCGTGACCGTCGTCAGAAGAAACGTCAATTCCGTCAACTGTGGATTGCACGTATCAACGCCGCTTCTCGTCAGAATGGTCTGTCTTACAGCCGTTTCATCAACGGTCTGAAGAAGGCTTCTATCGAGATCGATCGTAAGATCCTGGCCGACATCGCTGTATTCGACAAAGTTGTATTTGCAACTCTCGTTGAAAAAGCAAAAGAAGCTCTGACCAAGTAATTGTTCTGAGCAAATAGAAGGGGACCTTAGGGTCCCTTTTTTTGTTGGTATCATTCATGAGTGATGGCGTTAAAAACACCCGCAATAAAAAGCCGGCACTAAGCCGGCTTTTTTCTGAACTGCACTGCAGAAGATTAGTGCTTGGCGTCCAGGTACCGCTCTGCATCCAGTGCCGCCATACAACCGGTACCTGCTGAGGTAATGGCCTGACGATAGTGCTGATCCATCACATCACCGGCAGCGAACACGCCTTCGATGCTGGTTTGGGTGGCGTTGCCGTTAAGACCGCTCTGCACCTTGATGTAACCGTTGTTCATCTCGAGCTGACCTTCGAAGATGCCAGTGTTCGGGCTGTGACCGATGGCCACGAATACGCCTGCCACATCAAACGCCTCAGTTGAGTCATCTTTGGTGGATTTAAGCTTAACTCCGGTCACACCCATATTGTCGCCAACGACTTCATCCAACGTTTTGTCCAAATGCAGGATGATATTGCCATTGGCAACCTTGTCCATCAGACGGTCAATGAGAATTTTCTCAGAGCGGAAGCTGTCACGACGGTGAATGAGGTGAACTTCAGAAGCGATGTTGGACAGATAAAGGGCTTCTTCAACGGCAGTGTTACCACCACCAATCACGGCGACTTTCTGATTGCGATAGAAGAAACCATCGCAGGTCGCGCAAGCTGATACGCCGCGGCCTTTAAAGGCATCTTCAGAAGGCAGACCCAGGTACTTGGCCGATGCGCCTGTGGCGATGATCAGCGCATCACAGGTGTACTCGCCATTATCGCCTTTCAAACGGAACGGACGCTCAGTGAGGGTCACTTCGTTGATATGGTCGAAGATGATTTCGGTATTGAACTTTTCGGCATGTTCCTGCATGCGCGCCATCAGGCCTGGACCGGTCAAACCTTCGGCATCACCCGGCCAGTTCTCGACTTCGGTGGTGGTGGTCAGCTGGCCACCCTGCTGAAGACCGGTGATCATGACAGGATTCAGGTTTGCACGTGCAGCATAGACCGCGGCAGTGTAGCCTGCTGGGCCCGATCCGAGGATCAGCAGCTGGCTGTGTTTGGCTTGGCTCATTTTATTCTCCGTGCCTTTGCAAATTGCTGGGATTGTAGGGAATTTACGTGTAGGGGTAAAGGGCGTAAAGCGTGAAGACTTAGATGATCCTAATCTATCTTGTCTATCAGGGTTTCCACTGCCTTGCCTTAGAAAAGAAAAAGGGGAGCTAAGCTCCCCTTGATAACCCCTTGTCTGCGCTAATTACAGCAGTTCAGAGGCTGGAACGTAAGACAGGTTGTGTGCTTCGGCCACTTCTTTGCAAGTGATCTTGCCGTGCATCACGTTAAGACCGTTCAGCAGGTGCTTATCACCGAGCAACGCAGCCTTATAACCCTTGTCTGCCAGCTTGATGATGTAGGGCAGGGTAGCGTTATTCAGTGCAAAGGTAGAAGTGCGGGCAACGGCACCTGGCATGTTGGCTACGCAGTAGTGAACCACGTCATCAACAATGTAGGTTGGATCCTGGTGAGTGGTCGCGTGAGAAGTTTCAACACAACCGCCCTGGTCGATGGCTACGTCAACGATGGCCGCACCAGCTTTCATGCGCTTGATCATGTCGGCAGTCACCAGCTTGGGCGCAGCAGCACCGGGGATCAGCACGCCGCCGATAACGAGGTCAGCTTCCAGCACGTGACGCTCAATGGCATCGGCAGTGGAGTATACGGCTTTAACAGAAGAGCCGAACTGCACGTTTAAGCGACGCAGGGCATCGATAGAGCGATCCAGAACTACGACGTCGGCACCCATACCTACAGCCATCTGCGCAGCGTTGGTACCTACCATACCGCCACCGATGATAACCACTTTGGCTGGTTCAACGCCTGGCACGCCGCCAAGCAGCATACCGCGACCACCGGCTGATTTCTCAAGCGCCATGGCACCGGCCTGAATAGACATGCGACCGGCAACTTCTGACATAGGGGCCAGCAGTGGCAGACCACCGCGGTCGTCAGTCACAGTTTCATAAGCAATACATACAGCACCAGAGCTCACCAGCTCTTCGGTTTGAGGCAAATCCGGAGCCAGGTGCAGGTAGGTGAAGAGGATTTGGTCGTGACGCAGCATGGCGCGTTCAACGGCCTGAGGCTCTTTCACTTTCACAATCATATCGGCTTTGGCAAAGACTTCTTCTGCTGTGCCCAGTATGGTCGCACCAGCATCGATATAGTCTTGATCTGTAAAGCCAATACCACCACCGGCAGTCGCTTCTACGAATACCTGATGGCCACGCAGGGTCAGTTCACGCACGCTGGAGGGCACCATACCAACGCGATATTCATGGTTTTTGATTTCCTTTGGTACACCAATTATCATCTTCGAGCCTCAATTGCATAAATACCCGCTTTTCGCAGGCAAATTTGTTATTTTGTCGTGACCTGAACGTGATTATTTCAGGGATATCTAGTATAGTATTGCCTCTGCAGTTTATGCTGCTGAACTTTCGACATACGTAAAATTAAATGTTGTTTTAGTAATAAAACAAGGTCAAATATATGGCATATAATAAAAAGAATCCGGTTAAAGACCTGGATCGCATCGATCGCAATATCCTTAATGAACTGCAAATTGATGGAAGAATTTCAAATGTTGAGCTGTCCAAACGGGTAGGGCTGAGTCCAACTCCTTGTTTGGAAAGGGTTAAGCGCTTAGAAAAGCAAGGGTATATCAATGGCTATACTGCCTTGGTAAACCCACATTATCTGGGTGCATCGCTGCTGGTTTTTGTTGAGATTACCCTGAACAGGGACACCCCAGAGGTGTTTGATCGCTTCAACCGTGCCGTGCAGTTGCTGGACGATATTCAGGAATGTCACCTGGTTTCCGGTGATTTTGACTATCTGCTCAAGACCCGCGTGTCTGACATGTCAGCCTACCGCAAACTCCTTGGCGAAACCCTGCTGAAATTGCCTTCCGTGTCCGACACCCGTACCTACGTTGTGATGGAAGAAGTTAAGCAGACCAATAAGGTCGCGGTAAACAACCTCTCTGACAAGTAACTAAGTCTCTGTCAGCGATATAAAAAGGGAGCCTCGCTCCCTTTTTTGTTGTCTGTTGCATGGGTAGCATGAATTTTTGCTCACAATTGGATGCGACTGCCCATAAAACCCCCAATTTAGCTCCACTTTCAACAGGATTCTGGTATCTTAATTTCACCTGTTTTTAATGTTGCTATGGATCCTTTCGTTTGTCTCAGGGAAATCGCGTTCATTCGCTAAGCGGACTGCAACGGCTGCTCGAAGGTGGCCTTATCATTTGTTCCATGCTGGCCATCTATGTGTTGCTGGCGCTGACCAGTTTCAGTGCCTCAGACCCGGGTTGGAGCCAGAGTAACTATCAGGGACATATTCAGAATCTCGGTGGGGCCGTTGGTGCTTGGGTTGCCGATGTGCTGCTGTATTTCTTTGGTTACAGTGCCTTTCTTACCCCCTTTGTGATTGCCGGAACCGGATGGCTGCTGTTCAAACAATCCCACCGACTGCTGGAAATTGACTATTTCTCGGTATCGATGCGATTACTGGGCTTCATTCTTATCGTATTTGGCGTGTCTACGCTCGCCAGCATGAATGGCAATGACATTTATGAGTTTTCTGCCGGCGGGGTTACCGGTGACGTGATAGCCAATGCCATGCTGCCCTATTTCAATTCCCTGGGAACGACCCTATTACTGCTGTGCAGCATCGCCACCGGTTTTACCTTACTCACCGGCATCAGCTTGATAGCCTTGGTAGAACTCACCGGCAGAGCCACCATCGGCGCTATACAGGGTATTTACCAATTGCCGTCAAGGCTGGCTAAATCACGTGATACCGAAGATACCCAGGGTTTTATGTCCATTGCTGCAGGCTTTAAACGCAAGCAGAAGGAACCACTGCTTGCGGGCGTTAATGAAGACGATCTCACTGATGCAAACAATACCGCTTCACTGGGAAATCAAACAGCCCAGTACGTAGCAGAAAATGCTGAAACAGCTCATAAAGAAAGACGCAAACTCTTTTCATTTTTTAGCCGCAGCAAAACTGAGTCAGACGAAGATACTGTGTTAACGGCTGTTGATGCTCCGGAAGAACATGAAGGCCTCAAGACGTTTAGCGCAAATGATGATGAAGATTACTCAGAGCCTGCCGCTGCCAACGAACAGAAATCCAGGTTTGCCAGAGTAGAGCCTGCATTTTCCGACGTCGCATCTGGCCATGGAGCCATCGCGGCAGATGACTCTCACCTGGTGACCTCAAAAAGGAATATGGCCTTTTCGGCCAAGACCGCGTCAGCTGATGCATTCGATATTAACGAAGATGAACATCAATCTGACGAGCTTCCCCCTTGGGAAGATATTGGCTTTGATGAATCTGTGTCTGACGGCGCCCTTGCCAGGGCACCCAAGCCGCAACCCAAAAAAGTGGAAGGCGCCAAAATTGTCGATGGCATAGTGGTGTTGCCCGGGCAGGACAACACCCCAGCCAAGCCCATGGCGCCGCTGCCGAGTATTGACCTGCTGAACGTACCAAACCGTAAAGAAAACCCCATCAGTGAAGAAGAGCTGGATCAGGTGGCGCGTCTGGTTGAGACCAAGCTGGCCGACTTTAATATCACTGCCAATGTGGTGGGTGTTTATCCAGGTCCGGTAGTTACCCGTTTTGAGCTGGAGCTGGCGCCCGGCGTGAAAGCCTCGAAAATTACCAACCTCGCCAGCGACCTTGCCCGTTCCTTGCTCGCAGAGAGGGTGAGGGTAGTGGAAGTGATTCCGGGTAAAGCCTATGTGGGGCTCGAACTGCCAAACAAGTTCCGCGAAACTGTGTACATGCGCGATGTGCTGGACTGTGACAAATTCAAAAATAACCCCAGCAACCTTGCCATGGTGCTCGGTCAGGACATCGCCGGCGAGCCTGTTGTCGTGGATTTGGCAAAAATGCCCCACCTTTTGGTAGCAGGTACTACGGGCTCGGGTAAGTCAGTCGGTGTGAACGTGATGATCACCAGCCTGCTGTACAAATCAGGCCCCGATGATGTGCGCTTTATCATGATTGACCCCAAGATGTTGGAACTTTCGGTGTACGAGGGGATACCGCATCTGTTGTGTGAAGTTGTCACCGACATGAAAGAAGCCTCCAACGCACTGCGCTGGTGTGTGGGGGAAATGGAGCGTCGTTATAAGCTGATGTCTGCGCTGGGTGTCCGTAATCTCAAAGGCTATAACGCCAAGATTGCCGACGCCAAAGCGTGCGGAGAGCCTATTTTGGACCCGCTGTGGAAGTCCAGCGAGAGCTTTGATGAACAAGCCCCTGAGCTGGATAAATTGCCGTCCATCGTTGTGGTGGTCGATGAGTTTGCCGACATGATGATGATTGTCGGTAAAAAAGTTGAAGAGCTTATCGCACGTATTGCACAAAAAGCCCGTGCCGCGGGTATTCACCTGATTTTGGCGACCCAGCGCCCATCCGTGGATGTGATAACTGGCCTGATTAAAGCCAACATCCCCACGCGTATGGCGTTTCAGGTTTCATCCCGTATCGACTCCCGTACTATTTTGGACCAGCAAGGTGCAGAGACACTGCTCGGGATGGGTGACATGCTTTATCTGCCACCCGGAACCGGTGTGCCTGTACGGGTGCATGGCGCCTTTATTGACGACCACGAAGTACACAGGGTGGTCGCCGATTGGCATGCCCGCGGCAAGCCACAATATATCGAGGAGATCCTGCACGGCTCCAGTGATGGCGAACAGGTGCTGCTGCCCGGCGAAGCCTCTGAGGAAGGGGATGAAGATTACGACCCGCTTTACGATGAAGCCGTGGCGTTCGTTACTGAATCCCGTCGCGGTTCCATCTCAAGCGTGCAGCGCAAGTTTAAGATTGGCTACAACCGGGCTGCCCGTATTATCGAACAGATGGAACTGGCGGGCGTTGTCAGCGCCCAGGGACACAACGGTAACCGTGAAGTGTTGGCGCCGCCGCCTCCGAGAAATTAACTCAGCGACTGCATTACCCGGCTCGGTGTGTTCGAATCTGAATTATGCGGCTCTGAATTTTATGAATAGTTATGAGGTTAGTATTTGAAAAAGTCGATTGCAGTGCTCTTTTCTGCCTTGCTGCCTTTTGCGGTCTTCGCAGATGATGCCAACGAACTGGTATCCAAATTGGATGTGATGCAGGGCATCAAGGCCAACTTCAGCCAGAAAGTAACAGATCAGAACGGCAAACTTATCCAGGAAGGCAGCGGCGTGATTGCCATGCATCAACCCGATGCATTTTACTGGCACCTCACAGCGCCCGATGAATCCCTGATAGTGGCCAAAGACAACAATGTGTGGGTGTATAACCCCTTCGCCGAAGAAGTCAGTATCCTGGATATGGAGGATATTCTTAAGGCTTCACCCATGGCTCTTTTAGTCCATAGAGACGAAAAGCGCTGGAGCGAGTATCAGATTGATAAAAAAGGTGATTGCTTTGATATCACTCCTCGCCAGGGCGTAGAAAGTGCAGTGAATACCGTATCTGTGTGTTTTACGAATAACACCCTTTCAGATATTCGTCTCACCGATGCCCAGGGCAGCACCAGCCACTTTGCACTCTCTGAACAGGCCACAGTGACTGAAGCCGACGAGCGCTTATTTCAGTTTCAGATCCCCGATGGCGTCAGCATTGACGATCAGCGTCGTCAGTAAAAGGATGTGCTGTGTCCTTGAGTTTTGATTTCAGCCCCGACTTTAACCCGCTGGCTGCCCGTATGCGTCCGGCCAGTGTTGAGGAGTACATAGGCCAGTCACATCTATTGGGTGAAGGTAAGCCGCTGCGACAGGCACTACTTGCCGGCAAGGTACACTCGATGCTGCTTTGGGGGCCACCGGGTACTGGCAAAACCACACTGGCCGAACTCGTGGCCCGCTACGCCAATGCCCATGTTGAGCGTATCTCTGCGGTCACGTCCGGGGTAAAGGAAATCAGGGCTGCCATTGAGCAGGCGAAAAACGTGGCCCAGTCACGTGGCCAACGCACCTTGTTGTTTGTGGATGAAGTGCACCGCTTTAACAAGAGCCAGCAAGACGCTTTTCTGCCGTTTATCGAAGACGGCACTGTGATTTTTATCGGTGCCACCACAGAAAACCCCTCTTTTGAAGTCAATAACGCGCTACTGTCGCGCTGCCGCGTGTATCTCATTAAACGCCTCGAAGACGATGCAATTGGGCAAATCCTTGAACAGGCAAACAGCGATGAGGCGAGGGGGCTTGGTAAACGTTGTCTTGTACTGAAGACAGAGCTTAAGTCCGCCATCGCAAGGCTTTGCGATGGTGATGCCCGCAAGGCGCTCAATTTATTGGAGCTCATGTCTGACTTGCTGCCAGATGGCGGCGAGTACTCCCTTGAGCTGCTTTCAGAAGTCGCCGGCCATCAGGCCGCCGGTTACGATAAAAACGGCGATCAGTATTACGACCTCATCAGTGCAGTGCATAAGTCCATTCGTGGCTCGGCACCTGATGCAGCGCTTTATTGGTTTTGCCGCATTCTTGAAGGTGGCGGTGACCCCTTGTATGTCGCAAGGCGCCTCCTTGCCATCGCATCGGAAGATATTGGCAATGCCGACCCCAATGCGATGACAGTAGCGCTGAATGCCTGGGATTGTTTCCATCGGGTAGGCCCCGCAGAGGGCGAGCGGGCCATCGCCCAGGCGGTGATTTACCTTGCCAGTGCGCCAAAGAGCAACGCTGTGTACACGGCCTTCAAGGCTGCCCGGGTGCTTGCCCGGGAAACGGGGAACGCACCTGTACCCAATCATCTGCGTAACGCACCCACCAAACTGATGAACGAGCTTGGCGTCGGCGAAGGCTACCGTTATGCCCATGATGAAGAAGGGGCGTTTGCCGCAGGCGATAGTTACTTCCCTGAAGCCCTGCAGCACAGCCGTTTTTACCATCCCACTGAGCGGGGATTTGAAAAACGCATCAAAGACAAACTCGCTCATCTTGAGGCGCTGAACCAACAAAGTGGGCGAAAACGTTATGAATAACGTGTTATATATTGCCGCTGGCGGTGCTATAGGTGCAGTTTTGCGCTATTCCGTCTCGATTCTTGCGTTGCAACTCTTTGGCAGCGGATTTCCTTTTGGTACACTCATCGTCAACGTGGCGGGATCCTTTTTAATGGGATGCATATACGCCCTGGCGGAACTCAGCCACATTGGACCTGAGTGGAAGGCCCTGATTGGTGTTGGCCTTCTGGGCGCCTTAACGACGTTTTCCACCTTCTCAAATGAAACCCTGCTACTGTTGCAGCAGGGTGAACTTGTGAAGGCGAGCCTGAATGTGCTTCTGAACCTGATACTTTGCCTGACCGTGGTGTATCTTGGGCAGCAGCTGATTTATTCCCGCGTTTAACTTATAAGACAACAAGTATGTTAGATACCAAATATCTCCGTAATGAACTGGAATTCACTAAAGAGCGTCTGGCCGCCCGCGGTTTTGCGCTGGACATCGACCATCTCAAAGCGCTGGAAGAAAAGCGCAAGTCGCTGCAGGTAGCCACTGAAGAGCTGCAGGCCAGTCGCAACGCCATCTCCAAGTCCATCGGTCAGGCAAAGTCCCGTGGTGAAGACGTTGCGCCCATCATGGCTCAGGTGGGCAATCTTGGCGCCGAGCTCGAAGCCAAGAAGGTAGAACTGGCAGCATTGCTCGAAGAAATCAACGCCATTGCCATGTCTGTTCCCAATCTGCCGGATGAGTCAGTACCTGTTGGCAAGGACGAAAGCGAAAATGTGGAAATCCGCCGCTGGGGCGAGCCACGCAGCTTCGATTTCCCGGTTAAAGATCACGTTGATCTTGGTGAAACCCTCGGTGGGCTTGATTTCAAGAGTGCGGTTAAAATCACCGGCTCACGTTTTATCGTGATGAAGGGTCAAATCGCCCGCATGCACCGTGCATTGGCGCAGTTTATGCTCGACCTGCACACCACAGAGCACGGTTATACCGAAGCCTACGTGCCTTTGCTGGTGAACACCGACAGCCTGCTCGGTACCGGTCAGCTGCCCAAGTTCAGTGAGGACTTGTTTAACCTCAAGCCCGCTACCGAGGAAGGTCAGGCATTAAGCTTGATCCCAACCGCCGAAGTGCCGGTGACCAACCTGGTGCGTGACACCATCCTCGATGAGGCCGACCTGCCCATCAAGATAACCGCCCATACCGCGTGTTTCCGCTCTGAAGCTGGTTCATACGGTAAAGATACCCGTGGTCTTATCCGTCAGCACCAGTTCGACAAGGTTGAAATGGTACAAATCGTCAAACCAGAGCAGTCTATGGACGCGCTGGAAGAGATGGTTGGTCATGCCGAAAAAGTCCTGCAGAAACTGGGGCTGCCGCACCGCACAGTGGTGCTGTGTACCGGCGACATGGGCTTTGGTGCTGCCAAAACCTACGACATCGAAGTATGGCTGCCAGCACAAAACACGTACCGTGAGATCTCTTCCTGCTCCAACGTGAAGGACTTCCAGGCCCGCCGCATGCAGGCGCGCTATCGCAACAAGGAAGACAACAAGCCGGCACTGGTTCACACCCTGAACGGCTCAGGTCTGGCAGTTGGCCGTACTCTGGTGGCGATTCTGGAAAACTATCAGAATGCCGATGGCACTGTTACCGTGCCTGAAGCACTGCGCCCATACATGGGTGGTATTGAGCAACTCGGTTAATAACAAGACACTATTTTTCAAGGGTATATGGATAACGGTCAACGCTACTTACGTTGGCTTTCATACGTGGCAGTGATAGCGGTATTTGTCGGTATCATGTTCGCTACCTTGGGGAAGGCCTTCTTGATTGTGTTAGACAACGTCTGACAATAAACGTCTAACAGTAAAAAGCCCCGCAACTGCGGGGCTTTTTGTTTTGTGACCTGGTCGCATTCGGTTAGATGCACTTGGCAGGCTTCGGCAGGCCGGCAATCTTGGTGGCCTGTTTAGCCGGGCCTATCGGAAACAGGGTATACAGGTATTTGGAATTGCCCTTGTCTGGGCCAAACTTTTGCCCCATGGCTTTGACCAGCGCGCGGATGGCCGGGCTGGTTTTATACTCCAAATAAAAGTCACGCACAAAGTTGACCACTTCCCAGTGGGCTTCTGTCATGACGATGGACTCAGATTCGGCGAGCAGCAGCGCAAGCTCTGGGGTCCAGTCGTCAACCGACAGCAAATACCCATTTTTATCAACTTCAATCTGCTGACCGTTAAATTCAATCGAATCTACCACGTGATCACCTTGTCGAACATTAAAGAGAGCTGTACCCAGCCGCTGTAATCCACCAATTGTGCATCGGGGTAACGGGTTGCAACCAGGTCTGTCAGCCCTCGGGCATGGACATCTTCATCCAAAAAATACACAGATTTGCCGGCCAGTTTAGTCTGCCAACTGGCCTGAAGCACAGAGCCTGTGGCATCACCACTGATTATCAGTGCGTCCAGATCACTGGCATAACGAAGGGCGAGTCTAAGACCGGCGCTTTGCGCGGTTGAGCTTTGAATATGATGCAAAATCATCAGTACACCACCACCTCATCGACCGCGCCGAAATGGGCACGGATAGCCTCGCTTGTAAGCACCTTAACATCCAGGGGCAGGGCGTCTGAGTCGATACCGAATTCCTTCAGGCTTTCCTCACAAACATACAGGCTTTCGATATCATAAAACTCCAGCGCGCCAAAGGTGGCGATATAGTCGCGACAACCAATGGATTCTGGAACTTGATTGGCCATCAGGTGAAGCACGCCTTCATCGGTAAAGAGCAAGCTGGTTTCCAAATCATAACTTGCCGCCAACATGGCAAAATCCAGCGCTTCGCGGCCGGCAGCATTGCCATGGGGCGATGTTGAAAACACAACACAGAGTTTTTTCACTGACGCTCCTTAAAAACACACCAGCCGGTCGGCTTTGGCAATGCCGCTGACCAACTCTCCCAGGCCGCCGTTGTGGAAGTGGTCATCCACATTCCAATGGCTGAGCCCTTGGGTTTCGGCTTCTTCTTTGGACACCATACCGCGCCTTAAGGCCGCTGAAACACAGTTAACCAGTTCAACCTTATGGCGTTTGGCCAGTTCCTGCCACGCCTTATATATATTGAACTCGTCCGATGCAGGCGAGCCTAAGCTGGATGCATTAAGTACACCATCCTGGTAAAAAAATACCCGGAGAATGTGGTGTCCTTCGTCTATGGCGGCCTTGGCAAACCTGAGCGCATGCACTGGCGCCGCGCTGCCATAGGCTTTACCTGATACTTGAAGAATGAATGTACTCATAATAAAAAAATGGCCCTGGAAGTGGGCCATTTTACCTTAAATCCCTCAGGAATGTTTAATCGTCGTTGTTCATGCCCAGAATACGCAAAATGGCGAGGAACAGGTTGAGGAAGTCCAGATACAGGGACACGGTGGCGCGGATATAGTTGGTCTCGCCGCCGTTTACGATTCGGCTGGTATCAAACAGGATAAGACCGGTGAACACCAGAGCGGTGGCCCAGGACAGCAACATGTACGCAGTGCTGTTGCCAACAAACAGATTAATCAGGCCACCAATTACAATCACAATCAAACCGGCGAACAAAAAGCCGCCCATGAAAGAGAAGTCTTTTTTGGTGGTGAGGGCATACATGGACAAGCCGATAAAGATGGCTGAAGTCAGGCCAAATGCCTGCATAATCAGCTCAGGGCCGTTGGCCATGCCAGCATAGTGATTCAGGATAAACCCCAGTGACGCACCTTCCATCCCCGTAAAGGCGAATACCCAAAAGAGACCGGCGGCGGTGTCGGCTTTACGCAAGGTAACAAACAGCAGAATAAATCCGCCAATGGCAAAACCCAATGACATCAACGGAGAAATGCCCATCGCCGTGGCAATCCAGGCACAGAGCGCTGAAAATGCCAGCGTCATGGAGAGCAGCATATAGGTGTTCTTAATGAGCTTGTTGACTTCCAGTGTCGACTGCTTGGAAACCAGAATTTCCTGTGACATTTCAATGTCTCCTTAATATGTGACTATCTTGCCTATCATAACTGAATTCCCACTGGAAACCACAGTTATGCCAACCATTCGCGGTGCAGTTTTTCACTGTCGCCAAGGTAATCGAGTACCCAGTTAAGGGCCGGGGAGGGGGAGTCACCGTTCCAGGCAAGGCAACAGGGGCTGGGCGCCTTTGGCTGTTCAAGGGTTTTTTCCATCAACAATCCGGCCTGGATAAAGGGGGCTGCCAGGTGTCTTGGCATATAGCCTATCCCCAAACCGTTGGTAAAACAGTTAATGGCGCGGATCCAATCAGGCACTACCAGGCGGCGCTGGTTATCCAAAAGCCAGGTCGTGCGTTTGGGAATTTCCCTGGAGGTGTCTTCAAGGCAGATTGAGGGGAAAGGCCTCAGCATATCATCGGTCAGGGGCGTCTCTATGGCTGCAAGCGAATGGTTTTTAGACACCAAAAATGCCCAATCAATAACCCCCATATCCCGGTATTGGAACACACCGCCAACGGGAATTGCCGTTGTCGCGCCAATGGCAATATGGCTGCGTCCAGTGGCAAGGGCTTCCCAAACGCCGTTAAATACCTCAATACGGATAATTAACTCAACATCCTGGAAATGCCTATAAAAATCAGCAATTAACACGCTAATCTTGTCAGCGCGGACTATGTTATCCAGGGCAATGGACAGGGTCGGCTGCCAGCCGTTGGCAATCCGCTGTGTTCCGCGTTTAAGCTCATCCAGTTGCGACAACATGGCACGGGCTTCGCGGACAAAATGCTCACCGGCCACGGTCAGGCTGACGCTGCGGTGGTGACGGTTAAACAGCACTACGCCCAATTCATCCTCGATTTGCTTAATGGCATAGCTCACTGCAGAGGGTACCTTGTGCAGCTTTGCCGCGGCAGCGGTAAAACTGCCAACCTGAGCGACTATATCGACCAATTCCAGCGATTGTTCCGACAGCATGGTGAATGTCCTGATGTTAGAAGGGCGCTTTGCCATGAAATTTTTTGTTTGCAGTATGCAAAATTAACCGTTTCACAGCTGTAACACAAGTTATTAGACTCCTCGGCGCTAAGATAAATCCAATATGTGGAGGTACGTTTGATTTCCAATTCTTTGACTAAGCGCAGAAGTTTAGTATTTTTCCCCTATCTCGCACTGCTCAGTATGCTCGGTTTTCTGGCAACCGACATGTACCTTCCTGCATTCAATCAGATTGAAGCTAGTTTAGGTACATCCGCCAGTCTGGTTGCCATGACCCTGACCTGTTTTTTGGGTGGGCTCGCCATGGGGCAACTGGCTTACGGCAGCCTGTGTGACAAATTTGGCAAAAAAAATACCCTGATGATGGGCCTTGGTGTATTTGCATTAAGCAGTATTTTGCTCGGTTTCACCGAAGACATCAGCGTATTTTTTGTGCTCAGGGTGGTACAGGCCTTTGGTGCCTGCAGTGCTGCGGTGATCTGGCAGGCTTTGGTGATGGAAAGGTTTGATGAAGGCGAGGCGAGGAAGGTGTTTTCTTCGATTATGCCCCTCGTTGCACTCTCGCCGGCATTGGCCCCCCTCATGGGCGCCTGGATTAGTGAGCAGTATGGATGGCGCGCTATTTTTATTATCCTCGCCATCGTGGGCATGTTGCTGGCGGCAGTGACGCCAGCGCTGGCGAAAGAATCGGGTATCAAGGAAAAAGCCAGGCCCATTAAGGTTGGCGATATTCTTAAAAACAACGTGTTTCAAAACAACGTGGCCATATTTGGTGCCTGTAGTGCCGCGTTTTTTTGTTATCTGACCCTGTGGCCTGCGGTTATGCAGCATCACGGCTATGCTGCCGCAGAAATTGGGCTTAGCTTTATTCCTCAAACACTCTCTTTCATGCTGGGCGGTTTCGCCTGTAAAAAGGCGCTGAACTCCCACAGTCCCCAGGTCATAAAGAACATGCTCATTACCGGCTTCGTCTCTTTATCTGTTGTGCTCTTTCTTCTGACACAATTGGGAGCGGGTATTGAGGCCGTACTCTGGGTGTTTGCAGTACTTGCCGCTGTCAATGGTGCGGTTTATCCCTTATTGGTCACAGATGCCCTGGCGCCATTTTCCAGCAATGCCACCAAGGCGGCAGGTTGGCAAAACTTTATTCAACTGGGGATGGCATTTATTGCCTCCGCCGCAGTGGCCTTAATTGCCCATTGGTTTGAAAAGGCTATCGGTGCCGGCATTCTGGTGTGTGCCGCTATAGTCTTGGTGGCTTGGTGCAGAATGAACTGGCGCACGTGGCGCAGCAGTTGGTGTTTCCCGGACCCTTCAAGAGTTGGAATTGAGTGGACGGACAAAAGCAGAAAATCGAATAGGCACAATGTGGCAGGCCGCCACAGGGATAACAGTGATCAGAAGCGCGACATTGAATGATGTAAGAAGCGCGATGGGCAGGGGATGTCCGTTGTAATGGTTACGCCATTTATCCGGTAACAATGCCCAGCCCTTTCAGTAACAAAGCACAGCAACCGCTGTGCTTTGTTCATATATGCATGACATAGCGTGTGTGTGTTCAGGCGACCGACAAGACCATGAGCGCATCAGGCCCAGCCACTCGGTTAAGCTCAATACCTACATTCATTATCTGTACGCGATATCTGCACGTGATAGCAGCGTGCCAAGGTCAAACGGAAAACCCAAGAGCGCCCATCCGGCCTTGCGCAAATGCCCGAGAGTTTGATGGCCGCATTGATTTTAGGTGTGCGTATTTTGCCCCATGGCAAACCGGGATATTCCGCTGTTACGTTTACGCCTGCGGCCCACCGAAATCTTGTCTTTTGACATTCAGCTTCATCTATGTGCCGCTGCCAACCCACATCAGCACCCCTCCACCAAGATTAAACCATAACAAATTCAGTCACATAATACATTCAGCCCATGCTGTCTCACTGTCAGCACACTCCTTGTCATGGAGAGAATATGCGGCTGCAAATTTCTGATTGACATTGCCACAGTGGCAAGCTTTAGCCTGCTTTTTGTTCCAATCCGGTGACACCGTTGGAGCGGTTGGAGTAACAAATTTACCCCGTTGATTTTGTGTGGTTGCTGATCGGAGTGAGAAAATGAGAAAAGTGATTCAGGCGGCACCGGTGCTCTTGATTTGCACCATGCTTGTCGTCGCTGGTTGCGGTGGCGGAGAAAATCGCGAAAACACCAATCATGGCATCAGTTTTGACATTGGAACTGATATCCAGCTCAAGGAAGGCCAAACCACGGCACTGAAGCCACGAGTGAACAATGAGCAACCGGGCTATAGCTACCTTTGGCGGCAAATCTCCGGACCCGAGGTTTACATCAGTAATCTCAATCAAAAGCATATACAGGTGACAGCACCTGCACTTGATGAAGATGCGGTGGCTGAAATTGCGCTCACCATTACCGATGCCAATGGCAATGCAGCGACGGACAGCATACATATTTTTCTCAAGGCCAATCGGTCGCCAATAGTCAGTGCTGTTGATGTATTGCTAACTGAAAAATCAAGCGCCTTGCTTAAGATCGACGCACAGGATGTGGATGGAGAGATTGCCTCTATAGAGTGGAACCAGATATCCGGTCCTGCCTTGCAGTACGCGTCTACCAACACCTCTGAGCTTTCTGTCCAGGTCCCCGCTGTAAGCAAGGTCGAATTTGCGTCCTTCTCCATCACAGTTATGGATGAGGACGGGGATATCAAAAGAGTAGAGCACAGCTATCGAATAGAACCTTTGTGGCAGGAAGTGTCAGTGGGAGGGGTTCTTGCCGCAAAAAAAATGGTTGGCGCAGAGATTATCGCCGCAGTCGATGATCAGACGTTCAGGACACAGGCTGATGAAAATGGAAATTATACTCTGCGCCTCAAAATAGATGATGACGCGGTAAATGATTTAGCGCTAATCCGGGCTATTTCCACACAAAAGACGGGAATGGAGCTTTGGACTTCGATACCGTCACTGGGCAGTCTGGATACAACAGCGCCGGTTAATCTCACGGCCTACAGTACCGCAATTTTGGCTCTTGCCACTAGGGTTAATGGCGGGATTGTTCCTAAAAGTCGATTGGCACTTAAGACTGCTGAACTGATGCTGACCCCGGTTGAGGCGGTACTCGCTGCAGTGTCTATCGCTGCCTACGCCGAGCAAGACGTTGTTGGGTTACCACCCGGCCAATTCTCGGTATTTGGGGCGGTAGTAAATACAGAGAGCTTCAGGCGATACAGCGATGATCTGCAGGCTGCAGTACCTGAGTTATTAACTCACCTGGAAAAGGTATTGCCAGCACAGGGTTGGGGTAAAATTAACCTGAACGCCAATGAGTTACTCAGCGGGTTACGATTGACAACGAGTGGGCTTAATTCGCCGGCTGATAAATACACCCGATACTATTTATTCCACCCGCAATCTCAGGCTCAGATAGCGGATGAAAATTTTGCATTTAAGGCTAACTGGGCCATATTGTCCGGTTCAGTCCAAACACAGTCAATATTGGATGAGACACCTGCTTTAAGATTAAAGATAGATCACCCTGATTTGAGCCTGACCGAAGACCAATTAATTATATTGAGAGCCCATGGTGTATTAAGTCTTGACGTTAAACTCACCCTGCTGGCCGAACGCTTAACCAAATTAAGCATGGGGGCGTCAAGGAATTTATTCTTACGGGTAAAGCAAAAGGTCTATGACATTCAACCCGTTATTCTTGGCGGTGAGTTAATGGATTTTTCACCGGTAGAGATTGAGACCCAAGACTATGCCTGGGGGAGTCCACTTAACAGTCAAACTATCAGCATATCAGGGCAGCAGATGCAGGCGGAGTGGCGTATGCCTATGTACAGTCCCAGTGAAGATATTGAGCATTCGAAGTTTCAGCAACAACATGTTTCTTTGGATTCAGATGGCATGGGATACAGCTTTACTTCAGGCGACACTTTTTATTGGGATGTGGGTTCAAATATATCATCAAACACCTATGTCGTTTTGAGATTTTCAAACGGTTATACCATGGCTATGGGATTACTCGATGAAACATCGAATGGATTTAATGCAGATGTGTTTGTACATTCCGAAAATGGTCAATGGCTGGCGGCGACATCAGGCGTTCTGGAGCTCATCCAACCCGGTTTAATCCGTCATTGACATTATCGACACGGGAATGACATCAAAAAATGGAGTCGCAACCGGATTAACTCCTTTTTATTACCGAATTAATTAACCCTCTCTTTTTAGAGATTGAATGAGTGTTAACTGACTCTGGAAACTGACTGTATTTATTTTTAACGAAGCTTTATTTGTAGCAACAAGGTATTAATTATGAGAAGTAAATTTAAGTCCATAGTACTTGGAAGTATTGCTGCTGCCGTCTTATCTGCATGCAACAATCCGGCCCCCATTTCTAATGAGCTCCCTTTGCCTGAGGTCAGTGTGGCCAAGGTTGTTTTTGAGCGCGTTACCGAATGGGATGATTTTACAGGGCGTCTGCAAGCACCGCTGAATGTTAGCTTGACGCCAAAAGTCTCGGGTTACATAGAGCAATTGCACTTCACTGAAGGCGCTCTCGTCAAAAAAGGTGATTTGCTATTTCAAATAGACGCCAGGGCATTTACTGCTGAAGTGACGCGGTTAAAAGCCGAATTACAAAGTGCGAAAAGTGCGTTGGCGCTGGCCGATGCTGAGTATTCTCGTGCATCGACATTAAGCGAGCAACAAGCCATTTCTGCGGAAGAACTGGATAACCGTTTAGCGCGCAAGCAGCAAGCCGCTGCGAATGTAAACGCGTTATTGGCAACACTGGAGCGCGCCGAGCTGGATTTGAGCTACACCCAAGTGACGGCACCCATCAGTGGTCGGGTCTCTTATGCCATGGCGACGGTAGGTAACTATGTCACGGCCGGCCAAACCCAACTGACCAGCCTGGTCTCCACCGACAAAATGTACGCTTACTTTGATGTGGACGAGCAAACTTACCTGAAGTACGCCCGCCTGGCGAAGGACGGTCGACGTGTCGACACCCGTGATGCCCAGGCTAACCCTGTGTATTTGGCGCTGGCCGATGACAGTAATTTCAGCCACGTAGGTTATATCGATTTTGTCGATAACCGCATCGATGCGCAGACCGGCACCATTCGCCTGCGTGCCAGCTTTGCCAATAACGACAATCAGTTGTTACCCGGGCTGTTTGCCAAACTGCGCCTGGCAAGCAGTGCCTCTTACGATGGTGTGTTAATTGATGAAAAGGCCATCGGAACCGATTTAAACAACAAGTTTGTCTTGGTGGTGAACGACTCTAACCTGTTGGAGTACCGGGCAATCGAGCTGGGTGAGAAACTCAATGGTTTGCGCATCGTGAACAAGGGCCTAACGGCTACTGATCGCATCGTGGTGAACGGCCTGCAGCGCGTTCGCCCAAGTATGCAAGTTGAGCCTAAGTTGGTGGACATGGCCACTGCCTCGCAACTGGCGGCGCTAAAGGACGCTCAGCAGATGCTGGATCAGGCGGCATCCTCTTTGGCTGCAACCTCTGATATCGCCCCTAATCGCGGTTAAGGAGTAGAGCATGTTATCGCAATTTTTTATTAAGCGGCCGATCTTTGCCGCTGTAATATCTCTGCTGTTTTTTATTACCGGCGCCATCGCTGTGTGGCAGCTGCCGGTTACTGAATATCCGGAAGTGGTACCACCCACAGTGGTGGTTACCGCCAATTACCCGGGTGCCAATCCGAAAGTGATTGCCGAAACAGTGGCCTCGCCACTGGAGCAGGAAATTAACGGTGTGGAAAACATGCTGTATATGTCCTCTCAGGCCACCTCGGATGGTCGTATGACATTGACCGTCACCTTTGCCATTGGTACCGATGTCAACCTGGCACAAACCCAGGTGCAAAGTCGGGTTGAACGTGCAAAACCGCGCCTGCCGCAGGAAGTACAGCGCTTGGGGGTGGTGACAGAGAAATCATCACCCGACTTAACCATGGTGGTGCATTTAACCTCACCGGATGAGCGTTACGACATGCTGTATCTGTCCAACTATGCCGCGCTGAACGTCAAAGACGAGCTGGCGCGTATTGAAGGCGTGGGTTCGGTGCAACTGTTTGGTGCCGGCGACTACAGTATGCGGATCTGGCTCGATCCGAATAAAGTGGCGGCACTGGGCTTATCGCCGGCACAAATTACCGCTGCCATTCGTGAGCAGAACCAGCAGGCGGCGGCCGGCAGTTTGGGCGCGCAGCCAAGTGGTGCGGCCGAGTTTCAGCTGCTGATCAATGTCAAAGGCCGTTTGGCGGCAGTGGAAGAGTTTGAAAATATCATTATCAAAGTGGGCCAGAACGGTGAAATCAGCCGCTTAAAGGATGTGGCTCGCCTGGAGCTTGGCGCGTCAACCTATGCGCTGCGCTCCTTGCTCAATAACAAGGAAGCGGTTGCCATTCCGATTTTCCAGGCCTCGGGCTCGAATGCGATTCAAATCTCCGATGATGTACGCGCCAAAATGGCCGAGCTGGCAAAAAGCTTCCCCGATGGGCTGAGTTACGACATCGTCTACGACCCAACGGTATTCGTGCGTGGCTCGATTGAAGCGGTAGTCAAAACCCTGCTTGAAGCCGTATTGCTCGTGGTATTGGTGGTTGTGCTGTTTTTACAAACCTGGCGCGCCTCTATTATTCCGCTGGTTGCGGTACCTGTATCGCTGGTCGGTACCTTTGCCTTTATGCAGCTGATGGGCTTTTCACTCAACGCCTTGTCACTGTTTGGCTTGGTGCTCGCCATCGGTATCGTGGTGGATGACGCCATCGTGGTAGTGGAAAACGTTGAACGCAATATCCGCGACGGCTTATCGCCGGTCGCTGCGACACAAAAGGCCATGAAAGAAGTGACCGGTCCGATTGTCGCCACAACGTTGGTACTGGCCGCGGTGTTTATTCCGACAGCTTTTATGTCAGGATTAACCGGTCAGTTTTATAAGCAGTTTGCCCTCACCATTACCATTTCAACCTTTATTTCGGCCATTAATTCGTTAACGCTGAGTCCGGCATTGTCGGCACTGCTGTTAAAAGGTCATGGCGAGAAAAAAGATGGCCTGACCCGCGCCATGGACAAATTGCTGGGCGGTTGGTTATTTGGTCCCTTTAACCGTTTCTTTGCCCGATTGTCCGCAGGTTACGGTTATCTGGTGCGCAAAGTCATCCGTTTCGGTGCCATTGTGGGGGTGTTGTATATCGCACTGGTCGGCTTAACAGGCTTGCAGTTTGCGACTACACCAACAGGTTATGTTCCGGGGCAGGATAAACAGTACCTGGTGGCTTTCGCCCAGCTGCCGGATGCATCCTCGCTGGAACGCACTGATGCTGTGGTCAAGCGCATGTCGTCTATCGCACTGGACCACCTAGGGGTAATAGATGCGATTGCTTTTCCGGGGCTTAATATTAATGGCTTTACCAACAGCCCTAACAGTGCCGTGATATTTGTCGGACTCGACAGCTTTGAGGTTCGCGACAGCGCAGAATTATCGGCCAATGCGATTGCCGGCGCACTGAACCAGAAGTTTGCTGCAATTGAAGATGCCTTTATTGCTATTTTCCCACCACCGCCAGTGGCAGGGCTTGGCACCATTGGTGGCTTCAGATTACAAATCCAGGACCGGGCAAACCTTGGCTACGAAGAGCTGTATAAAGTCACCATGCAGGTAATGATGAAAGCCTGGCAAACGCCTGAGCTGGCGGGGGTGTTCTCCAGTTATCAGGTGAATGTGCCGCAGCTGGATCTGGATATCGATCGAACCAAAGCCAAACAGCAGGGCGTGGCACTGGATGAAGTGTTCCAGACGCTGCAGGCCTATATGGGCTCTGTGTATGTCAATGACTTCAACCAATTTGGTCGTACCTATCAGGTCAATATGCAGGCCGATGAGCAGTTCCGTCAGACGCCGGAGCAAATTGGTCAGCTGAAAGTGCGTAATAACCAGGGCGAAATGATCCCGCTGGCGTCATTTATCAAGGTGACCAACAGCGCGGGCCCGGATCGGGTGATGCACTATAACGGCTTTACTACCGCCGAAATCAATGGTGGACCAGCGCCGGGGATCAGCAGTGGTGAAGCACAGGCTCTGATGGAAAAAATTCTGGCCGAGACTTTGCCAAACGGCATGACCTACGAGTGGACGGAACTCACCTATCAGCAAATTTTGGCTGGTAACGCCGGCATATTTATCTACCCGCTGGTGATCTTGTTGGTGTTTATGGTGCTGGCTGCCCAGTATGAAAGCTTACGTTTACCGCTGGCGATCATCCTGATCATCCCGATGACGTTGCTATCGGCGCTGAGCGGTGTGCTGATTTACGGTGGAGACAACAACATCTTTACCCAGATTGGCCTGATTGTACTGGTTGGTTTGGCGACCAAGAACGCCATTCTGATTGTCGAGTTTGCCAAAGAGCTGCAAGACCACGGCATGAGCGCGCTGGAAGCCATTCTGGAAGCTGGCCGCCTGCGCTTACGTCCCATTCTGATGACCTCCATCGCCTTTATTATGGGTGTGGTGCCTATGGTGTTCTCCAGCGGTGCCGGCGCGGAAATGCGCCAGGCCATGGGGGTGGCAGTATTCGCCGGTATGATAGGCGTGACGATTTTCGGCCTGATTTTAACGCCGCTGTTTTACTACTTGTTGGCGAAAAGAGGCGAGACAAAGGTAAAACAACTGGCTAACGGAAATGATGTTGCGGAGGGTGCCCATGCGTAATCTAATGAAATTGTCGGCCATCGCTCTACTGGTGGCATCAGTCAGTGCCTGTGTCGTCGGGCCGGACTATCAGTCGCCAACTAAGGTGGCGGATATTCATGTCGGCTCAACCTATCAAAGCGCGGATAAGCTGCAAAGCTGGTGGCAGGCGTTTGACGATGTGGCCTTAAATGAGCTGATTTCAGAGGCATTAGCGCAAAACCGTACCCTGGCGCAGGCACAGGCCAACGTTGAACGTGCCTATGCAGTATTTCGCGATGCCAATAATGATTTGCTGCCCAAGGGCAGTCTGGATGCCGGCTATCAGGCCAGTGAAAATGCCACTGTATCAAGCGCCGATAATGAGGTGGTGAGTCGCGGTTATACAACCGGTGGCAATCTGAGCTGGGATCTGGATTTATTCGGCAAGATCCGCCGCGCTGCCGAAGCGGCGCAGGCCAATGCCCAGCAAGCTGAGATGCTTTGGCAGGACGCTCAATTGCAACTGATAAGTCAGGTGGCAAGCAGCTACGGCGATTATCGCGGCGCGCAATTGCGCCTGGTGGTGGCCGAGCAAAACCTGCATAACCTTGAGCAAAGCCGGGGCATTGTGCTGGCGCGGCTGGAGGCCGGCATGGCATCTGAGTTGGAGCTGGCGCAAATCGATGTGCAGCTGCATCAGGTACAGGCTGCTGTGCCGGGGTATCGCACCGCATTGTTAACGGCGGAAGCGACCTTGTCAGCACTGCTTGCAAAGCAGCCCGGCCAGTTAAAGATAACGACGGCGCCGCATCTGCCGGGGCTGAAACAACCGGTAGCTCTGGTCGACGGGGAAAATTACCTGCGTTACCGCGCCGATGTCGCGGTTGCCGAACGTGCACTGGCGGCCAGCACGGCACAAATTGGTGTGGCAACGGCAGATTTATACCCGAGTCTGTCGGTACGCGGCTTTTTGGGGTTTGTCTCAGGCCCGGGCTTAAACCTGAATGGTGATTCACAAAGCTGGTTCGTGGCCCCGACACTGAGTTGGCAAGCCGCCGATTTAGGCTCAGTGAAAGCCCGAATTCGTCAGGCAGATGCGAGCACGCAAATGGCGCTGGCGCAGTTTGAGCAGCAGGTGTTTACTGCGCTGAACGAAATGCAGTTATCACTGAACAGCTACAACTTAAGCCGTGAACAGCAATTGAGCACAGAGCGGCAGTGGCAGGCCAGCAACAAGGCGCTTAACATCGTTCGCGATCGATACAAAGCAGGCACTGTAGGGTTTTTAGCTCTGTTGGATGCCGAGCGTGAACAGCTGCGTGCCCGCGATCAGCTGGCGGTGTTGCAACAGCAAAGCTTTAACCGGTTGGTTGCCATATACCGCAGCTTTGGTGGCGCAATTGCACTGTGAGCTTTACTCAGGGCAGGATCCCACTTTGAGTTGAACTTTTACACAGCCTTATGATCAGATCAGCATTAGTCATAACCAGCTGACAGACATGAATCTTTTGGAACACCTTGAAACACTGCCCGATCCTCGTAAGGAAATCAATCTTAAACACAACTTGGTTGACGTAGTCTTCCTGACACTCTCTGCCGTACTCAGCGGTGCAACCGGCTGGAAGTCGATCCAGGAGTTCGGTGAAGAACAACTCGACTGGTTACGGCAGTACCGCCAGTTTGAGTATGGTATCCCCAGACGACACTGTATCGCCAACATTATCAAAGCCTTGGATAGTGAGCTTCTGCTGCAAACGGTGTTCAGCTGGATCAACGAGAAACGGCAGAGCGAAGGTAAGTCGGTCATCGCTCTTGACGGTAAAACGATGCGCGGTGCGTGGAGTGACGACGTTAAAAATGCACTTCATGTCGTCAGTGCGTTCGATGTCAGCAACGGTGTCACGCTTTATCAGGACAGTTCGAATACCAAAGGCAAAGAAGCCGAGATTGCCCGAAACGTGATTGATGCCTTGGCACTGGATAACGCAATTGTCACGCTCGACGCGTTGCACTGCCAGGTCGCCACCATGAGCACAATTACACAGCGCAAAGGCGATTTCGTGATCCAGGTGAAGTCCAATCAAAAAGCGCTGCTTGAGGAAGTGCAGGCGTCATTCCGTAACCTTTATGACTCAAAGGAACTGGAAACGTATGAACAGTCCAACACCGGTCATGGCCGCAAGGAGTGCAGGACCGTGATGCAAACTGAAGCCGAGTTGTCACCAGACCTGAAAAAGAAATGGCCCCATATAAAGTCACTGATAGAGGTCGCCAGCGAGCGGACTGTTAATGGTAGCACATCATGTTCGTCACGTTGGTACGTCAGCTCCCTGCCAGTGGACGCTGAGGAAGCAGCTCGCACAATCCGCGACCACTGGGCCGTTGAGAACCAACTGCACTGGGTGCTGGACGTTGTTTTTCGCGAGGATGCTTTGAAAGTGTCAGATCCAGAGGGTGCTAAACATTTGGCCCTATTCAACCGTGCGGCACTAAGTGCAATAAAACAGCACAATGGCAAGAAAGACAGCCTTGCAGGTAAGCGCCGGCGTGCAGCTTGGAGCCCTGTATTTCGTTCAGAGCTGCTCTTTGGCTAAATTATGCACAAAGTGGAATCCCGCCCTGGAGCTTTACTGGAAGATATCGAGGTGCTGAATGTTTGGCGTTACTGATCTTTGGTTGTTCGTTGTCTCAGGAATCGCTCTAAATATGATCCCCGGGCCTGATTCTCTATATATTATGGGGCGCAGTGCTGGACAGGGTTTTCGTGCAGGTTCTGTAGCCGCTTTAGGTATCGGTGCGGGCACTTTTATTCATATTTTTGCAGCCGCTTTTGGATTGTCAGCAATGCTAGCTACTTCAGCAATGGCATTCACAATCATTAAAGTGTTAGGCGGTGTTTATCTGCTATACATAGGCTGTGTGATGTTACTTAACAAAGAGAATGATGTTACTGGTGAGCTTCAATCACAGAAAGAGGTGTCATTATCAACAATCTTTTATCAAGGATTTTTGACTAACGTATTAAATCCAAAAGTAGCATTGTTTTTCCTGGCTTTTGTTCCACAATTTATTTCAGTTGATGCGCCAAACAAAGAACTTTCATTCTTGTATTTAGGATTGATTTTCAATGTTAATGCAATGATATGGTGTCACTTTCTAGCATGGTCATCATCATCGATTGGTCGTAGATTGAAACAGGACAAGCGTATTACTAAATACTTAACAAGGTTTACAGGAGGCTTATTTTTATACTTTGGTATAAGACTGGCCTTGAGCAAGCAAAGCTAACGCCTGTGTAACACGCAATACAGAAAGAAACAAAGTACCCAACCTAAATAAAGATTAATCGGGGCTGGGTACTTTTTTATGGATTCGTATTTATAACATGATTTTTATCTGTTATCCGGCATTAAAAGCCCATGAATCGCCTTTAAGATGGCGCATATACCTGAGCAGGAGATCGTCTCACACCAGATATTCGCGAAAAGGGGAGGTGATACCAAGGCCAGTTGAAATAACCTCCAGTACCGCTCCAGCGCATAATGCCTTAAAAACTTTTCCCTCTGTAAGGAGCCAGGATGTACACGCTTTATTATTCTCCGGGGGCTTGCTCCCTCGCAGTGCAAGTCAAATTGCAAGCTACGGGTGTGGCATATAAACCAGAGTTGGTTGACCTTAAAAAAGGCAACCATTTAACCCCGGACTTTGCCAAAGTAAACCCGGTTCAACGTGTTCCTGTGTTGGAATTTTCCGATCACTATCTAACAGAAGCCATGGCAATTCTTCTCTGGCTTGAGCAGCATCCACAGGGATTATTGCCAGGCAATCCTGTTTTACATGCACGTGTATTGCAAAAAATGAACTGGTTATCCAATTCATTACATCAGGATTTCGCGGCGCTGTGGCGGCCCCAAAGGTTCACAGAGAATAGTGATATACAAGCACAGATCTCACATGCGGCCATGCAAAGACTTATTGGCAGTTTTGAGTGTTTGGAACGGGAGTTAGGCCAGTTTACCTATTGGCTGGATGACACACTGACCCTGGCAGATTATTATTTGCTGCCTTTTCTTAGATGGGGCCACGCTGCAGTAGAACAAGTACAACATTTCCATGAGTTAACACGCTATGTAGAAAGGCTTGGTAAATTACCTGAAGTGATATCGGCTCTGGAAGTTGAGCGTATATCATTGCTTAACATCTGAAATTTATCCTACTTAGATAGAATTACGCATAATTGTTTGATCTTTGGCCGAATAATAATATGTTATTCGGTCAGCTAGCGATGTTATTCGTCCTGGCGAATCTGGTTCGAGTTGGCCAATTAATAAGTGCACTGGCAAAATTTACCTAAAATGGGAAAATTCGCCTGGAACAGGACTCAAATTAGCCGCGTAGAAACGATTTTTAGCTGAAAATTGGAAAGTTGAGCTTCAGAACGTAGAAAAGATGATTTGGAAAGTAAGGTAGGGAGAAGCTGACTACTTAATCGCAGCTTCCTTAAGATGATGAGTCAGGCCAAGTCGCTACTAACACGCTTGAAAACCTTTTTTAGCGTTCTCTGGTATTTTTGGCCTTTTTTTCAAATTTTAATTTTGCAAGGGCTACTGCTTCTGATATTAGTGGTTTAAGCCTTTCGAAGGTCTCTACACTTGGATTTAACACCGCAACCCACGACATCCAGCCATAAACCGGGTGTGGTGTGATCTCGTTCAAAGCTTCAAAGTTATGGCCGGTATATACGATTGAGCCTGCCGATGGTCTCTGGGGCGGAGGGCCGAATAGTTTTACAAAGGATGCTTTGCTCAAACCTAAGTTGAGTCGATAAACATTCTCCCGGTTTACATTTGAAGCCTTATCGTTTGGACCATCTTTTTCTTTAATTGTCAGAACATAGATCCCTTTTGGTAATACTTTGCCGGGGTTGTAAAAAACACCTCTCTCACCCCAATTTTTATCTAGGACTAGCCCGTTATACTCCTTAATACAGTAATCAAATATTTCTTCTATTTGCATATGCGCCATAATTACTCCTGCTCTAAAATTACAAATAAACGGCTCAAAAAAGTATCGCTTTTGAGAGTCTCCCAAGATCCTAAGGCTGAATTGCCACCAACATACGAGAAAATCCCCAACCGTGATCGATATCGGGTTTCATATTTTACGTCTGACAGATAATTATTGGAACTATGTTTTCGTTTGCTATTGTAAAACATTTCGATGCAATTAAACACATCACTTCTGGCCTCTGCACGGGTTGAGTAGATTTTACGATTAGTCCTCCCACAATTCAGCAGCTGGAAAAGGTTTCTGCCACAGTATTATCATGGAAGTTGCCTCGCGTGCTTTGTAGTGGTCAAGTAATACTGACCGCAGGTTTATAGCTAGGCCAGTATCTTCTCTCTGGCTCATTTTGGCTTAAATCACCATTGTAATGATGCGGCCTGACTTTGCTGTAATTTCCAGGCACCACTGCTAAGGTCACACAAACACTTAGATATCATATCAGGCACTTATTCATATCTCCCCTAATTGATAATTTTTTTCTATAGGTACCCAAAGAATTCATCATTATTTTAAATCTGGCTGCAATCGTAAACTTCCATGGAAGGTATGTAGATGTCCAGTCAGTGCTCTGTGTGAACTTACAGTTGCCAGATGCAAGACGCAGTTTGCAGCGAATAGTCTTATTTCTTAACGCCGCCGGTACTGCGGTAAGTCATGCCCGGCGGGGTTTTTGATAGCAACGATATTTGGGTGTTATTCAACTTCTACTGGCCTTGGCATGTTTTTCTGGTCGCTTTCAATGCCAGAGTGCCGCCAGGACCTATTAACACTTTCCTTGGAGATTCATATGATTCAAATCGAATTTTTTCATGATGCAGTTTGTGGTTGGTGTTACGTAATGTCACCTCGTCTCAGAAGCATTGTAGCGAGATATCCTGTTAGCATTACTCACAGAGCGTTCGTTTTACAGCGCAACGACCAAGAGATGATTGCAAGGTTTGGTTCATTGGCGCTGGCTAAGATGGAAATTTTGCAACATTGGCAAAGTTGTAAATCTTTTGCCGATGACCCCGGTAGTATAAACATCGAAGGAATGCGTGCGACAAGTTTTAACTATCCGAATGGTTACTTGTCGGCTCTCTATGCCAAAGCGGTAGAGAATGCAGCAGGTCAAGATGCACATTGGGAGTTTTTTGATGCGGTGCAGAAAGCGCATCTTTATTACAACCAGAATATTTCTGATACCTCAGTTTTAGACTCGATCGTAAAGGAACTTAACCTACCTGCCGAGCACATTCACGCTGTTCTAAACTCTGCTGAAAATGTTAACGCTTTAGAGGGAGACCTTGAGCGCGCAGCAAATTTTGGAATTAAGAGTATACCAACATTATTAGTTAATTGCCGCAAGCTCATTTCTCAGTCATTAAGTCTGCCGCAATTAGAGAATTTAATAGAGTCAGAGCTTTCTTTAGTAATTTAACAGAGGGAAACGTATTATGAGAAACAAAAATATTTTAATAGCAGTTTCAGTATTCAACATGTTTTTATCTTCTACAAGCTTTGCTGCTGATTTTCCAGTGCAAAAGGTTGGAAATAGTCCTTGGGGCGAGCATGATGAAATTGGCCGCTTAAACATGATGACTCCAGAATCACGGACTGGCATCATGACAAGAACTGATGCCAGTAAGGTTTATGATCTAGCCGTTGAGTATTTTGTTGGCATGCCGAGCTGGCAAGCAGCAGGTGACCCGCATTATCAATTCTGGATGACTCATACGCCTCGTGGCGCGGTTGTTGATAACGTGCTCAATATGGGGCATGAGGTTAATAGACACGTCAGTTACTCAGGTAGTGCGTTTTCAATGTATAGCCACACCGGCACACACATTGATATGTTTAGTCATTTTGGTCTGGATGGAAAAATCTATAATCACTTTTCAGCTGACCAATATCTTGGAGATAAAGGCTGGCAACGCAGTGGCGCTGAAACCGTTCCGCCAATTATTGCGAGAGGCGTTTTATTGGATTTGCCGAGAGCAAAAGGCGTAAATATGCTGCCAGATAACTATCGTGTGACACCTAATGATATCAAAACTGTCTTGGCAAGTCAGAACATAGAGTTGCAGAAGGGTGATGTTGTCCTAATTAGAACCGGGCGGATGCAAAACTTTGATAACGCAAGTACATATATGAACAACTCACCAGGGCTGGGTATGGATGCTGCTATTTATCTTGCTGAAGAAGCTAATGCCATGATTATTGGTGCGGATAACTTAAGCTTTGAAGCTTTTCCCTCTGAGGTTTCTGGAAACTATGTTCCGGTCCACACTTATCTGTTGACTCAGATGGGAGTACCGATTCTTGAACTGGTTGATTTGGAGTCATTGGCACATGATCAGATTTACGAGTTTGCATTTGTTGCTGCTTCGCTAAAGCTTCGCGGTGCTGATGCCGCCCCGATGAGACCCATAGCATTTCCAATCAGAAAATAAAGGGAATAATTAGGAGCTCTGAATCGTCACTGTGAATCGTCAATGATTTCCTGGGGAAGGTGCGAACATATCCCGGTTGTGAGTGTCGTGACCTGAACCATGGATGAGCATCAGGATGAGCCTGTAACTGACCTTTACCGACAGTGTGTTTTCCCGGAAACGCCATCAGATAAGAAAGGAAGTCCCCCATGGCAGGATCGGGGGCCTCGGATAAACTGTGTGGCGTTTTATGCCTGTGTAACCCAAGGCTGGTATAGGTCGCAGGCCTCATGTGCAGAAAGCCATAGCGTTCATGCCCTGCATACAGCAATGGCACAACCTGAATGATGAAGCCATGGTGAATGTCACTGCCATACCACCAAAAACAAGATAATGGCAGCAGCATGGACATACACCAAAACAAGAAAGGTAATCACCGGTATTTCGCGATGAAAGCGCACATCGGGGGAGACGCCAAAAGCAGCCAAAGAACAAGACCTCGATAAAGTTGGCAAGTTACTGCATTGCGAAGAAATCTTTGTTTCAGCGGATGCCACTTAGCAGGCTGCCGAAAACGCGAGGAACTGAAAAATGCCAGTGCAGACTGGCTTATCCCCGTGCACCCCGAGAAGGTGAATGCGTTGAAGAATTGCCCGCGAAAGAACATGCTGGGACAATCTAATGTCAGTTTGGTTTCGTAAAAGCATGGTATAAGGGGGGAGCTAAAACGACAATCAACTGCGATGTTTTTAACCCTGAGAATCTGGTTTGAGTCAACCATTTTATACAAGCACAGAAGAGCTCTACCTATAATGGGGAAATCGACCCGAAAAGGCTGGTAAGTGGTATGAGTCTGAACAAAAATCTGAAATAAACGAGCTACATTAAGTCGAAAAGATGATTTTGGGCTTCACCGTAGGAAGATGGGCGCTACTTGATCGCGGAGTTCATGGTGTATTGATGGCGCTGCAGTTAGAGATTTATCCTCCCAAATAGACGGAAGGCGATATGCATAAAATTTCTCTTGAACAGTGGCGGACTTTTATAGCGGTGGTGGATTGTGGTGGATTTGCACAAGCTGGTGATTCGCTTCACAAAACACAGCCAACAATAAGTCAGAGTATCAAGAAATTAGAGCAGGTTGTTGGTAAACCGCTGTTTAATTGTAATAGCTCAGACCTGATCTGACAGTTACCCGATTTTGGGGTGCCGTTGTCAGATTAGATTTGGGCTAAATTCTTTTCAGCCCAAACCCGTTTTCCATCAATTAATGTCGCCATCGGTGTGCGACCGCAGCACATTTTGCCCTGATGGGTGCGCTCATTGTTGTACAGCGCCAGCCATTCGTCCAAGTCTTTTTGCAGCTCCTCCAGTGTGCTATACAGCTTTTTGCGGAACGTGACCTGATAGAACTCATTCAGAATGGTCTTGTGGAAACGCTCGCAGATACCGTTTGTCTGTGGATGTCTGGCTTTGGTTTTCGTGTGGTCGATATCATTGATGGCCAGATACAGCTGATAATCGTGCTGCTCAACCTTACCGCAGTACTCGGTGCCCCGGTCAGTGAGAATACGCAGCATCGGCAGCGCCTGAGCTTCGAAAAACGGCAATACTCTGTCGTTCAACAGGTCGGCAGAGGTGATTGGGGTTTTGGTGGTGTAGAGCTTGGCAAAGGCGACCTTACTGTAGGTATCGACGAAGGTCTGCTGGTATATCCGCCCCACACCTTTGAGGTTGCCGACGTAAAAGGTGTCCTGTGAGCCCAGATAGCCAGGATGATGGGTTTCAATTTCACCGCAGGCCTCATCGTCCTGGGCTTTCTTTTCCAGGGCTGCCACCTGCGCTTCTGTCAGAATGATGCCATCGCGCTCCATCTTTGCTTCCAATGCGACCAGGCGCTTCTTGAGGTTTTCCAGCCCGTGCCTGAGCCAAATTGAACGTACGCCGCTGCCGGAAACAAAGACGCCCTGCTTGCGCAGTTCGTTGCTGGTTCGGGTTTGACCATAGGCGGGAAACTCAATGGCGTAATCAATGACAGCTTGCTCTATATGGTCATCAACACGATTTTTCAGATTGGGCGTGCGTCTGGAGCGGTTGATAAGCGCATCAATGCCGCCATCCTCAACCAGTTCACGATAGCGATAGAAGGTGTCACGGGACACGCCCATAACCTTGCAGGCTTTGGAAACGTTGCCGAGCTCCTCAGCGAGATTCAGCAAACCTGCTTTGTGTTTAATGATGGGGTTGTTAGTATGCAGCATGAGAGTTACCTCTTTTGTTTTGATTGAAGATTCGACACCTTTATCAAAACGGGTAACTCTCACCTTTTCAAGATGATGTGTCAGATCAAGTCGCGACTAATACAGTTTAATGTTATTGGAAGAAAGGCTGTAATAACACCTTACGGCGCAAGCCTTCTATCTGCCGCCAGGACGCTGGTGAATCAAGCCGACAGCCTTGAACATGACGCAATTTCTCAGAAAGCAAAAATTCAGTCATCACTCAAAATGGCAGTAGACACGTTATTTCCCCGACCTATTCTTGGCCAAATCTTAAATGAGCTAAATACTCTGTTCCCTGAGCTGAATATTCAATTACATGAAACTACATTATCCCGATGTGCGGAGTTATTAGAAGATGGCACCGTAGATGTAGGGATCGCCAGTCTCATTCCTCGTGGATATACAGGTAGACTGGCAACAACGATCGAGCTTTATGCTGTTGCACATCTGTCACACCCGCTGTTGCAGCAAAAAGATTTGCAACTAAAGGCCCTCGAACCCTATAAACAAATAGTAATCCGTGATGGAGGCTTCAGGTCAAACACTAATTCAGGTTGGTTGGGGAGTACAAGTCGAATAACAGTATCTTCTCTCTCCGAAGCGGTTAGCTGTGTCAAACAGCAACTTGGATTTGCCTGGCTTCCTTTCTGGGTTCTCCAACTTCCCGAAAATAAAGATTTGGCTCAATTACCTCTTCAAAATGGATTAATCCGGACGGTAGCATTACAAACGGTTGTTCGACAGACAGAAACTGAAGATCACTTCATTAAAGAGCTTGGAAGAGTTATGGACAATTTCATAGTAAAACTCAATAAGTACCAAAGCAGGTGCGAATAAGTTTGGCCATAAAGATGGTTGTGTTTCAATAACTTACCCAATGTCGGCTAGCTTGCAAATACCTGCCGTAAGGCAATCTGTTCATTCCTGCTGGCCGCCCCCAATTTAAGCCCATGACATTGATGAGATTTCCAATACGCTGGAGCAAATGGAGAGCTCAACATAAAAAAACGTTACGCCGAAGAACAAATCATCAAGGCCATGTTTTTCTTGAGCAAGGAAACGGGCCTCACAATAGGTTTTATCCAGCTTGGAAAACCCACACAAAACGCTTTTGTGGAAAGCCTGAATGGCAAATTCTGGAACGAATGCCTGAACCACCACTGGTTCAGAACCTTAGAGGAAGCCAGATATAAAATCGAAAGATGGCGTCATCATTACAACCTTGTTCTCCCACGTAGTTCAGTGAACTGCATGTCGCCTGTTGAGTATGCCAAGCAGACAGCTTAAGCCGGACAATCTGATCAAGAGATTGGTACTAATCTCGAGGAAAGGTCAAATATAGGATAGACAGAAAAAGCGCTGGGAATTGGCCTGAATCGATATGCCAATAGCCCAGCGCCTATCTGGTTTAATCAATTAATCCGGCATGGCGAGCTTCTGCAAGATACTGCAGTGGGGACTCTCATCACCACAGCAACTGTCCGCAAGCTCAGTCAGTATCCGCTGCATATGCTGTAACTCAATGATTTTCAGCTTAATGTCATCCAGATGTTGTGTGGCCAGCTGCTTGACGAAGCGGCTTTCCCTGTTTGGGTCCTGCCACAGGCCAAGCAGGGATTGGATGTCATTCAAGGAAAACCCCAGGTTGCGGGCTTGCCTGATGAATCTGAGCTGATTTATCTGTTCGCTGTTATATAGGCGATAGCCTGAGTCTGTCCTTGGGGATTTCTTCAGTAATCCTGTTTGCTCATAATGGCGTATCATCTTGGTGGAGAGTCCGCTGGTTTTCGCAGCTTCTCCAATCGTCAGTAACGCACTCATGTCACACCTCCTAGAAGGTTTTACGCTGCAAGCGTAAAGCATTGGTTATAACCAGCACACTGCTACAAGCCATGGCGGCGCCTGCAATTACCGGATTCAGATACCCCATGGCCGCCAGCGGAATTCCTATGGTATTGAATGCAAAAGCCCAGAACAGATTTTGTTGAATATTGGTGTAGGTAGCCGATGCCAGGTTTAAGGATGAAGCTACCAGTTCCGGGTTCCCTCTCATCAGGGTAATGGCCGCTGCACTGACAGCGACTTCGGTACCAGTCGCCATCGCTATACCAAGATCTGACTGGGCGAGGGCAGGTGCGTCATTTATCCCGTCTCCGACCATTGCGACCTTATAGCCCTGTTGCTGATATAGTGCCACAGCTTCAGCTTTTCCTTGCGGTAATACTTCGGCCTGATAATTATCCAGGTTAAGTTCAGCCGCTATCTGTGCTGCACTGTCCTTGGAGTCTCCGGTCAGCATAGCGACTTTTATCCCTCTTTGCTGAAGCGCTTTCACGGCTTGCTTTGACTCGGGTTTGGCTTTATCGGCAAAGCAGAACAGCCCCAATAGCACGATACCTGAGTCTGTTGACTCGGCTAACCATGATACCGATGCGCCTTTTACCTGAATTTTTTCCATCGGCAGCGCCAGGCCTAATTCACGCATCCAGTGACTGCTGCCAAGCATCAATTTACGATTGTTGACTTCACCTTTTACACCTTTACCTGCCACCACGTTGAATTCATTCACTTCCGGTAAAGGAACGTTATGAAATACAGCATGATTGATAACGGCTTTCGCCAATGGGTGCTCACTGTGCTGTTGCAGTCCATAAGCTTGCTCAATGACGACTTTTTCTTGCTCACCGAATCCGGTGACTTGTACCAGCTCAGGCTTACCTTCGGTGAGGGTACCTGTCTTATCAAAGATGACGTAGTCAATCTTGGTTGCTTGCTCCAGCGCAATGGCGTCCTTAACCAGAATACCGTGTTTTGCCGCAGTACCTGTGCCTGCCATGATGGCGGCTGGCGTTGCCAGACCCAGCGCACAGGGACATGCTATAACCAGTACAGCAACAGCATGCAAGATCCCCTGGGCCCAATCCCCTAAGTACAAGCCCCAGATCAACACCGTGGTAATGGCTATCAATAAAACAACCGGAACAAAAATACTGCTGATTTTGTCAACCAGTGCCTGAACAGGCGCTTTGGCGCCCTGGGCCTGTTCCACCAGACGGATAATTTTTGACAACGTAGACTCGGAGCCAACCGCTGTCGCCTTTATCTCCAACACACCATCCAGGTTAACAGAGCCACCGGTAACCTTTTCTTCAACGGACTTGTGCAGTGGAATGCTTTCTCCGCTGATAAGGGCTTCATCCACGTGGCTGTTACCCCGGATAACCAGACCATCTACCGGAATACGATCGCCGGGAAGGACTTTAACCAGATCTCCGGAGGTCAACTGCGCTGCCGGCAATAATTGCCATTTCTCATTTCGCCAAACCGTGGCAGTGGTTGGCTTTAAATTTTCCAAGGCGTGCAATGCGTCGGTTGTACGGCGTTTGGCCCTTTTCTCCAACAACTTCCCCAACAGAACCAGGGTGAGCACGGCGGCACTGCTTTCAAAATACAGGTGAGGCGCACCATGGTGGCCATCAAAGCTATACCAGAGGTATAACGACAAACCGTAGGCGGCGCTGGTGCCTATGGCAACGAGCAAGTCCATATTGCCACTACCGGCCTTAAGAGCTTTCCAGCCGGCTTTATAGAAACGTGCACCAAAATAAAATTGCACTGGCGTTGCAAGTAGCCACTGCCAAAAAGCAGGCAGCATCCAGTCAGCGCCAAATAACATCCCCATCATGGGGAGTACCAAGGGGAGGGTGAGAATGGCCGAACCAATGACCGGCCAACTATCCTTTTGATAGAAAGCCTGTTGCTTGTCCTGCTTACTCTCAGATTGAACGAGGTCTTGAGTCGTGATCAATTCATAACCTGCATTGCTGACAGCCTCGCTCAAAGTGTCGTTGCTGATGCTTTGCAGCAGCGAAATGCTCACCTGTTCGGTTGCCAGGTTAACACTGGCGCTGTGTACCCCGGCCACCTTCATCAGTGCTTTTTCCACCCGTCCGGCGCAGGAGGCACAGGTCATTCCTTTTACTTCGAATTGACGTGAGTCCATTTCTACTTCGTAGCCAGCATTGATGATGGCGGAAGTGATGTCAGCTGCGTTGGCGAGCCCTTCAACCGTGGCGGTCTCTGTTGCCAAATTGACGTTGGCTTTCACAACACCGCTCACATTGAGCAGTGCCTTTTCGATGCGTGCGGCGCAGGATGCACATGTCATCCCTTTTACTGCGAGTTGCATGGTCGTTGACATTTTACTTACTCCTGGGTGGTTCAGTTGCTGCGATGATTAAAGGCTAAACCTTGCCATTATGGGAAGGTCAAGCAGCCGCCTTAAAAATTTTTTCGAGCCTATTGACATTGCCATCGTGGCAACATTTATCGTGTGGCTCAGATTCACAACAGGAGATCTAAAATGATTGAATTTAATGTAGAAAACATGACCTGCGGACATTGTGCCGGCGTGGTGAACAAAGCCATTATGCAGCTGCAGTCTGATGCCAAGGTTGAAGTCGACTTAATGGCAAAGAAGATAAAAGTATCCAGCGGTCTGACTTCAGACGAAATTATCGAGGCATTGGAAGAGGCCGGCTATCCCGCGAGTGAAGTGAAAGCCACTTGCTGCAATCCTCAGAACTCTTGCCATGCATGATTTGAGTGGCCACTCCCGCAGTGGCCATTATTTTGTGCGTTGGACCCGGTGCAGATAATAGCAGGTGCAGAGCAGGGCAGATGGCCTTTGGTTTTACTCATTTACCTGCATGTATAGATGCGGTTGCTTATAAGGGCGCTGCTGACTATATGAATTGTATGGAAAAGTTTATGCTAAAGCGTTTTGAAGAAGAAGCGGTAGAATTTTACCAAAACACGATTTTTGAATTGGAAAAGCTTGGCATCAGTATCGAACCGATGACGTTAAGCCACCTTGCATTCAGAACCCAATCAACATTGGATTATTTGAGAATGCGGGAATACCTGGAATCCCATGCCATTGCCAATGTTGAAAACTATTGGAATGGTCGACCTATATCAAAAATTCTGCTTAAAGAACCTCTTCGTCTGTCCTATAAAACAAAAGTTCAGTTAATCGAGCTGATCCCTCCACCACATCAGCGAGTTTATCCACTAGGTTTTGAACACTTAGGGATAGTTCTAGGCGAAGAACTGGAAAGTTTTGCCAATAAGCACCAATCGGTAATGACGGGGAGACAATTTCAAAGTGACGTTTGTCGGCCATATTACATTCGATTTGATAGCTATCACCACGTTAAGTTCTACCAATATTCTTTGCAACATGTGTGTGAATTAGAGGGAAAGAGTTTCGAGCATTTCGAGCGTGTTGAGGCGTCAGTCTATCGTTGGCACAGCTCCCCTTATCCAAACACCCATGGTTATTCAAGCTTGGAGCGTTACCTTGACTGAGCAATCGTTTCTCGGGAAAACCGTGTTGGTAACCGCTGTCACTGGTAATGTAGGTGAGAGCATAGCCGAATATTTCCTGCAGCACGGCGCCAATGTCATGTTGAGCTTCAGACGAAATGAAAAGGTTGCTTCAGCGCTTTATGTCAGACTGAAGAAATTAAGCCCCCATGTTTCACTCTGTCAATGTGATTTGACCTGTGAGTTCCAGATCCGCTTTTTGATTGAAAGTACAATAGGGCGGTTTGGTGGTTTGAATGCTGTCGTGAATGCCGCAGGCAGTTATCCTACGCACTCTCTCTTGTCTATGAGCTACCATGACTGGAACTCAGTTATGGATGACAACCTGAACAGCGCATTTCTACTATTACAACACAGTGCCAATCAAATGCGAAAAACAGGCGGAGGCAGCATTATTAACATTGCCTCGTTATCCGCAACGTTTCCCAGTCGAGAGCAATCCCATTACTCCAGTGCCAAGGCCGCACTGGTTATGCTCACCAAAGCGGCGGCGATAGAATTGGCGCCGCACAACATCAGAGTAAATGCCATAAGTCCTGGGTTAGTTTATCGTGATGGTATTGAGGAAGCGTGGCCTGAAGGAGTTAAACGTTGGTCTAAAAATTGTCCTCTTCACAGACTCGTTCGCCCAATCGATATCGCCAAAACCGCCCTGTTTTTAAGTTCAATGGACGCAGATTTTATTACGGGACAGAACTACATTGTCGATGGCGGTGTGTCAGCGGTGAATCCCGGGGCTTAAGATCAAAATGGTAGCAAAACTTATTTAACGCGAGGCTAATTATATGAGCTTGGAAATCATTAATGACAAGAATGTGGAAATATTCGACGCTCTTGTAAAAGGAGTCAGAGAGTATAATGCCGAAATACTCGGCGCTGAAGAGTCTCAACCCTTAACCGTTGTCGCCAGAGATGATGCCGGCAACCTGATTGCCGGTGTATCAGGGCGAACGATTTATCAATGTTTTCTCATTGATGTGGTATGGGTTCACAAGGGATACAGGGGCAGCGGGCTTGGAAGGAAAGTCATGGAACTTGCTGAAAAACAAGCGATACAGAGGGGATGTCATTCTGCCCAGGTTGATACTTTGTCATTTCAGGGGCCGGTGTTCTACGGAAAGCTTGGTTTTAAGGTAGTTGGAACAGTCGAGGATTTCCCTGCTGGCCACGAGCGGTACTTTTTACAAAAACATTATGTTTGAAGAAAAATCCGTGGGGTAGGTGAGTGCGGTTTAGCTAATTAATTCCGGAGGTCTGATGATGTTGGTAAGCGAAACAGAACGCCTGGTTATCAGGCAGTTCGAGTATGAAGATGCCCCTTTTGTTTTGCGTTTATTAAATGAAGAGTCATTTATCAGCTACATAGCCGATAAAAATGTCCGTACCCTTGCCGATGCAGAGCACTATCTTGAAAATGGTCCCATGTCCAGTTATCAGGCTTATGGATTTGGGCTCAATATAGTGTGTTTAAGGGGCTGTAAAACACCTATCGGTATGTGTGGTATTTTGAAAAGAAAAGAGCTGGCGCATCCTGACCTGGGGTATGCATTTTCACCAGAGTTTTGGGGTAGAGGCTATGCCTTAGAGGCCGCCAAGTCTGTTTTGATGACAGAGATGGCCAAATATGCACTGGACACTGTTCTGGCTGTTACATTACCTCATAATATGAGCTCAAACAAATTGCTGATTAATGCAGGTTTTAAAAAGAAGGGAAGCATGGAGCTGTATGGATTCGAAAATAACCTGTACGAGTATAACCTTTGAACGTGCTTGCACTCAGTATTAATTTACTGATGAAGTGGATTAAACCAACATTTGTATCTTATTCTTGGTTATATATTGATACCTGAATATTCAGGTAATGGATAAATTTAAGCGACTTCATACTTACAATGTTGGGGTAAAATAGTGGAAGAATATAACAACGAAAAACAGCTTCTTGCCGCCAATATTTTTAAGCTCGCCGCTCATTTTGGAGAGGAATATATATCCGGTATAGCTCAGCGAGCAGTTGGTCCTGGTAAGTCTGAACTCGATGCGTTGAAACATTTCAATACCGAACTGCCCATAACAGGGGCTAATCCATTTGAGGTGGTAAAGACACTACATCAGTTCGGTTCACCTGCAACAATGGCGACTACCGGTGGCCGTTTTTTTGGCCTTGTGGTTGGGGGCGTGACTCCTGCAGCTTTGGGGGCATCGGTATTAACGGCAGCCTGGGACCAGGTTGCCATAGTCGAAGCCACAGCACCTTCGGCGATTTATTTGGAGAGGCTTGCCGGCAACTGGCTGTTGCAGCTCTTTAGATTACCGAGCGATTGCAGTGTGGGATTTACTACCGGCACTACAGTTTCAAACCTGGTGTGTTTAGCCGCCGCCAGAAACGAACTCTACGCCAGGCTGGGGTTCGATTTAGCCGAAGATGGGCTCAGTGGCGTTCCGCCACTTAAAGTCCTGGTATCTGAGCAATCCCATGTGACCGTATTTAAAGCCCTGTCTATCCTGGGTATTGGTAATAGCCAAATCCAGCGACTTCCCTGTGACCTTCAGGGACGCATCAATCCTGCAGGATTCTCCGAAGTTGATGAAAGCACCATAGTCTGCTTGCAGGCTGGTAATGTGAATTCCGGTTCCTTTGATCAATTTGATGTCATAGTGCCTCATATTCGCGCAAAGGGCGGCTGGGTGCATGTAGACGGCGCGTTTGGATTATGGGCTGCGGCATCTCCTGACAAGCATCATTTGATCAAGGGCGTGGAACTTGCAGACTCCTGGGCTGTAGATGCACATAAATGGTTGAATACTCCTTATGATTGCGGCATCGCCATCTGCCGCCATGCACAGTCTGTTCATAATGTTATGACTACCCAAGCACCTTATCTGACGCCCAATGTTTGCGTCCCGCCAAAAGATATGGTGCCGGAGTTTTCAAGACGGGCCAGGGGCGTTGAAGTATGGGCTGCCATACAGGAAATGGGTAAAGAAGGGATAAGAGATTTAATCAATCGCTGTTGTGACCATGCAAAGGTACTTTCCGAGGGACTGAAGAGAATAGGGTTTGAGATACTAAACGATGTGGTACTGAATCAGGTCGTCGCCACCATAGGCACAGATGAAGACATAGCCGATATTACCCGAATGGTTCTGGAACAGGGCATTTGCTGGTTTGGCACAACCTACTGGCAGGGCAAAACCGCAATCCGACTGAGCGTTGCATCATGGATGACCACCTCGGATGATATTCATTTAACTCTGGACGCGATAGAAATGGCCACTCATGCGGTGCTCGCCGGAAAGCAGCCACAGTAGAGTGTATTCGCAAGCAATAGCGGTTGGCATAGTTGACCGTTACGGTCACAACACACAATAAACATGATTTAACATAATATACATTGTGCGCATTTAGATGTGAGACTGTTTGTGTGCTTTGGTTCTCAGCACGATTATCCCTGCTATATTTACGATGCTGATCGCGCCCAGTTTACCGGCAGTAACGATAAATCTTCGCGAAGCTTTATTCATATCAAGGGCTAGCAGGTCTTTTCTCGCCACCGACATCACTCGAATACATCTGACCGCCAACTGACGTGCTTGGCGTTGTATCAGGGCTACAATAGCAAGCTTACAATTCTCTCGCTAATGCACGCGTTCATCAGACCTTATGGACCGGTTCCGTTTTATCAGCCAGAGTCTTGCAATCATTGCAGCAATTGCTGCATTCGTTGACAAAAGACATCGGGACTCCAGCCAGAGGTTCACCTGATGCAATTCCAGTGGCACTCGATGTGTCATGCGGCAGCATTTTATTAAAAGTCTCACCGTTCTTGGTGCTCAAAACTGCTTTTTTGCTGCATCCCACTCGCTGTTTGCAGGCCCACAGACAAAGCTGCCAAAGCTGCTGTTTGCTGTCTGCATCGAGACACTGGATGTCTGCCGCACACACTTGCCCTTCGTAGATAAGCTTCGCCAAAACGGAGACCGGAATTCCGATATTTACGAGTTTCATGCTACCCCCTTAAACAGCAAACTACATCAAATGAGAATAGTTATCATATACGGATTTTGACCCGCTGTTAACGTAAAAAATCCACTGGCATGAAATACTTGATCTACACTCAAAAGGAACAAATCTACCCGCGTTTTTAGCTTGAGGCCTGCGAATGCTCATTGATATGGCAAAGAAAAGTCCCTTGTTTTCGGGCAAAAAAAAGGTTGAGTCGGAGGAATCAGGACCAGCATGGAAGATCCTGATCGTCGATGATGAACCCGATGTCCATACGGTGACCAAACTCGCCCTATCGAGATTTAAGTTGGAAGGACGCTCTCTTGCGTTCATCAACGCCTACAGCGGCGAACAGGCTAAGGAAATCCTGAACAGCGAAAGCGATGTTGCTGTGGCCTTTATAGACGTAGTGATGGAAAGCGACCACGCAGGCTTGGAGTTGGTCCGCTGGATACGTGAAGAGCTTAAAAACCGCACTATGCGGATAGTGCTCAGAACCGGCCAACCCGGACAGGCGCCCGAAGAGGACGTTATCGTTAATTACGATATCAACGACTACAAGGCCAAGGCCGAACTCGACTCCCGTAAGCTCGTGACCAGCGTCTATTCCTCACTGCGTTCTTACCGGGACATTATGGAGATTGAACAGTCACGTCAGGTGCAATTTAAGCATCGTAAAGGACTAGAGCGGGTGCTTGAAGCCACGTCTGGATTGTTCGAACTCAGAACGCTGCACAAGTTTGCCGATGGCTTATTGACTCAGGTCGCGAGCCTTTTGAATCTCGACACTGAAACCTTACTGCTGTCCTGCAATGCCATGGATGCCATCAGCGGCAAAATTGGCGCTCACGATCTCGAGATCCTGGCAGGAACAGGACAATTTGCTGCACACCACGACAGAGCCCTCGCGCCCAATATCCTCGCACTGCTTAAAGAGGCCTTATCCCAAAAACGTTGTTTGTATGAGCAAAATTGCTTTGTGGGATACTTCCCCACCAAGAGCGGCTTAATCAATCTGCTGTATATGGACGGTATCGACAAGATAAGCGACCTTGATAAGCAACTGATCGATATCTTTGCCATCAATGTGGGCGTTGCGTTTGAGAACCTGCTGTTGAACCAGGAGGTAGAAGACACCCAGTCAGAGCTAATTTTGCGCTTGGGTGATGTGGTGGAAAGTCGCTCGAAGGAAGCGGCCAATCACGTGAAGCGCATGGCGGCCTATTGCCATGACCTTGCGCTCCTTGCAGGGCTTGCGGATCATGAGGCGGACTTATTGAAGCGGGCGGCTCCCATGCATGACATTGGAAAAATCGCCATTCCCGATGCGGTGCTGCTTAAACCCGGAAAACTCGATACGGACGAGTGGCAAATAATGCGTCAGCATCCAGTGATAGGCCATCAGATCCTGGCCAACTCAGAGCGCCCTATTTTAAATGCGGCGGCTACCATTTCGTTGCAACACCACGAGAAGTTTGACGGCAGCGGCTACCCTGCTGGTCTTCGAGGTGATGACATTCATATTTATGCACGCATAGTGGCGATAGCAGATGTATTTGATGCTTTATCCCATGCCCGTTGCTACAAAGAAGCTTGGCCACTGGACAAGGTGCTGGAAGAAATGAAAAATTGCTCCGGAACCCATTTCGATCCAGTTTTGCTGCAACTCTTTATCGACAATATACAGAACTTCGTTGCCATCAAAGAGTGCTGGAAAGACAGCGGCGAATGATTTCAGCCATTATCGGCGAGAAAATCAAACCAGATTTGCTGAGGCAGCCCTGCTTCCGTGGTAACGCTGAGCCAAAGCCGCCATACCATATAATCACTCGAACAACTGCCGTACACCGCGGTGGCATTAAAGGTGTTTTCATCGGTTTGTTGCCACTTTAATGGGATGACGCCCATAAACATGTCTCGGCCTTCGATTCGGCTTGAGGTTATCTCTATTTTTTGAGTGCTTTTCAGTTTGAATTTCAGCGGTTTTTCACTGGGAGCGCTCGCCGGACTCAAACTCAGTGTGATGATATTTTCACCAATGGAATGTTGGCATTCCCCGGCGTGAAAATCACACAATCCCTGTTCTTTCATCGCCCTTTGCGGGGAAATTTGATTCTGATCACATCCCGACAGGAAAATCAGGGCAAAAAGCACGCTTTTGAATGCGGGATTACGTACGCCTAGCACAATAAATCACCTTATGCTGCAAGATGTTAACATTCTATTGTTCCGGTTGATCCAGATCAACAAACCCATGGCCATCCCGGTATCTTTTTTGACACAGCTCAAGTATCATTGCAAAGCCTTGCGATTGGTAACAATTCCGCGGGCACAGGCATTGACAGCCAGTGTAGAGCCCGATAGGGAACATGCTGAATGTCATTTTAAAAAACCGGTAGAGCTCGTCTTTACTCACATTACAAGTAAAAGTAATAAGCAGTGGAAGCACTATGATGAACCATTCCCAGCCACACGGCGCTGATTACAATTACACTGTCGTGCGCCAATTCGCCTTAACCACAGTTCTGTGGGGCATTGTTGGTATGTCCGTCGGTGTACTGATTGCGGCTCAGTTAATCTGGCCCCAACTGAACTTCGATACCCCTTGGTTAACCTACAGCCGCTTGCGGCCATTACACACCAATGCGGTGATCTTCGCGTTCGGTACCTCAGCGCTTTTCGCCACCTCCTACTATGTTGTTCAACGTACTTGTCAAACCCGTCTGTTTGCGCCAGCTTTGGCGTCATTCACCTTCTGGGGTTGGCAAGCCATCATTCTGGCTGCCGCCATCACTCTGCCACTGGGTATCACCAGCGGTAAAGAATATGCAGAGCTGGAATGGCCAATCGACATCGCTATCGCCGTTGTGTGGGTTAGCTACGCGATTGTATTCTTCGGTACCATTGTTAAGCGCAAGACTTCGCACATTTATGTAGCGAACTGGTTCTTCGGTGCCTTCATCATCACAGTAGCTGTGCTGCACATTGTAAACTCCATGGCTGTGCCTGTTAGCCTGTGGAAGTCTTACTCTATATACGCCGGTGCGGTAGATGCCATGGTGCAATGGTGGTACGGCCACAATGCCGTGGGCTTCCTGCTGACCGCTGGCTTCCTGGGTATGATGTATTACTTCGTGCCTAAGCAAGCCGGTCGTCCGGTTTACTCTTACCGTCTGTCAATCGTGCACTTCTGGGCACTGATTGCACTGTACATCTGGGCCGGTCCTCACCACCTGCACTACACTGCCCTGCCCGACTGGACTCAGTCTCTGGGTATGGTGATGTCACTGATCCTGTTCGCACCTTCCTGGGGCGGTATGATCAACGGCATCATGACCCTGTCAGGCGCCTGGCACAAACTGCGCACTGACCCGGTACTGCGCTTCCTGGTGGTATCTCTGTCCTTCTACGGTATGTCTACCTTCGAAGGTCCTATGATGGCCATCAAGACAGTAAACGCGCTGTCTCACTACACTGACTGGACCGTTGGTCACGTACACTCAGGTGCTCTGGGTTGGGTTGCCATGGTATCTATCGGTTCTCTGTATCACCTGATCCCTAACCTGTTTGGTCACGGCCGCATGTACTCTACCTCTCTGGTGAACGTGCACTTCTGGCTGGCAACTATCGGTACTGTACTGTACATCGTTGCTATGTGGATCTCTGGTGTGATGCAAGGTCTGATGTGGCGTGCAGTGAACTCTGACGGCACCCTGACCTACAGCTTCGTAGAAAGTCTGGAAGCCTCATATCCGTTCTACTTCGTACGCTTCCTGGGCGGCTGCTTCTTCGTAACCGGTATGCTGATCATGGCTTACAACGTATTCCGCACTGTTAAGGCACCTAAAGATTCACTGCCTGAACTGTCAGAAGCCAAAGCTGCATAAGGAGTAGACACGATGAAATTCAACCATGAATTAATTGAGAAAAACATCGGTTTGCTCGGTATCTTCACCGTGCTGGTGATCAGCATCGGTGGTCTGGTGCAAATCACGCCACTGCTGTTCCAGAAAGATACCACCGAGCCAGTGAAAGGCCTGCGCCCCTACACTGCACTCGAGCTCGAAGGCCGTGACATCTATATCCGTGAAGGTTGCTACAACTGCCACAGCCAGATGATCCGTCCCCTGCGTGCTGAAACTGAACGTTATGGCCACTACTCTGTTGCCGGTGAATCAGTATGGGATCATCCCTTCCAGTGGGGCTCCAAGCGTACTGGTCCAGACCTGGCCCGTGTAGGCGGTCGTTACAGCGATAAATGGCACGAAGTTCACCTGATTGATCCTCGCGCCGTGGTTCCTCAGTCCAACATGCCTGCTTTCCCTTGGCTAGCCGACAACAAGCTTGATGGCCAGCATACAGCCCGCAAGATGACCATTTTGCGTGATATGCACAAGGGCGAGAACAACGGCAAAGACCTGTACAGCGATGAAGAAATTGCCAACGCTCAGAAAGCCGTAGAAGGCAAAACTGAGATGGAAGCCATTATCGCTTACCTGCAGTCTTTGGGGCATGCACTCAAATAAGGAGGTAACTATATGGATTACGGCACATTACACGGGATAGTAACCGTTGTTGTAATGCTGACCTTCGTCGGTATATTTGCTTGGGCTTATAGCTCCCGTCGCAAAAAGAGTTTCGACGAGGCGGCTAACCTTGTGTTTTCCGATGAGGAAACCAAGGGAATGAAGGACTCAGGAGAGCAAAAATAATGTTGATGAGTAACTTCTGGAGTATGTGGATTAGCATACTCACTATCCTGGTGATCGTAGGCTGCTTCGTGCTGCTGAAAATCTGTTCCAAGAACACGACGCCTGATATTAAAGAAGGCGAATCAATGGGTCATAGCTTCGACGGTATCGAAGAGCTGAACAACCCGCTGCCAAAGTGGTGGAGCTACATGTTCTACATCACTATCGTGTTCGGTGTGATTTACCTGGCTCTGTATCCAGGTCTGGGGAACTTCAAAGGTTTCCTGGGTTGGAGCAGCTCTAACCAGAGCATTGGTACTGAGCAAGGTATCAAGGCCGACTCTAAAGCAGCCATCGAAAATGCTGCCAAAGACGGTCGCTGGGTTCAGTATGATGTCGAAGTGAAAAGTGCCGACGACAAATACGGTCACATTTTTAAAGAATACGCGGCAACCCCATTGGAAGAGCTGGTGAAAAACCCAGAAGCCTTGAAAGTGGGTGGTCGTCTGTTCCTGCAAAACTGTGCCCAGTGTCACGGCTCTGATGCTCGAGGCAGCACAGGCTTCCCTGACCTGACCGATGCCGATTGGCTCTATGGTGGTGACCTGGCTACTATCAAGGCCAGCATCATGAACGGTCGCCGTGGCATGATGCCACCAAAGGGTGGCTTGCCTATCGACGACAGTGAGATCCCAGGCCTGGCTGAGTATGTTGTCAGTCTCTCGGGCGGTGACCACGATGCCGCACTGGCCGCTCAAGGTCAGGGCTCGTTCATGAAAGGCTGTTTTGCCTGTCACGGTATGGACGGCAAAGGCAACAAATTCATGGGTGCCCCAGATCTGACTGACACTGTTTGGTTATACGGCGGTAGCCGCGGCAAGATTGAAGAGTCAATCAAGTTCGGTCGTACCGGCGTAATGCCAGCATGGAAAGATGTACTGGGCGAAGAAAAAGTCCATGTCATCACTGCCTACGTTTATAGCTTGTCCAACAAGTAATTAACGTCAGTAAAATCAAGGCCCCGAGATAACATCGGGGCCTTTTTTTAAGTGATAACTCAGACATTAAACGATAGAATATCGCTAACGAAACGACCTTTGGTATTACACAATGAATAAGCAGCAAGCCTGGTATAAGCAGTTTTGGCCCTGGTTTTTAATTATCCTTCCCATGTGTGCAGTTATCGCAAGTTTTACCACCCTGAAAATTGCCATGGATAACTCAGATTCGTTGGTAGCCGAGGAATATTACAAAAAGGGCAAGGCCATCAATATGGACCTGTCCAAAATTCAGTATGCACGCCAGATTGGTATGCAGTTTTTGGTTTCAGTCAAAGACGGTGCCATCACCCTCGAACAGCATGGTGGACCCGCCTATGACGCGGCGCTGAATACCAACTTTTATCACCCCACCCTTGCTGAACGCGATTTTGCGGGCATGGTAACCCAGGATGCCGCCAAACTTTATCGCATCACGCCGTCCCAGCCTATTTCAGGCTTTTGGGAAGTCCGCATTGAGAGTTTTGATGGCAAATGGCGCCTGCAAAAGCGCCTTGAGCTCACTGAAGGCATAGAACACTGGCTGAATTGAGTCGTCTATGACCACCATTTCCTGTTTTCACTGTAATGAACCTGTCCTGACCGGTAATCGCTTTATCACCCGAATCGATAATGTCGATCAGATGATGTGTTGCCCTGGATGTCAGGCAGTCTCTCAGGCGATTGTCGACGCCGGCCTGCTCTCCTATTACAAGTACCGCACCGAGCCCGGTAATCGTCAAACGGCACTGGTACCCGATAGCCTCAACCATTTCAGCGCCTATGACCTGCCAGAAGTACAACAGGACTTTGTGCAGGGGCGTGATGGCCGTGAGGAAGTGACCCTCAGTATCGATGGCATCACCTGTGCGGCCTGCGCCTGGCTGATTGAGCATAAGCTGCAAAAGCTTGAAGGCATTGAACGCATTCAGGTGAACTCCACCACTCAGCGCGCTTTTATCCGTTGGAAACCGGGGCTGGTTAAGCTGAGCGATATTCTGTCTGCTATCGGTAGCATTGGCTATAGCGCGGCACCTTTTCAACTGGACGACCAGGAAGTCGTCAGCAAGCGCAACAGCCGCCGTTTCCTGTTGAGACTGGGACTTGCGGGTTTTGCCACCATGCAGGTGATGATGTTCGCGCTGGCGCTTTATGCCGGCTACTTTACCGACCTGGAAACCGAGTACCGCGACTATTTTCGCTGGGTAAGCATGATTTTCGCCGCCCCCGTCGTGTTTTACTCCGCGCAGCCATTTTATTTCAGCGCCATACGCGCCATCCTGGGTGGCAAGCTCAATATGGACGTCTCAGTGTCCATTGCCATTTGCGGCGCTTACATAGCAAGCTGCGTTGCCACCATCAATGGTACCGGCGAGGTCTATTTCGAGTCGGTGTCCATGTTCACCTTCTTTTTGCTTCTTGGCCGCTATTTCGAGCAAAATGCCCGCCAAAAGGCATCGGTCAGCTCAAGTAACCTGCACAAGCTGGTGCCGCTGACGGCATCGTTAGTGACTGAGAATGGCATAGAAGAAATCCCTGCCAAGAAACTCCAGGTCGGCAACATCATTCTGGTCAGCCCCGGGGACGTGATTGCGGCCGATGGTAAAATAATCAGCGGTATCTCCGGCATCAACGAGTCCATGCTCACCGGTGAGCAGTTGCCTGTATCCAAGGCACCCGGCGCAGAGGTGTTTGCAGGCACCATCAATCTTGAACAGCCCATTAAGGTTGAAGTCACCGCCATCGGCCAGGACCAATTGGTTGCTGAAATCATCCGCCTCCAGGAAATGGCCTCCAATGCCAAGCCGGCAATTGCCCTTACCGCAGATAAACTTGCCCGTTACTTCTCGGCTACCATATTGACCATTGCCGCCATCACTTATGTGGTATGGCGCCAGATTTCTCCGGAAGATGCTTTTTGGGTGACACTATCCGTGTTGGTTGCCACCTGCCCCTGTGCCCTCGCCCTTGCCACGCCCACAGCAGTGACCTGCGCCACCGGGCTCTTTACCCGCCTCGGGATCATTTCCCGCCATGGCGCCGTCTTTGAAAAGTTGCCCAGAATAAAGACCGTGGTATTTGATAAAACCGGCACCCTCACCTGCGGCAACTTCAGTTTTGGCGACATCCGGTTGTTCGACAACATAGATAAGGCCCGAGCCCTCAACCTCGCATCCGCATTGGAACAGGGCTCTTTACACCCCATCGCCCGGTTATTCGCAAGAATGCCCACATCACTCGAAGTCCAGGGCCAGCATCATGTGGTGGGATTAGGTGTTGAAGGAACAATCGACGGCAAGCACTACCGGATTGGCAGTGCCGAATATCTTAATATTGCCAAAGACGACATGCAGTCAGGCCAGTGGGTGTACCTGGGCGATGACACAGGCCTGCTTGCCGCGTTTGAGATCCAGGATAAGCTCAGGGACGATGCCAGAGACACCATCAAGGCCTTGAAAGCCAAAAACATCGAACTGCAGATTGCCAGCGGTGATACCTCGGCCCACCTGCAACACGTCGCATCGACTCTCGGTATCGATAAGGTAAGTGGCGGCCTCAAACCCAAAGGAAAGCTCGAGCTTGTCGAGTCCCTTCGACGCCCTGACACTCTTGTTGCCATGTTTGGTGATGGGATTAATGATGCGCCGGTGCTCGCCGGTGCCGACCTTTCAGTGGCAATGGGCAGTGGCAGCGCCATCGCCAAAAACAGTGCCGATCTGATTTTACTCGGTGATCATCTGCACCGTTTTGTTGAAGCCATGAACATCGCATGTAAAACAAATCGTATCATCAGGCAGAATCTTGCCTGGGCATTGGGGTACAATCTGTTGATACTGCCACTTGCAGTGACCGGACATGTGGTTCCCTATATCGCCGCCATAGGCATGTCTGCCAGCTCGCTGATCGTAGTGGGTAACAGCTTGAGATTACTGAGGTTAAAACCGTGAGCATCATCTACATTCTCATTCCCATTGCGATGCTGTTTGTGCTCATTGCGGTTGGTGTCTTCTTTTGGGCCGTTCGAACAGAACAGTTTGATGACCTTGACCGGCAGGGGGCGTCCATTTTGTTTGAAGAAGATACACCCGCCACTCGCGGCGACGCAGCGGCTTCACGCACTGAGCCAACGGATAAACCTTAATGGATTACAGCCTCTCCGGCGCCTTTTTAGTGGGCTTGATGGGCGGTGTCCACTGTTTTGGCATGTGCGGTGGCCTGCTCGGCGCCTTTTCCAGCCAAATTCCAGCGCCTTCCCGGCATGAAAATCCCCTTTCCCACCGCCTCGGCTTTTTATTGGCATACAACGGGGGCCGCATCGCAAGTTACACCCTCGCCGGCGCCATTGCAGGTGGTGCCACAGGCGGGTTAAGCCTGCTGTTTGACGCAGGGCATCTGACCCTTTCTCTTCGATTTTTCGCCGGTATCATGATGATACTGCTTGGACTTTACGTGGCGAAACTTTGGTCCGGTGTCGTTTATATTGAGCAGCTTGGGAAAGGTCTGTGGCGCCTTATTCAACCTTTGGGAAAGCGATTGCTTCCCATAGATACCCGTGCCAAAGCGGTTCTTGCAGGCAGCGTATGGGGTTGGTTACCCTGTGGTCTTGTTTACTCCACACTGACCTGGTCCGTCGCCAGTGCAAATCCCATTGATGGCGCGCTTATCATGCTGTTTTTTGGCTTGGGTACCTTACCGGCACTGCTGAGCGTTGGGGTGGCAGCCAAGTCACTGATGGGGTGGTTACAGCGACGAACCGTTCGCTGGTTCTCCGGGGCGCTACTCGTAGCCTTTGGGGTACAAACCTTATATATTGGTGTCGCCCAGCTTGGCTAGCCCGGCGGGTGCAATTAAGTTAACATGTAGTTAATCAACAGGTTTGGGAACGAATAATGCCAATCGATCAAAATAAACATCGCCGCCCCGCCGCCACTGGTTGCACCATTCACTGTCACGATTGCAGCATGGGCACCCTGTGTATTCCCTTCACGCTCAACGCCAACGAATTGGATCAATTGGATAATATTATTGAGCGTAAAAAGCCCATTCAGAAAGGCGAGCAAATTTTTAAGTCCGGCGACTCACTTAAATCACTCTACGCCATTCGTTCCGGCACCATTAAAAGCTACACCATCACCGAACAAGGCGACGAGCAGATTACCGGTTTCCACCTGGCTGGCGATGTTATCGGTTTTGACGGCATCCACGCCAATACCCACCAAAGTTTTGCCCAGGCGCTGGAAACTTCCATGGTATGTGAAATTCCCTTCAATACACTGGATGAGCTCTCAGGCACCATGCCCAAACTGCGCCAGCAAATTATGCGTTTAATGAGCAACGAAATTATGTCGGATCAGGAGATGATCCTGCTCCTCAGTAAGAAGAATGCTGAAGAGCGTTTGGCGGCTTTTATCGCTAACCTGGCGACCCGTTATGCCAACCGCGGCTTTTCTCAGCGTGAGTTCCGCTTAACCATGACCCGCGGTGACATCGGCAATTATCTGGGCTTAACAGTAGAAACCATCAGCCGTTTATTGGGTCGATTCCAGAAGTCCGAGCTTATCGAAGTCAAAGGCAAGTACATCACCATCATTGACTTTGCGGGGCTGAACGGGCTCGCAGGAAATGCCCGTATCGCGAGATAAAAGCAAGTCATTGATCTAAAGCAATGCAGCATAGCCTGTCCGGTTCATTATGGTAGATGAATGACAGCTACTCAGGAGGCCGCCATGAAGGAATATAAAAAGTTACTGGTCGTTGTTGACCCTACCAAAGATAAGCAACCTGCACTGGAGCGCGCCGTCGCGCTTGCCGAAAAGAATCAGGCCTCTATCACCGTTTTCCTGTCTATCTTCGATTTTTCCTACGAGATGACATCCATCCTGTCCGCCCATGAGCGTGAAGCCATGCGTAAGGGTGTTATCGATCAGCGCGTAGCCTGGCTTGGTGATTTGATAGCCCCCTTCACACGCAATGGGATGGAAATCCAAACTCAGGTGGTGTGGCACAACCGCCCGTTCGAAAGCATCATCAATCATGCCATTGAAGGTAACTTCGACCTGATTGTGAAAGGCACTCACGAGCATGACAAACTCAAAGCCGTGATCTTCACCCCCACTGACTGGCACCTGATGCGTAAAGCCCCTGTTCCCGTGTTGTTGGTCAAGGAACATGATTGGCCAGTCGGCGGTAGAATCCTGTGTGCGGTGAACGTGGCAACAGAAGATCCAGAGCATCAGGCACTGAACGGCAAAGTCATCGAATACGCCCAAAGCCTGGCGGCGCAGTTCGATGCCAAGGTCCATTTGGTCAACGGCTATCCGGGCACGCCGGTTAACCTCGCGATAGAGCTGCCGGACTTTGACGCACACAGCTATAACGAATCCATTCGCATGCAGCACGAGCAGCGGGTGCAATATCTGGCTTCCAGCTACGAGATCCCCATCGAGGCATGCCATGTCAAAGAAGGCTTGCCCGAAGACGTGATCCCCGAGCTTGCAGTTGAGCTTGATGCGGAGTTAGTCATTCTGGGAACGGTGGGCCGCACCGGACTTTCCGCCGCGCTTATCGGCAACACCGCTGAGCACGTAATTGACAGTCTGAATTGCGACTTACTCGCCATCAAACCCGATGGATATAAATCGCCGCTTCAGGAAGGCTAACGCTTTACCCTAAGCCGCTAAGCTGGAATAATACGCGCCCTGAAACCTAGGTTACCGGGCGCTTTTTTATGTCAGATGTAGTGCAAGACGAACTTTCCAAAAAACAAACTACCCGCCTCAATAAACTTCAAAAACGGCTGCGCCGCGAAGTAGGCAGCGCTATTGCTGATTACAACATGATTGAAGAAGGCGACAGAGTCATGTGCTGTCTGTCCGGTGGCAAGGACAGCTATGCCATGCTGGATATTCTCATCAATCTGCAGCAACGTGCCCCCGTTTCTTTTGAAATTGTGGCCGTTAACCTGGACCAGAAGCAGCCGGGTTTTCCTGAGCATGTCTTGCCTGCCTACCTTGAAACCCTGGGCGTGCCTTTTCATATTCTGGAGAAAGACACTTACTCCATCGTTAAAGACAAAATACCGGAAGGCAAAACCACTTGTTCTTTGTGTTCACGCCTGCGTCGAGGCACGCTCTATGGCTTTGCCCAGCGGATTGGTGCCACCAAAATCGCACTGGGGCATCACAGGGATGACATTATCGAAACCCTGTTCCTGAACATGTTCTATGGCGGCAAAATGAAAGCCATGCCGCCCAAGCTCCTCTCGGACGACGGTGCCAACGTGGTGATCCGCCCCCTCGCCTATTGCCGCGAAAAGGACATAGCAGAATACGCAGAGCTCAAACAGTTCCCCATCATTCCCTGCAACCTCTGTGGTTCACAGGAAAATCTTAAGCGCGCCGCGGTAAAAGATATGCTCAAGCAATGGGATCGTCAGCACCCAGGTCGCATTGAAACCATCTTTACCGCCATGCAGAATACTGCGCCTTCTCAGGGCGTAGACCGCGAGCAGTTCGACTTTGTCTCTCTGAAGCAGGATCCGAATGCTGAGTTTCGTGGGGATGTGGCAGAAGCGGACTTACCCGCATTTGACTTTATGGACACTGCCAACAGTGGCCACATCAACCTGGACGAAGCAAGCAAGCGTCAGGGAACACGCATCGATGTGGTGTCGACATTCACCCCCTGATGCCTGCAGGTCACTCAAGACCGACAGTAAAGACATAGTCAAAAACAAAAAGCCCGCATTAAGCGGGCTTTTTGGTAACCTTTATTCGCGCTATTTGGATTGACTGTACCAGGGGCTGACAATGAGTGGAGCTTCTGAAAAACCCAGTTGTGTAATTCGAGCAAGCTCTTCGGTTGTAACAATAAACTCCTTTTGAAGCAGTTTTTCGCTGCCATCAAGTGTGGCAAGCTTGCCCTCTTGGGAGAACTCAAAACGTATGCCATCAGACTCCCTTGCGAAATACTTCATTGGGAAGCCTTGTAACGATGCCTGTAAGCTGTCCATTTCGGATTTCAGTTCAGCAAGCGCTTCCCCCGAATACTGAGCGCGAGGAACCCGCTCCCTGACCTGGAGGCTGAGTCCGCAACGCGATGCATCACCATCGGTTTCTATGTTAACCAGCGCTCTTGCCAGCTTTAAATCGTCATCAAAAGGTACAAACAAGCGCTGATCATCGGTTATGGTGAGCGGGAAACGCTTGGAGTCTGTGGTGATTTCACCCTTTACTATCGTGCAGCCCGGCGTCATAGGCACAGAAAAGGTCAGTTCGGTTTGGGGAAAGTCACCCTTTTTGACCAGTTTTAATCTGTCATGAAATCCGCTGTACTCCAGAGAGACGGTACTGGCTAACGCCGGTACCGACAGCATCAGACTGGACAGCAGACAAAGTTTGATTGTCGGATTCATCTTGGGATTCCAGATAGGCTTTATTGTGCCGCAGCATTTGCAGCAATTCATCGACGTAGGCCTCACGTCGTTCGGAATAGTTAATCAAACCATACACCAGGGCATCTGCCGCAGGCTCTATTCCCTTGGCTCGCTGCTCTGCTCGAATGGCGCGAAATAGTTTGTAGGCCGAATGCGTGTTCAGATTATTGATGTAAGAGGCGATGGCATCTTCAACGGTGTTAAACACCGTGACTTCATGATTCATATCCTGCGCTCTGGCAGAAGGAACCATGCCACAACCTTTGGTGTAACACCATTGCCCGAAAAGATTCAGCCCTTCGCGGGCAAAACGGGAACTGCCCCATCCACTCTCGTTGGCAGCCTGCACCAACACCAGTGATTCAGGGACTATATCAATGCGTTTCAGCAGGCCATGTGCCAGCTGCCTGGATTGGGCTGCGCTGTTTTCCGGGATTTGCTCAGCATCAAGCAGGCCATATTCGACGCCCAAGGAGGATAATCGTTGCAGTTCCTTGTTGGAAAGTGCTTTTCCCGAGTCCAATTTCAACAAGATCTCGGAAACGAAACGTCTTTTTTTGAGCGTCGCTTGGTTGATATCCTGCACTATGGGGCGTAAAAACTCGAAAAACGCACTCTTTTTATCTGCAACGTCGGAATAGGCATCGAAATCAGGCAATCGTGTAGTCTGTGAAAGCGTTGGTAATACTCTCAAAGACTTACCTTTTACTTCCAGTTCCGGGATCAGGCTGACTCTCAACAGCAGAATCACCACGAAGCAGAGTGCGAAAGCGAGGATAAGTGTTGATATTTTACCGGTTTTCAAATAGTTACTCTCACTGTGACTGCGAGTTTGGTGTCGCGGACAAAATTATATGTGATCCTGTTCCCATCGCAAAATTTATGACTGTATAATCTCAGCGGTTTACCTAAACTGTATGGCGTATGTAACCGACAAGGGCTGTCGGTGTTGTAAGTGCATCAAGGAAGCTGAATATGGACATATTGCAATTCAATGAATATCGAAAGGTCGTTGCCATCGGTGGTGGACATGGCCTTGGGCGAGTGCTTTCGAGTCTTTCTTTTCTTGGTCCCAAATTGACCGGCATAGTGGCAACCACAGACAACGGTGGTTCAACGGGTCGTCTGCGCGCTCAACATGATTGCATCGCCTGGGGCGATTTGCGCAACTGCCTGTCACAGCTGGCAGACCGTCCTTCCGTCGGGTCTCTTTTGTTTGAGTATCGCTTTGAAGGTGAGACCGAACTCGGAGGCCATAATCTCGGTAACCTTATCCTTTATGCGCTAGATAGGCTTTGCGTTCGTCCGTTGGATGCGGTAAATCTCATTCGCGGCATGCTTAAAATCGAGTGCAAACTCATCCCCATGTCTGAGCAACCCACTCATTTAGTGGCGCTGGAGGCCTGCGGGAACCGCGTATTTGGTGAATTGGACGTGGATAAGCTCGAGAGCCACCCCATAGCACTGTCTCTGGAGCCCATGGTTGAACCTACCCATGAGGCGTGCCTCGCCATAGAAGAAGCGGATTTAATTGTACTTGGGCCCGGGAGCTTTTTGACCTCTACCCTGCCAGCGCTGCTGCTGCCAAAAATTGCAGAATCAATCCGCCGTGCCAAAGCCAAGGTCATTTTAATAGATAACCTCACTGCCGAAGTTTCTGCCGCAGCAAACCATTTAACCTTGAATGAGCGTATTGAATGGTGTCATCAGTTGATAGGCAAACCCATCATCGAGCGGGTTTTATGCCATGCAGAGCAGGAGTTCACTGATGGGATTTGTCATTATCAGCCGCTACGCAGCAAGCATCATCAAGGATTGCATGATACCCAGGCACTCGCCAAAGCCATCATGGCACCTCTGGGTCGTAAGCGCCTGATTGCCTGAAAGCGCATCGCCTGGCAAAACGTTATGCCCCTCACATAAGCAAAAAAGGCTGCACAGGGCAGCCTTTTTGTATTTATACCAACTTACAGTACTGCGGCAATGGCGCTGCAGATAACAGGCATGTTGGTTTTGGTCATGCCGGCAACACTGATTCGGCCAGAGCCTACTATGTATACACCATACTCAGTTTTGAGTGTTTCTACCTGCGCCTTGTTAAGCCCGGAGAAACTGAACATTCCCATTTGACGGCTGATGAACGAAAAATCCTGTGATACGCCGGCTGCAGCCAGGCTCTCAACAAATAAGGTTCGCATCTGGGCAATACGTTCGCGCATTTCTGCCAGCTCTTGCTCCCATGCAGCTTTAAGCTCAGGACGGCTAAGAATGGTGCTCACAATCAACGCACCGTGGGCCGGCGGGTTGGAATAATTTGCGCGAATGGTACGTTTGATTTGGCTGAATGAGACTTTCGCTTCTTCCGCTGTGGCGGCAACCAGGGTGACAGCGCCAATACGCTCATTGTAAAGACCGAAGTTTTTCGAGAAGGAGTTGGCGATAAGCAGCTCCGGCACCATGGACGCGACCAAACGCAGCCCTTCTGCATCTTCTTCAATGCCACGGCCAAAACCCTGGTAGGCAAAGTCGAACAGAGGAACCAAGCCTTTGGCTGCACAAAGTTCCCCAACCTGTTGCCATTGTGCCAGAGTCAAATCTATTCCGGTTGGGTTATGGCAGCAGCCATGGAGCAACACCAGGTCACCTTGCTCAGCGGCGGCAAGGGAGGTCAGCATGGCGTCAAAATCAATATCATGGTTGGCTGCATCATAGTAGCCGTATTCTTTTACACTGAGGCCAGCTGTTTCAAAAATGTTTTGGTGGTTGGCCCAGGTTGGGTTGCTGACCCAAATTACACGGCTTTGGGTATTACGGACCACAAATTCAGCCGCGACACGCAGCGCGCCGGTTCCACCGGGAGCCTGGGCAGTCACGGCCCGGCCGTCGTCAGTCACCGTGTGGGACGCACCAAACAGCAGCTCCTGCACAACCTTGTTGTACAGGGCAACGCCTTCAATACCCAGGTAGTTTTTGGTGCTCTCTTCGGCGAGCAGGATAGCCTCAGCCTGCTTAACCGATTTCAACACCGGCGTCTGCCCTGCCTCATCTTTATAGATCCCAACCCCAAGATTGACTTTATCGGTCCGGGGATCGGCCTTGAAGGCATCGGTCAGACCTAAAATCGGATCGGCGGGTGCGGGTACAACCTGGGAAAATATCATGGGATCTATCCTTTAGAATGGAGGTAATGAAAACCGCATAGTTATAGCATTGCTGCTTAGCGTAATGTAGCGTTGGCTAAAGATTCTCGATGAAAATCTTTAATAGATGAATATTCATCAAATAATGCGTAAGAAGTGTGACGAAACGAGATTTGCTTTGAGGGGTATTCTGTGACTTTAAAGTGGAGGCGCGACCCGGAGTCGAACCGAGATCGACGGATTTGCAATCCGCAGCATAGCCATTCTGCCATCGCGCCTTAACAGGTCCCTTGAGAAGCTGGAGCGACATATCGGGTTCGAACCGATGACCTATACCTTGGCAAGGTATCGCTCTACCAACTGAGCTAATGTCGCGTCTCTTCGGGGTGACGGTCATCCCGTCAGCGAGATGCATTCTACCTTTTTACCCCCCTCAGTCAATGGCTTTTTTATTCTGGGCAGTCCATGTGCTGCATTATTGTGCTAAGCATAAAAAAGCCCGGCAATGCCGGGCTTTTTGTGTGCCTTGTCTTTATTCAGACAGGGGCAGAGACAGGTGGTTAAGCCCGAGCATTTTCTGCATCACACCCACTACCTGGCAGCTGTAACCAAACTCGTTGTCATACCACACGTACAGAATCGCACGCTTACCATCAGCGATAGTGGCCTGTGAGTCCACTACGCCAGCGTAACGGGAACCCACCAGATCGCTTGATACGATTTCAGTAGAGTTGGTGAAATCGATTTGATTTTGCAGCGGTGAATGCAGCGCCACGTCCAGCAGGTAGTCGTTGATGTCGTCTTTGCTGGTTTCGCTGTTCAAATTCAGGCTCAGAATGGCCATAGACACGTTTGGCGTTGGTACGCGAATGGCGTTACCGGTCAAACGACCTGCCAGTACCGGCAGCGCCTTGGCAACGGCCTTGGCAGCACCGGTTTCAGTGATAACCATGTTCAACGGCGCGCTGCGACCACGGCGATCGGCCTTGTGGTAGTTATCGATAAGATTCTGGTCATTGGTATACGAGTGGATGGTTTCCACGTGACCGTTTTCAATACCGTACTTGTCGTTGATAGCCTTCAGCACAGGGGTGATGGCGTTGGTGGTACAGGATGCGGCGGATACGATAGTGTCTTCATCGAGAATATCGTTATCGTTAACACCAAATACGATGTTCTTGATGTTGCCTTTGGCAGGAGCTGTCAGCAGTACCTTGGCAGCGCCGGGACTCTTCAGGTGCAGACCCAGACCGGATTCATCTTTCCATACGCCCGTATTATCGACAACCAGTGCATTTTTAATACCGTACTTGGTGTAATCCACTTCTTCCGGGCCATTGGCATAGATGATTTGGATGTAGGTACCGTTGGCAATCAACGCGTTGTTTTCTTCGTCGATTTCCACGGAACCATTGAAAGGACCATGTACTGAATCACGACGCAGCAGGCTGGCACGCTTTTCGAGGTCGCCGGCACGGCCACCACGGATAACGATGGCGCGCAGACGCAGCTTATTGCTGCGACCGGTGCGTTCAATCAAAAGGCGCGCCAACAAGCGGCCAATACGACCGAAACCATAAAGCACCACGTCTCTTGGTTCTACTTCATCAGCATGATCGATGGCGCTGGCCAATTCAGAAGCCATGTAGGCCTCGATTTCACTGGCATCGCTGTGGTTGCGCCAGTAATTGACGGCCAATTTGCCGATATCCACTTTACACTGCTTGACTGCCAGTTTGCTCAGCGCCTCAATAAAGGGGAAGCTTTCGCGCAGACGCAGTTTGTCACCCACGTGGCGACGCACCAGACGGTGAGCCTTGATGATATCGATGGTAGAGGCGTTCAGCAAAGGCTTGCCATAGACAACAACTTCTACACCTTGGTTGCGATACAGTTTACCCAGCAGAGGTTGCATAGCCTCGGCCAGTTCAAATCTTTCTTGCCAGCTTTGCAGGTGTTTATCAGCACTCATGTACAGGTCCTTTATCTCACTTTTCTATATTTATTTACAGAAAGGTTTGAGTAACAAACAGAAACGACCATAATCAGATTTATCCGGGACCGCAGTCCCATTTCAGGTCGGCGCTATTGTAATGAAACTTCCTCCGCCTTGCCAGAAAGATATTTTCGCTAAGTTTGTAATTTTATTAGAGAAAGTGCAGTGAAAAGTCACAAAGACAGACCTTTTTTTGTAATGTTTACATCATTTGCGGTTGTCGCAGGTAGTTTTGTGCTTTTTGGCTGCGATAATGACCGAAACTCAGACATGATCTGTAAAAATAATCCCGAACTTTGCGAAGACCTGCACAAGGACAGTTGGTGCCGATATGAGAAAGGTGATCTCATCCGGCAGCGTTTTATCCTCAAAACCACACCCGACCCCACTGGAAAGCAAATTTACGACCAGCTCAGATTTCTTGAGGTTTACTCAAAATGCATTGAGTTGGCTTCCGGGGTACAGCATAAGGTCAATGTTCAGCGCACCAATGACAGATTAAGGGCCTTTGGGGTCAGCGTGCAGAACCTTGAAGAACTTCAGGAATCGACCAAAGGCAGCCAGGATCCCTACCTCGCCTACTACCACTGGTCCCGACTGGACGACGCAAAAAGTCTCTCCGTGCTTATCAATGCGGAAAAAGAAGGGCGAATTTCCGACCCTGAACTCTTATCCAAGCTCGCGATTTACTACCTTAAGACTGACGCTGCGAGGGCCAAAAAGTTGTACCTTGATGTGTTGGGGATGGTGGACGAAAAACATCTCGACCCCGACTGGTTACTCGGGCTTGCAACTGCTTCACGGACCCTCGGAGACTTGGAAGGCAGCTATCTTTATTCCAGGGCAAATATTGTATTGACCAGCCAGAGCGTAAACGAAGCACAAATGTTGGCATTGCTGGCCGGCGATAAAACTAAGGCTGAGTCACTTGATAGCGAGGCAGAGCAACTTGCCAAAGCAGTGATCTCCGGTAATTTCGCCGGGAGCGCTATTGAGAAACGCTTGAGATCGGAACCAGCCACGGAGCGGGCAAAAACTGAGCCAGTTGCCCCATCTACATCACATTAGTGGCTGTTCATTTTTAAAAAGCGAGACCAATGTAAAAATATAACGATTATTGCGGTGAAAAACGGGTTAGAACTGGGATTTAACTTGACGAAATCGAACAATTTGGTAATTTTACTACCAGATATCGTTTATAATCACAGAGGGATATGAAATGACTATCCGCGTAGCAATTAACGGCTATGGCCGTATCGGTCGCAATGTACTGCGTGCACTGTACGAAAGCGACAAAGACTACCCAATCGAAATCGTTGCCATCAATGATCTCGGCGACGCTTCCATCAACGCTCACCTGACCAAGTACGACTCCGTACACGGTCGTTTCAACGCCAAAGTTGAAAACGATGCTGAAGCCATTTATGTCAATGGCGACAAGATCCTCACCTTCTCCGAGCGTGACCCTGCCAAGTTGCCATGGGCCGACCTTAACGTTGACGTGGTGTTTGAATGTACCGGTATCTTCACATCCAAAGAAGCCGTACAGCCACACCTGAATGCCGGTGCCAAGAAAGTGATTATCTCTGCCCCCGGCAAGAACGTTGACGCCACAGTGGTATACGGTGTGAACCAGCAGGTGTTGACCAGTGATATGACTGTGATTTCCAACGCATCATGCACGACCAACTGTCTGGCACCTTTCGCCAAGCCATTAAACGATGCCATTGGTATCGAATCTGGCCTGATGACCACCATCCACGCCTACACCAACGACCAGCGTCTGTCTGACGTGTATCACAGTGACCTGCGCCGCGCCCGAGCTGCTGCCATGTCCATGATCCCAACCAAGACCGGTGCTGCTGCGGCGGTAGGTCTGGTAGTTCCTGAACTGCAAGGCAAGTTCGACGGTCTGGCTGTTCGCGTGCCTACGGTTAACGTGTCTCTGGTTGACCTGTCATTCATCGCTTCACGTGACACCACAGTAGCCGAAGTGAATGAAATCATCGAAAAAGCGCTGGTTGCCGATGAAGTATTGAGCCAGGTTTTGGCAGTAAATAAAGAGCCGCTGGTATCTATCGACTTCAACCACAACGCCTACTCTTCCAACTTTGACGCCACCCAAACCCGCGTGAGTGGTCGTTTGGTAAAAGTGATGGCTTGGTACGACAACGAGTGGGGCTTCAGCAACCGTATGCTGGACAACGCCGTTGCTTTGATGAACGCCAAGTAAAAACGTTCTCAATCATAAAAAGGCCCTTCGGGGCCTTTTTTGTTGCCTGCGTTCCGCTGCTGATGTGGTTTTCAGGCGTTCGCTGCAATTACCAACTATCCCTTACTGCTCACTCCTTACTTCTGCCTAACCGAGAAGTCAGAAGCTGCAAACCTCAGGTCCCTCTATGGCCTTGTTTGGTTGAGCGCCATCGTCAGAGGAGCCGCAGCTATATATGCTGCTATATATTCTGTTATATATAGAACCCAAAGTTGGTATCAGCTGCCCTACTCCGTTTCTTTATTCAGCTTTTAGCCCTGATGGCCAAGCCAAGATAGGAACCAGATAGCTAACAAGCAAAGATGGTTCAGCGTCTGTTGGCCACGTGCTGCTTTGATTATGCTCCGGTCACACAGGCAATGCTCGCCTTAGTACCAAATCCAGAGCAATATCAAGCGTACGCCACTACGCCACATGTCTGCTTTATTCCTTCAACAAGCAGCTATTGATTGCAACGTCATCGTAAGTAGATGCCCATAAAAAAGCCCCGCGGGTGCGGGGCTTTTACGAATCGACTGTTTAAGTGAAGGCGTCAGCTTAGTTCAGGCCGGCCAGCGCTTCTTTACAGAGGCTGGTGATCCTGTCCCAGTCGCCCGCTTCCATTGCATCTGTGGGTGCAATCCAGCTGCCACCAATGCAATCGACATTCTTTAATGCCAGATAATCGCGATAACTTGAAGGCGTGATGCCACCGGTAGGACAAAAACGAATGTCTGCCAGAGGTCCCTGGAATGCTTTCAGTGCATTCACCCCACCCGAAGCTTCTGCAGGGAAAAACTTAAAGTGGCGATAACCAAGGGCCATACCTGCCATCACTTCAGAAATACTGGCGACACCGGGGATGAGAGGCACAGTGCCTTGCATGGCTGTTTTCAAGAGCTCCGGATATGCGCCCGGTGTGATGATAAACTGCGCACCGGCCTCAACCGCCTGACGAAGCTGATCTTCGTTAAGAATGGTACCGGCGCCAACGAGTGCTTCTGGCACTTCAGCGGCAATTTTGCTGATGGCTTCCAGTGCACAGGAAGTGCGCAGCGTTACCTCAAGCACACTTATCCCGCCGGCAACCAGGGCTTTCGCCAATGGCACCGCATGTTCCAGCTTATTGATGACCATAACGGGCACAATCGGACTGCGCTTAAAAATATCTTGTGGTTGCAAAGACCAGTTATTCTCAGACATCGGTTGTATCCTTTCAGGCTCAATAAAGTTCATCGATTGCTTCAGTGCAGCGGGCGCCGGTTTCGGGGCTGCTGAGATTTTGTCTGAGCGCTCCAAAAAGTTCCCTGCCCATGCCGAAACGGGACTTTCTTAATTCCACCGGTGCGGCTGTACGGCTTTCAAGTTCTGTTGCCGAAACCAACAAGGACAATTCACCGGTGATGGCGTTGATACGAATAAGGTCGCCATCCTGCACTTTGGCGATAAGGCCGCCATCCAAAGCTTCTGGTGTGAGATGGATAGCTGCGGGCACCTTGCCTGACGCTCCAGACATACGGCCGTCAGTCATCAGCGCCACCTTAAAGCCTCTGTCCTGCAATGTGCCCAGGATGGGAGTCAACTTGTGCAGTTCGGGCATGCCGTTGGCTTTCGGCCCCTGCCCTTTAACCACCACCACGCAATCGCGATCAAGCTCGCCTGCTTTGAAGAGCGCATCCAGTTTATTCTGGTCGTCAATCACCACCGCAGGGGCTTCCACAATTCGGTGTTGTTCCTGTACCGCTGACACCTTGATAACGGCTCGGCCAAGGTTACCCTTCATCAGTTTCAGGCCGCCATTTGACTGGAACGGCTCTGCAACACCGCGCAGTACTTCGCTGTCCAAACTGGTAACAGGACCATCAACCCAGGTCAGTTGACCATCAATCAGACGGGGTTCCTGGGTGTAACGGCGCAGGCCGAAACCCGCTACAGTGTTCACATCTTCGTGGATAAGCCCCGCATCCAGGAGCTCCTTCATCAGAAACGCCATGCCACCTGCGGCGTGGAAGTGGTTGATATCCGCATGACCATTGGGATAAACCCGGGCAAGCAAAGGCACTGCATCGGACAACTCAGAGAAATCATCCCAGTTGATAATGATGCCGGCGGCTCTCGCCGCAGCCACTATGTGCATGGTCAGGTTGGTTGAACCGCCGGTGGCAAGCAATGCGACTATGCCGTTGACCACGGACTTCTCATTCACTATCTCACCTATGGGTGAATACTGCAGCCCGTGTTCGGTCAAACGGCACACCTGCTTGGCCGCCATCTTGCTGAGTTCATTACGCAGTGGGTCATCCGGGTTCACAAATGAAGAACCAGGCAACTGCAGCCCCATCACCTCAAGCACCAACTGGTTGGAGTTGGCAGTGCCGTAGAAAGTACAGGTACCGGCGCTGTGATAAGAGCTGGCTTCGGCCTCAAGCAGGGCTTCACGGTCTACCTTGCCTTCCGCAAATTTCTGCCGCACACGTGCCTTTTCTTTATTGGGTATGCCAGAGCGCATAGGGCCCGCCGGCACAAACAGCATGGGCAGGTGGCCAAAACTCATGGCGCCAATAAGCAAACCGGGAACGATTTTGTCGCACACCCCAAGTAGCAGCGCGCCATCAAACATGTTGTGGGACAGGCCTACGGCGGTTGCCATGGCAATTACCTCACGGGACAGGAGCGAGAGTTCCATCCCAGGCTGTCCCTGAGTGACGCCATCACACATGGCGGGTACGCCGCCTGCTACCTGTGCAACACTGCCAACCTCATTACAGGCTGCTTTAAGCAGCGCAGGATAATGCTCGTAGGGTTGGTGAGCTGACAGCATATCGTTGAAGGCGGTCACAATACCAATGTTGACCTTGGTCAGTTGGCGCAGTGACTGTTTATCGTCAGCGCCACAGGCCGCAAAACCATGGGCCAAGTTACCGCAGCTCAGAGCTGAGCGGTGAACCTTGCCGCTTCGGGCTTCTTGCAGCGCAGCCAGGTAAGCACTGCGACTTTCTTTACTGCGTTCGATGATCCTGTCGGTCACCGATTTGACTACGGGGTGCATAACTTGCCTCCTTAAGCGCTCCAATACACATCGACTGGTGTCTTGTGTTGACCCAATACCACACGAATTGGCATCGCTTTAACATCGTCGCTTTCGAGCGCCTGGCGATAGACGCTGAGCTTTTGTTCACCCACCAGATGCAAATAGATTTGGCGGGTGTTGAGAATTGCTTTTTTGGTCAGTGTGATCCGCTCATGGGGCGCCGTTGTTGGTGTCACGGCCTCACACAGGGCTTCACTATCGAGCGCCCGATTCAAATCGCCAGAGCAAGGGAACCAGGAACAGGTATGTCCGTCGTTACCCATACCCAGTACAACCACATCGAACGGGCGTGGCACGTTGGCCAAATGTTCAGAAGTCATGGCTGCGCCTTCTTCTGCACTGGCAAACATATTCTTAAGGCCGCGGAATTTGGCTGACGCTGCGCGGTGCTGCAGCAGGTTTTCCCGCACCAGACGCTCGTTCGAATCTTTGTGGTCGTTGTCGACCCAGCGCTCATCCGCCAGCGTCACAAACACTTCATTCCAGTCGATGGCTTTAACGGACAGCGCCTTGAACAGTTTGAGCGGCGTAGAGCCGCCACTCACCACCAGACTCGCCTTGCCACGGGCATCCACAGCATCCTGTAGTTGGCGCGCGATGCGGTCTGCCAGCTGAGTTTCCAGCGAATCTGTGTTATCGAATGATTTAAATACAGCTTCTTTCAGCACCTTGGCCTCCTTATTCATCCCATGAACGCCCGTCTTTGGTAATGAGCGCTACCGAGGCCACTGGTCCCCAAGTGCCGGCTGGATAAGCCTTTGGTCTTTCATTACCCGCTTCCCACGCCTGAATAATGCCATCAACCCAGGTCCACGCCTGCTCGACTTCATCGCGGCGAACAAACAGCGCCTGGTTACCCAACATGGCTTCAAGCAACAAACGTTCGTAAGCATCGGCGATACGCTCGTTTTTGAAGGTGTCTGAGAAACTGAGATCCAGCTTGGTGGTTTGCAGTCGGGTCTTTTGCTCGAGGCCCGGCACCTTATTCATCATCTGGATTTCAACACCTTCATGGGGTTGCAGACGGATAGTCAACTTGTTCGGTGGCAGGTTGCGGTAGCTGGAGCGATACAGGTTGTGCGGTGGGTTTTTAAAGTACACCACAATCTCTGAACTCTTGAACGGCATACGTTTGCCGCTGCGCAGATAAAAAGGCACGCCAGCCCAACGCCAGTTGTCAATATCCACACGCAGTGCCACAAAGGTTTCAGTGTTGGAATTAACGTTGGCGCCTTCTTCTTCGAGGTAGCCGGGAACTGGACTGCCTTTCAGGAAACCCGCGGAATATTGGCCGCGCACGGTGTTTTCATTGACGTTATCCATATTGATGGGGCGCAGTGACTTAAGCACTTTCACCTTTTCATCACGGATAGAGTCAGCATCCAGATTCACCGGGGGATCCATGGCAACCAGTGTGAGTACCTGCAACAGGTGGTTTTGGATCATGTCACGCATCTGGCCAGCTTTATCGAAATAACCCCAGCGGCCCTCAATACCCACTTCCTCAGCGACCGTAATCTGCACATGATCGATAGTGCGGTTATCCCATTTGGAAGCAAAGAGCGAATTGGCAAAACGCAGAGCGATGAGGTTTTGCACCGTCTCTTTACCCAGATAATGGTCAATGCGATAAACCTGATTCTCATTGAAGTATTGAGAAACCTGGTTATTGATAACCCGGGAAGATTCGAGATCGGAGCCTATGGGTTTTTCGAGGACAACGCGGGTATCAGGGAAAATCAGGTTTTGCTCGTGAAGGCAACGGCAGATATCGCCGAAAATGGCAGGTGGCGTAGCAAAGTAGTTCACCATTACCCGCTTTTCAGGCTCGAGCAGCTCGTGGAATGCGCTGTAGCCTTCTGATTCGGTGAAATTGGTACCAACGTAATGACACCGACTGACAAATCTGGCGATGGTGGCTTCACAGAGGGGATCTTTAACGAAGGTGGTCAGCGCTGTTTTAACGAGTTCACGGAATTCTTCAGTAGAGAATGCATCTTTGGCAACACCGATGATTTTGGTGTCGTTGTGAAGCAGTGTTGCTTTATCCAACTGGTATAGAGACGGGAGCAGTTTACGCCTCGCCAAGTCACCTTTGGTACCGAAAAGGACAAAATCACAAGCCTTTGCCCCTGATGTTGTATTGCCCATTGCTGCAAGCTCTCCTTTGTAATCGGCTTAGCCGTATGCTGGACGGCTAGAAGCCCTTTTGTTGTAATATAACAACAGAATCTGATTTATGCATCCATATTTTGAAAAATCGTCTACACCGTCTTACTAGGCAGTTAAACATGAATTCTGTTATTATTTTTGTGCTTAAATTACTGTTGGCAGTAATAAGTTGGTGTGAAATCACCGCGAAAACTGTAAGCGGCAAACCACTTTGTGATCCAGGCAGCAAATTGAAACGCTGTGATCAGAAAATAAAAAAATAACACCTTCATCAATAGCGGACGTACGCGTATGAATACCCTAGAAAAGGTCCAGAAAAGTCTAAACCAATTCAGCAAGTCAGAACGCAAAGTTGCCGAAGTGATTCTGGCCTCTCCCCAAACGGCGATCCACTCCAGTATCGCAACCCTGGCCAAAATGGCCGATGTGAGTGAGCCTACGGTAAACCGTTTCTGCCGTCGCCTTGATACCAAGGGCTTTCCTGATTTTAAGTTACATCTGGCCCAAAGTCTTGCCAACGGCACACCCTATGTCAGCAGACACGTGGAAGAAGACGACTCGCCTGAGTCTTACACCACTAAAATATTCGAATCTTCAATGGCTTCCCTCGATACTGCCCGTCAGAGCCTCGACATGCAGGCCATCAATAAAGCAGTAGATATACTGACACAGGCCAAAACCATTTCGTTCTTCGGCCTCGGGGCTTCGGCCGCTGTGGCCCACGATGCCCAAAATAAATTTTTCCGCTTCAACGTGCCTGTCATTTGCTTCGATGACGTGCTGATGCAGCGCATGAGTTGTATCAACAGCAATGAAGGAGACGTAGTCGTACTTATCTCCCACACAGGTCGCACCAAGTCACTGATTGATATAGCAAGACTCGCCCGCGAAAACGGCGCAGCCGTAATAGGTATTACCGCCAGGAACTCGCCATTATCGGTTGAGTGTACTTTGTCTGTGACCATGGAAGTACCCGAAGATACCGACATGTATCTGCCAATGGCGTCGCGCCTTGCGCAATTAGTTGTAATTGATGTGCTGGCGACTGGATTTACCTTAAGACGCGGTCCAAGATTCAGGGACAGCCTGAAGCGCGTAAAAGAAGCCTTGAAAGAATCCAGGATCAATAAAGACCCGATCCTGTAAGTTGATTCCAACCCAAATTTGGTAGTCAGACACCGCGCTGACTACCATTTACCCGCCGAAAACCGGCGGTTTCTCACAAAAATAAAAAGCTTGAGATAGATCATTTTGTTTGTAACTTTCCTACATAATGCGCCAATGTCTGTTAATATAGTCTTCAGATTAACTTGAAACTTAACGGAGTAACTCATGTTCCGCAGAACCAAAATCGTTACTACCCTTGGCCCAGCCACAGACCGTGACGATAACCTGCGCCGCATTATCGCGGCTGGTGCTAACGTAGTCAGACTCAACTTCTCCCATGGTTCCCCAGAAGATCATCTCGAGCGTGCAACCCGCACCCGCGCGATTGCCAAAGAGCTTGGCGTACATGTCGCCATCCTGGGCGATCTCCAGGGTCCCAAAATCCGTGTTTCCACCTTTAAAGACAACCGTAAAGTTCAGTTGGCCTTAGGTCAGGAATTTATCCTGGATGCGGAGCTGGGCAAGGGCGAAGGCGACGAAACTCAGGTGGGTATCGACTATAAAGAGCTGCCAGACGACGTTAGCATTGGCGATATTCTGATGCTCGACGATGGTCGTGTTCAGCTTAAAGTAGAGCGCGTTGAAGGCCGTAAGGTGTTTACCACTGTGACTGTGGCTGGTCCCCTGTCCAACAACAAGGGCATCAACAAGAAAGGTGGTGGCTTGTCTGCTGCCGCACTGACAGAAAAAGACAAGGCCGACATCATCACTGCTGCCCGCATTAATGTTGATTATTTGGCCGTGTCTTTCCCACGCAGTGGTGCGGACCTCAACTATGCAAGGGATCTGGCCAAAGCAGCAGGTTCCAACGCCATGATTGTTGCCAAGGTTGAACGCGCGGAAGCCGTTGCCACCGAAGAAGCCATGGACGACGTTATCCTGGCATCTGATGCTGTGATGGTTGCCCGTGGCGACCTGGGTGTTGAAATTGGTGACGCCGCGCTGGTGGCGGTTCAAAAGAAACTCATCAGCCGTTCACGTCAGCTCAATCGCGTGGTGATCACTGCAACCCAGATGATGGAGTCTATGATCACCAGCCCAATGCCAACCCGTGCCGAAGTCATGGACGTCGCGAACGCCGTGCTCGATGGCACGGATGCGGTCATGCTGTCAGCCGAAACCGCTGCCGGTGACTTCCCTGAAGAAACCGTGCGCGCCATGGCCAACGTGTGCGTGGGCGCAGAGTCTCACCCAAGCGTTAAAGTTTCCAAGCACCGTATGGATGAGCGTTTTACCTCCGTTGAGGAAACCATCGCACTCTCGACCATGTATGCGGCTAACCACCTGGATGGCGTAAAAGCCATTATCGCTCTGACCGAGTCCGGTGCCACTGCCCAGCTGATGAGTCGTATCAGTTCATCTTTGCCAATCATCGCCTTGTCACGCCATTCAACCACGCTGGCGAAAATGGCCCTGTACCGTGGCGTTCAGCCTGTGTATTTCGACTCCACGGCCTTCAGAGCCGATGAAGTCGCAGCCCAGGCTCTGGAAGCCGTACGAGCAGCCGGCTATCTCGGCAGCGGTGACATGGTGCTGATGACCAAGGGTGATGCCATGGAAACCATCGGTGGCACCAACACCTGTAAGGTGCTTATTCTGCCGTAATAGATGGTTTGCCATCTTGTCTGATAACCCGGCCTGTGCCGGGTTATTTTTTGTCAGCCTTTCCCGGGGAGTTCTTTCTCCCCGCCCCAAACGCTCTGCTATTCCAATAAAAAAGGTACGCATTTGCGTACCTTTTTATGTACCTCAGACTGGTTTTACTGCGTTGTTAAGGCGCAAATCCACCCGTATGGCTATAACCCTACAACGCACTGAACTCATCAACGTTGATAGCGGCCAGGCGCAGTTTGTCAGCCTCAAGAAGTTTGTCATGCTCATCCTGAGTGATAACGCCTTGTTCAACCGCTTGGCTCAGCAACACTGCAGTAATGCCTTTACCTTTCAACTTGCCTTCTTTTTGTGCTCCGCGCAGCTTTTTGTATATGCTGCGACACTCGTACTGTGCCAGGAAGGCTTCTTCCACTTCGGCGATGCCGCCCTTGTCGCCATCGAATGATGGGCAGAGGAAGGTCAGACGGTCACGGGCAGGTCCGGGTTTGAGCATGGCTTCCACAACCTGAGTCGACAGTTTGTCAGACGGGCCATTGAAGTGGTTACCAAGCGGGAACACCAGTGCGCGCAGCAACCAGCCAACCGGACGCAGCGGGAAGTTTCTCAGTGCATCTTCCAGCGCCTTGGCAGCTTTCATCAGACGGGTTTGCATCACGTAGTGCACAGTGGGCAAATCATCATGCTGACGGCCATTGTCCTCGAAAAGCTTCAGCGTAGCAGACGCCAGATAAAGCTCAGACAACACATCACCCAAACGGGCTGAGAGCATTTCGCGGCGCTTAAGTTCACCACCCAGGATAAGCATGGCCATGTCGGTCATAATGGCCAACGCTGCCGACATGCGGCCCATGTGCTGATAATAACGCTTGGTATCACCACTGACCGGTGACTGTGCAAAACGGCTGCCGGTCAGCGCAGAGAACAGACTTGCGAAGGCATTGCGGGTCGCGTAACCCATGTGGCCGAGCAGCAAATCGTCGAAGCGCTCCAGTGCTGCGTCGATATCCTCCATTCCTGCCGTTTCCATTTCGGCCAGTACATAGGGATGGCAGCGTGTGGCGCCCTGTCCGAAAATCATCAGGCTGCGGGTCAGGATATTGGCCCCTTCCACGGTGATGGAGATTGGATTGGCCATATAGGCATGACCCAGATAATTTTTTGGACCGAGCTGAATACCCTTGCCTGACTGGATATCCATGGCATCGTCCATCACAGCCCTGCCCATCTCAGTCATATGGTACTTGGCAATCGCGGTGACCACAGAAGGTTTGACCTTGAGGTCAATACCCGTGGTAGTGAGGCGTCTTGCCGCTTCCAACTGATAGGTGTTGCCTATAATGCGGGCCAGCGCTTCCTGAACACCTTCAAAGTGTCCAATGGACATACCAAACTGTTTACGCACATAGCTATACGCTGTGGTAGTTTTGGTGGTGACATGCCCTGATGCGGTGGCCAGTGCAGGCAGCGAAATACCGCGGCCGGCAGACAAACATTCAACCAGCATACGCCAGCCTTTACCGGCATATTGAGGGCCACCAATTATCCAATCCAGTGGGATGAATACTTTACCGCCACGGGTGGTGCCATTCATAAAGGCCATATTCAACGGATTGTGGCGATTACCAATTTCAACACCGGGATGACTGGTTGGAATGAGCGCACAGGTAATACCTATGTGCTTTTTATCACCAAGCAGGCCGTCAGGATCTTTCATTTGGAAAGCCAGACCTAGCACAGTGGCGACAGGCGCCAGTGTGATATAGCGTTTGTCCCAGGTCAGTTCAATGCCCAGAACCTCTTCACCGTTGAACTCTCCCTTTTTCACCACGCCCACATCGGGAATGGCGCCTGCATCTGAACCAGCTTCAGGGCCGGTCAAGGCGAAACAAGGGATCTCATCACCATTTGCAAGCGCAGGCAACCAGCGTTCTTTTTGCTCTTTGGTACCGTAGTGGGTCAACAGCTCGCCCGGGCCAAGAGAGTTAGGCACCATCACGGTAACAGCTGCACTCACACTGCGACTGGCCAGCTTGGCGACAATAGTGGAGTTGGCATAGGCCGAAAACGCTTTACCACCGTATTTCTTGGGAATGATCAGAGCAAAGAAGCCTTCTTTTTTGAAGTAGTCCCACAGTTCGGGGGGCAAGTCCTTGCGGTTATGCACAATGTCGAAGTCATCAATCATCGACAACGCCGTCATCACCTGGTTATCGAGAAACTCTTTTTCCTCGGCTGACAAGGTTGGCTTGCCATAGGCATGCAAGGTTTCCCAATTGGGTTTACCCCGGAACAGCTCCCCTTCCCACCACACATCGCCGGCTTCCATGGCTTCGCGCTCAGTGTCAGAAAGGGGCGGCAAAACCCGTTTAAAAAAGGCAAAAACCGGCTGAGTGATAAACTTCATCCGTAAATCTTTCACCGCAAACAGCACTACCAACGCCGCGATTAACAATAACAACAAGAAGGTCATGGCAAATACTCCTGTTATGCCTTGCTGACCGGCACGGCAACGCCGGCGGCCATATAGGGAATGACTTTACGGATAACAGACTCTATATCGTTCTGCTCTTTGAAGTCGGCTTCAGCAATTTCCATCAGGGCATCGGAAGATGCCATGGTGAAGACGACTGTCCCCAGGGTGAAGTGCAGACGCCAAAACATTTCTGCTGGCGGTATATGGGGAGCACTTTGGCTGACGACCTGAACAAAACGGTCCAGATGTTCACCGTAATGGGTAGTAATAAACCAGCGCAGATGGCCCTGGCTTTCGATATAGCCACGACCAAGGAGCTGCAGAAAAATGCGGGTCCCTTCGGTTCGAACCTTGTTAAGATCCAAAAGCGGCCTTACCAGGGCAGAAAAAATGGTCTCCAGGGAGGCATTTTCACTGCTTTGCGCGAGCTTTGTCAGCTCTGTGGATGCGCCAGGCATAAAGACGTCGAGGTAACGGGCCAGCACGGCACGGATTAGCTCTTTTTTGGAGCCGAAGTGGTAGTTGACCGAGGCAAGGTTTACTTCTGCCTTACTGGTAATAAGCCTCAGGGAGGTTTCTGAGAAGCCCCGCTCCGCAAACAACTTTTCGGCGGCATCAAGAATTCGGGTTTTGGTGTCGGATCGATTCGCCATTCCGTGACCTATGATTAATTTAAAACACTCGTTTAAATTAATCATAGGTAAAAGCCTTGTCAAACGAAATCTGAACAGGTGTTTACATTGTGCGGGATTAAGTTTGAATTCACATAGTAATTTATGCCGCTGCTCGTTAGACTTTTGCCGTTCGATAATAACAAGGATGCAACCAAATGACCCAAGCAATGACTCATACATTGTTACGCCCCGCCAAACTGGCCTTGGGTGTAGCCCTTGCACTCGGTTTGAGTGCCTGCCAGGACGACCAAAAGTCTTCCAGCGTTCATAAAGACACACCCGCAACCCCAGAGGTCGCAGCCAGGGTATCCAGCCAGGATGCAATTGATTTTATCAACAAGGCCGAAGCTGAACTTGCTGCGCTCTCGCTCGAAGCCAACAGAGCCGAGTGGATATACAGCAACTTTATTACCGAAGACACCGCCTCCTTGTCGGCGGCTGTAAATGAAAAGGTAACCGCCACCTACGTCCGTTTAGCCACAGAAGCCGCCAAATTCGCCGATGTTGAGTTGGATGCGGTTAACGCCCGTAAGCTCAACATGCTGAGAAGCGCTATTGTGCTGCCCTCTCCACTCGACCCTGCCAAAAATGCGGAGCTTGCCGGTATCGTTGCCGAGCTCAACGGCCTTTATGGTAAAGGTAAATATTGTTTGGCAGATGACCGCTGCCTGACGCAGCCAGAGCTGTCTGCCCTGATGGCCGAGTCCCGTGACCCTGCGCTGCTCAAAGAAATCTGGGCGGGCTGGCGTGAGATTGCCAAACCCATGCGCCCGCTGTTTGAACGCGAAGTGGTACTGGCCAACGAAGGAGCCAAAGACCTTGGCTTCGCCAATTTATCCGAGCTGTGGCGAAGCCAGTACGATATGGCGCCTGATGCCTTTTCAACTGAGCTTGACCGTCTCTGGGGCCAGGTAAAACCCCTTTATGATTCGCTTCATTGTTATGTGCGGGGCGAATTGAATCAGCAGTACGGTGACGAAGTCGTCCCCAAAACCGGCCCCATTCCGGCTCACCTGCTGGGTAATATGTGGGCTCAGCAATGGGGCACCATTTATCCGTTGGTGGCGCCAAAAGATGCGGACCCGGGCTATGACGTGACTGAACTGCTCGCCAAGCAGGGTTACGACGAGCACAGGATGGTAGAGCAGGCTGAGAGCTTCTTTACCTCTCTGGGTTTTGACAAGCTGCCTGATACCTTCTGGAGCCGTTCACTCTTTGTTCAGCCTAAAGACCGTGATGTAGTCTGTCACGCTTCAGCCTGGGATCTGGACAACGAGGATGACATCCGTATCAAGATGTGTATTCAGAAAACCGCTGAAGACTTTACCGTTATTCACCACGAACTGGGCCATAACTTTTATCAGCGTGCTTACAAAAACCAGCCTTTTATCTTTAAAAACAGTGCCAACGATGGCTTCCATGAAGCCATTGGTGACACGGTAGCCCTGTCCATCACCCCCAAGTATCTGCAACAGATTGGTCTGCTCGAGACGGTTCCCGATGCCTCAAAAGACATAGGTCTTTTGCTCAAACAAGCCCTGGACAAGGTGGCCTTCCTGCCATTTGGCCTGATGATTGATCAGTGGCGCTGGAAGGTATTCAGCGGTGAAATCACACCGGCCAACTACAACCAGGCATGGTGGGATCTGCGCCTCAAGTATCAGGGCGTGATGGCTCCGGTGGAGCGTACCGAGGCCGATTTCGACCCGGGTGCCAAGTACCATGTGCCGGGCAATGTGCCTTACACCCGTTACTTCCTCGCACACATTCTGCAGTTCCAGTTCCACCGCTCACTGTGCGACGTAGCCGGTGACAAGGGCCCAGTGCACCGCTGCTCCATTTACGGCAATACAGACGCTGGCGCAAAACTCAATCAGATGTTGGAAATGGGCTCAAGTAAGCCCTGGCCCGAGGCTCTGGCCGTGGTCACAGGCAAACAGGAAATGGATGCCAGCGCAGTACTTGACTACTTTGCCCCGCTGAAAACCTGGCTCGATGAGCAAAACTCCAGCGCCAACCGCCAGTGTGGTTGGTAATCTATTGACAGACTCCAGCTGGGGTTAGGCTCCTTCCAATCTCAGGAGTGTGAGAGAGGGAAGTCGCGACAGGCTCACCTGTGTTGGACAAAGCAAAAGCCCGGTTTTTAACCGGGCTTTTGATTGTTAATCAAGCGTTCTATTGTCAATTGGCGATGGTTTACCGCCAACATGACAGACCATTCAGCGACGCGCTCCCTTGCGATTGGTTTCCCGGCTATGCACCTTTGCCGCATCTGACTTACGCAACATCACATACAGGGCGCCAGTGCCCCCTTCTTCTTTTATTGCCGAGTGATACGCACTGACATCCTCAAGACGGGTCAGCCAGGTACAAAGGGCAGATTTCATCAGGGCTTCGAATGGCTGATTACCTAAACCTTTTCCGGGAATAAGCAGAAGATTCCGGTCGCCGCGAAAGAGCGCTGAATCAATCAGACCAAGCAGCACCTCTCTTGCCTCTTTTAATTTCAAACCGCGAAAATCGTGCCTGACTTTGGCTTCATAACGGCCTAATCGCAATTGCTTTAATACCGCCTCTTGCACGCCTTCGCGGTTGAAACTGACCACCTCGTCCCCTTTGACGCGCACAAGCTCAGCCGGATTTACCGGTAACCATTCAAGTCGCTCGTCGCTGTCGGCGGCCTGACGACGTATTCTCGCCGCCTCATCATCACAGCTACTTTGCAGAAAATGGTGTCTGTCAGCCTCTTTAAGCGGGGTCACATCAGCCATTTCTGCCATAAACAGATCCAGTTCTTCACGCTGCACGCTGCTATCCTCTAACGCTGGAAGTAACACACTTTGTAAAGATATGCCGCTTGGGTTACGGCCTCTCATACATTATATTTGCCTCATAATAGCGTTATTTAAGTCAAACAGATGAGAATTTTTCCAATATTGATGGGCCTCGTGCTCTCGTTTGCTGCTTTGGCAAACAGTGAGGTGCAAACGACAGACGACCTGGCCATCAATAAAACCTATGACCTCTTTTCCGAGGCCTTCGATAAACTGAATGCCACCCTGATAGGCGAGGCATATACAGAGAGTGCCTGCTATATTCCCGAGCGTCACGACAAAGAGATCATTCGTGGACGTGATGCGATTGTGTCCGTTTATGAAAAGTTTTTCGGCAAAATCCGCAGTAAAAACGCCCGCATCGAAGTGGACTTTAGGGTGATAGACCGCAGCCGCGCAGGCGATTCGGTCACCGACGTTGGCTATTACCTCATACGCTTCCATCCCGCCAGTGATACGGGTGAACCAGTGAGCGAATACGCAGGAAAATTTGTCACGGTTTCCAGAAAACAAGCTGACGGCAACTGGCTGCTGTCAATCGATTCCAGCAACCGTTCAGAGCCTAAGTTTTACTATCAGACGCAGCCTGTGGGCGAACTCTATTTCGGGCAAAGGTTCAACTCGCCCGATATGGCCAAAAAACCCTGAATTGCGAGCTTGATACCATGTCGACACCCTGCCCTTGTGGCCCAGGAAGCTATCACAGCTGCTGCGAGCCCTATCACGCCGGTAAGAAATCCGCCCCCACGCCAGAGGCCTTGATGCGATCTCGCTACAGCGCCTTCGTGCTTAAACTGTGGGATTATTTGATTGCAACCCACCACCCAAGCCATCTCCATGGACTCACGCAAACCCTGCTGGCCGAAGGCCCACACCCGCAGTGGCGAGGCCTCACGGTGCACGACAGCCAATTTGATAACCTGAGCGGAGAGGTGTTTTTCACGGCGTGGTATCGGGATGACGACAGATTGGATGGCATGTGTGAGCGCTCATCCTTCGTTTTCGAGCAAGGTCAATGGTTTTACACCCAAGGGAAGCAATATGCGCCAAAGCTTCCCGGTAGAAATGACCCCTGTGTTTGCGGCAGCGGTAAAAAGCTTAAGCAGTGTTGTTTGGGCAAATAACGCAGTCACCATTAAAAAACGCGCCCATGGGCGCGTTTTTTAATGGACGGTGACGACTCTGTCCTGACCGATAAATCTCGAAAACTCCGCCTCGCGCAATGCCGGGCTATAGAGAAAACCCTGCGCCTGGTGGCACAGATTGGCCGCCAAAAACGCCTCCTGTTCCGGAGTCTCGACCCCTTCTGCCGTCAGAGACAGATTCAGTGCCTTGGCCATGGCGATAATGGCGCTCACAATCTCCTGGCTTTCGCGGCTGATGGTGAGATCGGAGATAAACGAGCGGTCAATTTTAATCTTACTGATGGGAAACTGCTTCAAATACCGCATCGAGCTGTAACCCGTACCAAAATCATCAATGGCCAGGCCCACCCCCAGCTCCGCCAGCTCCTGGCAAAGATTGGTGGCATAGCGAATATCTTCCATCAGCTCGGTTTCGGTAATTTCCAAAATCAGCGTCTTGGGCTTGAGGCGATAGCGGGTCAGCAATTGCCACACCTGCTCGTACAGATTACCGCTGAAAAACTGCCTGGCAGATACGTTCACATGCATGGAGATATCCAGGTTGTGATGCTGCCACAAGTTAAGCTGCCGACATGCGGCTTCCAGCACCCAACTGCCAATGGCAGTGATCAGGCCCGATTGTTCTGCAATATCAATGAAAGCGCCGGGATAAAGCACGCCCTTTTTGGGATGATGCCAACGGATAAGGGCTTCTGCGCCTGTGTAGCGGTCGTTCTGCAAATCACGAAGTGGTTGATAATAAAGCTCAAACTGCCGGCCTCGAATGGCCGAGTGCAGGTCACGTTCAATCTGTGCATCGTCTTTAAACGCGCTGAGGAGCGTATTATTGAAGATCTGGATGGCTGCGCCCTGCTTCTTCTTGGCGTACTGCACTGCGATATCGGCACAGGTCAGAGGCGCAATTAGATTACTGACAGAGGCGATATCCACAATCGCCAGCGCAGGCTTGGGATCAACCTGTTCCCGGCCAATCTGAACCGGCGCGGACAAATGCTGATACAGCCGGTTGCTGATGAGTTCCACTTCTGCAATTTGCTTCTCACCCAACAACAAAATGGCAAACTCATCGCTGCCTACACGGGCGATTTCGGTAGCCTTGTTGATATCAGAAAAGTGTCTCAGGCGCCGTGCAATCTCCATAAGGAGCGCATCACCCTGCTCGTGGCCATAGGTATCGTTAAATCGTTTAAAGCCCACCAAATCAACCAACAACAATTGGCCCTGTTGAGTCCTGTCGAGTACCCGGTTGAAATGGAGCCTGTTATACAGCCCGGTCAAGGAACAACGCCAGGCAAGGCGTTCCAACTCCTGCTGGTAGTTATGCTGTTCAGAACTATCTTCGCAGGTTACCAGCACATAATAGTTACCGCGCTCAGTAACGAACTGGCTGGCCTGATAGTTCAGCCAATAGTCACGTCCATCGTAACGCTTAAGCTTCACCTCCCCCTTGGCACTGAGGCCACGGCACACCCGCCCGAGCACTTCTTCACCAAGCCTCGCGTGCTGCTTGAAAAAATCCAATTGCCGTAAGGAGCGACCAATAACCTTTTCTCGGGGGACGCCCGTAATATCGCCGTGTGCCTTATTCACGTACTCTACGGCTTCGGTGTGCAGGTTAATGAGCATAAAGACCTGCTCAGACTGCTCTACCGCACTCTTGAACAGGGACAATTTTTCTTCTTTGTCGTAGGTATTACGGGTCGCCAGCGCCAGCGCCAGCTGATCTGCGACCTGGCTTGCAATATGAAGTTCGCTGTCGGTCCAGCGTGCGCCTATGCTGCGCTCAAGGCTGAGCACCCCTTCAATATGGCCATTTATCCTAATGGCGACTTCAAGGGCCGAGTGAATACCGTTAGGGGTAAAATAGCAGGACGCCAGCTCAACGAGTCTTGGATCTTTTGCCACATCAAAGGCATCGATGTGACGTCGGCTCTCGAGCTCTTTCAGATACAAGGGGCAGTCGGCAATTTGGGTGGGGCGCCGTGCACAGGGTTCGAGGCGGCTTTTTCCGAAGTGTGCCACCTGATGCTGGCTTGACAGCTGCGCATCAAAAGCCCACACACTGGCATCACACAACCCCAGTGTTTGACACAAGAGTTCTGTGGCCAGTTCGGCGGTTTTTTCGAAGTCACCTTGCTGCTTGGCAGCCGAGTGAACTATTTGATCGACCAGATATTGATATTTACGCCTTTTCACTCAGTTCCCTAAATCCCAGGGTGCGGGAAACGACGGACGTCTGTGCGCCCTATTGTAAATTATTGTTATTTTTTATTGGTTTTCGACTGTACATCAGCTGATTACTTTGTAGCAACAGCGCGTACAATTAATTTTTTCACAGACCCTGCTCCAATTGAAAAATCATTTTTTCGGCGGCCACGTCAAAGTTGAGCCTGAGGCGGAACCCTGCGTCAGTGGGGTCAATCTGACCTGTTACGTCGCCAAAACGGGTTACAGCCAAATCAAGCAAGTACTGCGCTCTAACATCGGCGTCTTCGCCTGAAAGCTCTAACGTAAGAACAGTATCTTCTTCTCCTATAACAGCACCTATGTCGACAAAGCTTCCACAGTCGGTGCAGGTATCATTAACACTGGATGATTGATTCGTTTTGATGGCCTTCATGACGCCAAACTCCTTCTGATAGCCCTGCTGGGGGTTAATTGGGTGCAATTACCCACAATTATAGGTAAATGCGCGACGCCAAACCCTGTGTTGGGTCAAACCATGGCCATCAGATTTCGGCTGTCAGGATGCTCCATGAGTTTTTCCAGAGCACGCTGCGCTTCGAGTATGTCGGTAAAATGCTGGTGTGAGGGTAGTGCTGGACGCTCGTCCGAATAATACCGACGCTGCACAGTGGGAGAGCAGTTACTCAGTGCAATTAGCATGTCGGCAGGAACATCACCCCGTATCACCAAAGGCTCGGGCAAGAGGGCTTCTGTCAGATGAAACGCCTTTTTGCCAAAGGTTCGGAATACACCGCTGTTATCCATACAGTCTTCGGCGCCGGGCGTGGCAATCAAGGGTTGCTTAGGGGGCAGTTCGAATTGTTTGTTCAGCCTTTGCTCAACCGACTCATTGGGGGATAGACAAAACTCTGCAAAATCACGGGCATCCTGGGACAACATGGCCAAAATCAGGCCAAAGTCACCCCTGCGCCCGTCTTCCACAGCGCGGGCAAGGCGGTCACCTACTTGGCTTTCATTGACTAAACCAGCAGCAATTTGCATAAAAAAACGTCACAAAAACAGGTTGTTGTCATTTAATCGACCAATCGGCGACTAACTTTAGCCTTTTTTGCAAATTTAGCCTTTACATGACAATAGATTCTGCTTACTATTGCCGCCGCTGATGAGGAGGGGTTCCCGAGTGGCCAAAGGGATCAGACTGTAAATCTGACGGCTCCGCCTTCGAAGGTTCGAATCCTTCTCCCTCCACCACTTCAGCAACGCAAAAAATGTAAAGCAAGAAACTTGTGGAGGGGTTCCCGAGTGGCCAAAGGGATCAGACTGTAAATCTGACGGCTCCGCCTTCGAAGGTTCGAATCCTTCTCCCTCCACCACTTGTTTCTTTCACTTTACGCCCTGATGGAGGGGTTCCCGAGTGGCCAAAGGGATCAGACTGTAAATCTGACGGCTCCGCCTTCGAAGGTTCGAATCCTTCTCCCTCCACCATCTTCTCTGCCCTAGCGGCCGTCTCAAACTGAAATTCATCTCTCGTATTCAATTATTCCAGTCCCAAGAAACATATTAACTGTATCGGCTTTGATCCCGATGCTGTGAAATCCGCTTGATTTTGCTTATTATCCAAGCTCGTATCGCAACACACAGGACTCCCCATGAGCCTTCCCATTTGCACCAATTGGGTAGCCAATGCCATCGGCAAAATCGAAGCCGACTTTCAGCGCAGCGCCGACACCCACCTGATCAAGCTTGAGTTGCCGATGCTTGAAGGTATCGACATCTATTTAAAAGACGAAAGTACCCATCCCACCGGTAGTCTCAAGCATCGCCTGGCTCGCTCACTGTTTTTGTACGCGCTGTGTAATGGCTGGATAAAAGAAGGCACCGCAGTCATTGAGTCGTCATCGGGCAGTACGGCAGTGTCAGAGGCCTATTTCGCCCGTCTGCTGGGATTACCCTTCATAGCGGTCATGCCAAAGAGCACCGCCAAGCGCAAAATCGAGCAAATTGAGTTCTACGGCGGACGTTGCCACTTTGTGGAACATTCCAGCGAAATTTACGCCGAGTCAGAAAAGCTCGCCAAAGAACTGAATGGCCACTACATGGATCAGTTCACTTACGCCGAACGGGCCACCGACTGGCGCGGTAACAACAACATTGCCAATGCCATTTTTGGTCAGATGGAGCGCGAACCTCACCCTATCCCCAGCTGGATTGTGATGAGCCCCGGTACCGGCGGCACCTCGGCCACCATAGGCCGCTATATCCGCTATCAGCGCCTCGCCACCAAACTCTTGGTGGTTGACCCCCAGCACTCGGTATTCTACGACTATTTCATAAGTGGCGATGCCGGCATTACCTGCGAGAAAGGCAGCTGTATTGAAGGCATTGGCCGTCCCAGAGTGGAGCCTTCGTTCATTCCCGGCGTGGTGGATGAGATGCTGAAAGTGCCAGATGTTGATTCCATCGCCACCATGTATTGGCTTGAGTCCCTGATTGGCCGAAAAACCGGCCCTTCTACCGGTACCAACCTGTATGGCGCACTCAAGCTGGCCTCACAAATGAATGCTCGGGGCGAAACCGGCAGCATAGTGACCCTGATTTGCGATCCGGGGGAGCGCTATCTGGATACCTACTACAACAGCGCCTGGGTCAGCACCCATATTGGCGATATCACGGCATCAAGCGCAGCACTTGGCGCCTTCAATGAAAGCGGCAAGCTCTGAACTGCGCCATGCCCAAACTAAAAAAGCTCCCGAGGGAGCTTTTCTATTTCAATGATGCTTAGCCGCGGCCAGGCACCTCGCGTAGCAAATCAATCGATATTCAAATACTTATGAGTTTGAATCGACAGGCGCCAATTACGGGCAATGCAGGTTTTCATCGCAAGCTCGGTGGCACGGGGCTTTTGGCTGATGGGCTGCAAACAGACAGTTTTGCTGCTGATATCTATGCCTTCAAGCAGCGCATCGAGCTCGTCGATATGTGCATCAGTAGCCACAGGGTGTTTGATTTCATTGGCACGCTCAAGCGCCTGTGTCAGTACAGGGTAGCCGCCTTTCATATTGACCTTGGGTGACACTGTCACATAGGTGTTGTCAGAGCAGCGCACCTCAAAGGTGCCGCTGGTTTCTATCTGGCAGTGAAGACCGGCCGCTTCAAAGCCTTCTGTCAGGTCAGTCAGGTCGTGCATACAAGGCTCACCACCGGTGATAACCACCAGTTTTGCTGTAAAGCCCTTTTCATTGAACGCATCAACCAGGGACGCGGCCGAATGCATGGCCCAGCGGCCAATGCTGCCATCTACCTGAATAACATCCGCAGGCGCCACCTTGTTTTGCTCCAGTACATCCCAGGTTTGGGCGGTATCGCACCAGGGACAGGCAACAGGACAACCCTGCAGACGCACGAAGATAGCTGGCAGGCCGGTGTGGCTGCCCTCGCCCTGAATGGTTTCAAACACTTCGTTGACGGGATACTCGGTCATCAAAAATTGCTCTGCTGTTGTCCATGCCCTGATGGGCAAACACTGGATACTCAATACGGCCGGGTGTTATAGAAGATTTTTGCGTTGGATTCAAGGGAACTTTTCCTGTGCACTTGCAAGGGTGCTTTGATGCCGCACCGCCGCTGGGATACACTATATCCCCAAAAGTTTAACTCAGTATCGGTTTTTCCATGTCCAAAGCAGTCGTCGTTTTCAGTGGTGGTCAGGATTCCACTACCTGTTTGGTGCAGGCTCTGTCGCAGTTTGATGAAGTGCATGCCATCACCTTTGATTATGGTCAGCGCCACAGTGAAGAAATTGAAGTGGCCAAGGCACTGGCAAACGAGCTTGGGTGTGCGTCCCACAAAATCATGGACGTATCCCTGCTGGGTGAACTTGCCATCAGCGCCCTCACCCGGGACGCTATCCCGGTTTCCCACGAACTGATGGAAAATGGCCTGCCCAACACTTTTGTGCCGGGTCGAAATATCCTTTTCTTAACGCTGGCTGGCATTTACGCTTACCAACTGGGCGCAGACACAGTTATCACCGGCGTGTGTGAAACCGACTTCTCCGGTTACCCTGATTGCCGTAACGACTTCATCAAGGCCATGGAGCAGGCACTCAATCTTGGCATGGACAAGAAGCTGGAAATCCGCACACCACTGATGTGGCTCAATAAAGCTGAAACCTGGGCGCTGGCCGACCGTTACGGCAAACTTGAGCTGGTACGCAATCAGACCCTAACCTGCTACAACGGTATCCGTGGCGATGGCTGTGGCGACTGCCCCGCCTGCTTGCTGCGACGCCGTGGCCTTGAAGATTACCTCTCCAACCGTGACGCGGTAAACGCCGAACTTGCCAATAAGACGGCCGCCAATTGAGTCTACAGCCGCTCTCGAGTCTGCTGCCTTCCATAGACAAACGGCTGCTGATGGTTGGCGCCGTGCTGACGCTGCTGTGCACAGTGCTCTATTTTTTGCCTGTTGATGGGAAGCTTAACTGGCAAAGGCAGCTCATCGGCGTAGGGGAATACTGGCGCCTTATCAGCGGCAATTTGCTGCACACCAATCACTGGCACCTGCTGATGAATCTGGCAGGCTTCTGGGTCATATTAAGCCTGCATCACTTTCATTACCGCATCGCAGGCCTGCTTTTACTGCTGTTGATACTTTGCCTCGGTGAAGGTGTTGGTCTGTACCTGTTTTACCCAAGCCTTCATTCGTATGTGGGCCTGAGCGGTATATTGCACGGTTTCTTTGGCTTTGGCGCCATAATGGACATCAAACGTGGGATCACATCCGGTTGGCTGCTGCTGATTGGCCTGTGTTTGAAGGTTGGCTATGAGCAGCTATATGGCGCCAGCAGCGATGTGACTCAGATGATAGGTGCGCGGGTGGCAACCGAGTCGCATCTGGTTGGCGCTGTGCTTGGCATCATGTTCGGGGTAGGCTATCTCGCTTATGCCCGGCTTGTCACTGCGAGGGTGGCTGCTTAACCGAACCATCAACCATGGGATGGGCCTAATAAAAACACGCGCCGATGCGCGTGTTTCTATTTCTGAACCAGTCCTGAATCCACTGCGAGGCGTAACCGTATTTCACTTCACGTTCTTACGCAGCGGCTTCAGCGAGTAACGACGGCTATGCCTTCAGCAGTTGCTGGCGCAACGCATGGATTTCATCCCTGATCGCAGCGGCCTGCTCGAACTCCAAATCTCTTGCATGCTGATGCATTTGTTTTTCAAGTGCATCGATTGTCACGGCAATCTGATGTGGGTCGTGTTTCATCGACGGTCTGTCGGCCACACCACCACGACCACCTGGCTTGGGCGCACCGCGGCTTGGCGCCGAACGCTCACCCACATCCATCACATCGGTGATTTTCTTGACCACGCCGCGGGGGATGATGCCGTGCTCTTGGTTAAACTTTATCTGCTTTGCGCGGCGTCTGTCTGTTTCAGCGATAGCGCGGGCCATGGAGTCAGTAATGCGGTCACCATACAGGATAACCTTGCCATTCACGTTACGGGCGGCGCGGCCTATGGTCTGAATCAGAGAGCGTTCAGAGCGCAAAAAGCCCTCTTTGTCCGCATCCAGAATGCACACCAGAGAAACTTCCGGCATATCAAGACCTTCCCTCAGCAGGTTAATCCCAACCAGCACATCAAACACCCCAAGGCGCAGGTCGCGGATGATCTCCATCCGCTCAACGGTATCGATATCCGAGTGCAGATAGCGGACCTTGACGCCATGTTCATCGAGGTAATCGGTGAGATCTTCTGCCATTCTCTTGGTGAGTGTGGTCACCAGCACCCGCTCGTTTACTTCCACCCGTTTACCTACTTCAGAAAGCAGATCGTCCACCTGAATAGCCACGGGTCGAACTTCCAGCTCGGGGTCAATCAAGCCGGTGGGACGCACTACCTGCTCGGCTATATCATCACCGCTCTTCTCAAGCTCATACTTGCCGGGGGTAGCCGAGACGAAAATCGTCTGCGGCATCAGGGACTCAAACTCCTCAAATTTCAGCGGCCGGTTATCCAGTGCCGACGGCAAACGGAAGCCGTATTCCACCAGGGTGGTTTTACGTGAGCGGTCGCCCTTATACATGGCGCCGATTTGCGGCACCGTATTGTGGGACTCGTCGATTATCATCAAACCGTCCGCTGGCAAGTAATCCAGCAGCGTTGGCGGCCCTTCCCCTTCGGCACGGCCAGACAGGTATCGGGAGTAGTTTTCAATCCCTGAGCAGTAACCAAGCTCAGTCATCATCTCTACATCGTACTGCACCCGCTCGGTTATGCGCTGGGCTTCTATGAGTTTGTGGTTATCCAAAAACTGCTGCTTACGGCCCCTCAGCTCCTCTTTGATGAGGTCGATGGCTTCCAGGATTTTTTCCCGCGGGGTGACATAGTGGGTCTTTGGGTACACAGTGGCACGGGCAAGACGCTTGGTGACCTGGCCCGTGAGTGGGTCGAATTCGCTGATGCGCTCAATCTCGTCGTCAAAGAGTTCTACCCTGATGGCATCGCGCTCGGAATCCGCAGGGAAGATGTCAATCACTTCACCACGAACCCTGAAGGTACCCCGCTGTAAGTCGATGTCGTTACGGCTGTACTGAAGCTCAGTCAGGCGCCTTAAGATGTCGCGCTGGCCCATAAAGTCGCCCTGACGGAGGTGCAGCAGCATCTTCATGTAGGAATCGGGGTCGCCCAGACCATAGATCGCAGAGACAGACGCCACTATCACCACGTCACGCCGCTCCAGAAGCGCCTTGGTGGCTGACAGGCGCATCTGCTCTATGTGTGCATTGACCGAGGCATCCTTTTCAATGAAGGTGTTTGAGGCCGGCACATAGGCCTCGGGTTGGTAATAGTCGTAGTAGGAGACGAAATACTCCACCGCATTATTGGGAAAAAACTCCTTCATTTCGCCATAGAGCTGCGCTGCCAGGGTTTTATTAGGTGCCATGATAATGGTGGGGCGCCCCAGGGCGGCAATCACGTTGGCCACGGTAAAGGTTTTCCCTGACCCCGTTACCCCAAGCAAGGTCTGGCAGGCAAGTCCAGCCTCCAGACCGTCAATCAGTTTAGCGATGGCTTTTGGCTGATCGCCCGCCGGTGAGTAATTGGAAGAAAGTTGAAAAACGTGCTCAGACACAGAAAGGGTCATCCTTGTTAAGCCGGGCGTCTAGTGTAAACCAGCGTACAAAAGACGCCAACTGCGCTAACTCAGCAGGATATGCTCTGTGGCTAATACAGCATTTTGTAACTCTCTGACATATCGCCACAGGTTGGCACCTTTCGCTCATTTGGTACGCTCGTACAGCGAGTCATGACAAATTAATGCACACATTTTATGTTGTCGCGTCTCTACAATTTTCATCCGCAACCCTGTTGTGGGCGGTCTACTACCACAAACCACTTGACATTGATTTTATTGAATATTTTGCAAGCGCACTGGGAAGGTGCAATTTAAGACAAATCCCGAATTCATGCGGGTTTGCGGCCTCATTTATCGTGAAACCCACAGGCTTATCCACAGAAATTGTGGAAAAGTGCCTGAAAGCCTCACGGGGCGTGGCTTTGGTCACGGTGTAGCTCAGAGGGCTTATCTGAGGGTCTGTTTGTAATTTAACTACATCTGTAATGGCCATAATATGCAGCTTCACTTGCTGATACCTTAACCTTGATACGTTTTGGCGCCGCTTTACGGGCTGAATTCAATCTTTCGCACGCTAAAACAGTGACTTGCTGGGCAAAAGCTGAACATAGTGTTGATTTTCACGCCACGATGCACATTAGATGAGCACTTAACGTCTTAATCACACTTTTTTTGGTTTCCGGCGTTGACTCATCAGGCCACCCGTTTTACTATGCGCTCCGTTCTCAGCGAGCAGTTGTTTTACAACGATTCCCCTGTAGTTCAGTCGGTAGAACGGCGGACTGTTAATCCGTATGTCACTGGTTCAAGTCCAGTCAGGGGAGCCACTCACTGAAACGCGCCTTTAACGGCATGAAGTTACTCGCAAAAATTTGTTCCCCTGTAGTTCAGTCGGTAGAACGGCGGACTGTTAATCCGTATGTCACTGGTTCAAGTCCAGTCAGGGGAGCCAACTTCACTTGCGATACAATCTGTTCCCCTGTAGTTCAGTCGGTAGAACGGCGGACTGTTAATCCGTATGTCACTGGTTCAAGTCCAGTCAGGGGAGCCAACTTCACTTGCGATACAATCTGTTCCCCTGTAGTTCAGTCGGTAGAACGGCGGACTGTTAATCCGTATGTCACTGGTTCAAGTCCAGTCAGGGGAGCCAATCGCACTTCAGTTTTCTTCGATTCCCCTGTAGTTCAGTCGGTAGAACGGCGGACTGTTAATCCGTATGTCACTGGTTCAAGTCCAGTCAGGGGAGCCATCGAAATCCATCCCCTCCCGTGATATTTACTCTTGCAGCTCAAATCCTGTTGATTTGGATTTTGTTTTCTCTGCTTTGAGGTTACACTTTTCGCTGCTTTTCACATTCTTTAGCTAAAATCTTCAAAACGGCGTTAATGGAATTAGCCATGAGTTTGACCAAAACTTTCCCCCTCGCGCTTATTTTGCTTTTCGGTGGTGCAGCCCTTTGGTTACATCAAGAGAATCTTGGCCTGATGCAGGATGATCGTCAGGCCCTGGAAGCGCAATATCAGAACAAATCCACTGAATTGGTATCCTGGCATGGCGATGGCCAGGCACTCTACCAACACCTGCAAAAAGACATCAAATTGCAGTTTTTTCAGTACACGGATGGCACTGACGGCAGTCGTAACTTCACCACCGGACAACTGCAGAAAACACCTGAATCGGTCTTGGAAAACCTGTTTCCGCTGGAGATAACTGATACCCGTAACCTACCCGATGGCCGTTTGATGGTGAAATTGGACACCAGCCTTCCCCGAGCTCAGGCAGTCAAAACCTACTCAGAGCAGCTATTCATGCTTACCTGTTTGTGGGGTGCTTCTTTACTGCTGTTTTTTGGATTGGCATCCACCCTGTCCCGTAAAATCCAATACGCAGCCGACTATCTGAAGTCACTTGCCGAGCTGAATTTCTCACCGCCCGAGCAATCCAAACTCGGTGGTGAGTTAAAGCCCCTTGCCAGCGCATTTGAAGAAGCCCGGCAAGCACTCAAACACAAAATTGATGGTTTACATCAGGAAAACGAAAAACTGTCCCGCGCCGCATTTCAAGATCCCATTACCGGTTTTGGCAGCCGCGCACGCTTTACCCGTAAGTTGGATGAGTTGGCCAAGAGTGAGAAGGATTTACTCGGTTCGCTCGCCATGTTGCAAGCTACCGAGCTTGGTACCATCAATCAGCTCAAGGGCCGCACCGCCGGTGACGACTATCTTGCGAAAGTGGCAGGATGTTTACGCAAGGCAGGTAGCGCCTTTCCTGAAGCGGAGTTTTACCGAATAAGCAGCTCTGACTTTGCGGTATTCCTGCCCAACCTGGTTATCAGCGATGCAGAACGCTTTCTTGAGCCACTGAAAACCTTACTCGACGAATATCAGTCAACCGCAGCCATGGAATCTGTCGCCTACACCGGACTGGTGCCTTATAAAAGCGGGGTTGACCCGGTAGGTTTGCTCAGTCTCTCCGATGCGGCGCTCAGTATCGCCCAAACCCTGGGTTCAAACAGTTTTCATGTGCTTGAAAAATTCAGTGACGATCAGGAAATTGGCGATAATCGCTGGCAAGTAGCCATTACCGAGATTATTACCCAACGCGCGGTGCGATTCTTTCAGCAACCCATCCAACCCTGCCGCAGTGAGGTGGAAGTTTACCGCGAACTCTTTGCCCGCTTCTTTAATGCTGAAGGCAAGGTTTTGCCAACGGCCACTGTGATTGCCATGGCTGAACGCCACGGGCTAAGCCAGGAACTGGATAAGCTGGTGGTGCTGTCCGCAGTGCGCATGCTGCTGGATAATCCCAACTTAACCGGTGCCTACGGGGTAAATATCAGCGCGGTGTCGGCGACCGATGATAATTTTGTGGTTTGGCTTAAAGATCTCCTGACCAAACACAGGGCCATTTCTACCCGACTGGTATTGGAAATCAACGAGAGTGGTCTCCAAACCAATATGCAGGGCAGTTTCCGCTTTATTCGGGACGTACACAGCGTAGGCACCCGGGTATCCATTGAGCGTTTTGGCATGGGCTTTACGTCCTTTAAATTCTTCAGGGAAGTCAGACCCGATTATATCAAGCTCGATGCCACCTACAGCGAAGCCATTGATCAAGACGCCAATAACAAGTTTTTTGTGCGCATGATGATAGATATCGCCAGACGTATCGGTGTCAGGGTCATTGCCTGCGGCGTGGAACGTCAGGAAGAAAAGCTGACGCTGGAAAAATTAATGGTGGATGGTTTGCAAGGCTTCTATATTGCCAAACCGGAACCTGCCACCGGCAAAGACGTGCTTGACGAGAAACTCGCCCGGCAGCGTTAACCCTGCATTTGATGTGTTGTTAATAAGACTCAAAAAGCCGATAATACCCGGCACCGACCGCTAATGCTTTGTTGCGATGAGTGAATATCTCCTGTTGTTGATCGGTACTGTACTGGTCAACAACTTCGTATTGGTAAAATTTCTCGGACTTTGCCCCTTTATGGGGGTGTCAGGCAAGCTTGAGTCTGCCATCGGTATGTCGATGGCGACGACTTTTGTATTGACTCTGGCATCTGTTCTCAGTTTTCTGGTGAACCAGTACCTGCTGGCGCCTTTTGATTTGACCTATCTTCGCACCATGAGCTTTATTCTGGTGATTGCCGTTGTAGTGCAATTTACTGAAATGCTGGTACAAAAAACCAGTGCAAGCCTGCATCGTGCACTGGGCATCTATCTGCCGTTGATTACCACCAACTGCGCCGTACTTGGCGTTGCCCTGCTCAATGTCAACGAGCAGCACAACTTCCTGGAGTCTGCCATCTACGGTTTTGGCGCCGCGGCGGGATTCTCTTTGGTGCTCATTCTTTTCTCTGCCATGCGTGAACGCCTTGCCGCGGCCGATGTGCCCATGCCTTTTCGGGGCGGCGCCATTGCCATGATCACTGCAGGCCTGATGTCTCTGGCCTTTATGGGCTTTACCGGTTTGGTGAAATAATGTCTGCAGTCATGATAGCCGTTGTATTGCTGGGCCTGCTGGCATTGGTATTCGGTGCCATATTGGGCTTTGCCGCCGTTAAATTTAAGGTGGAAGGCGATCCCCTTGTTGATCAGGTCGAGTCCCTGCTGCCGCAAACCCAATGTGGCCAGTGTGGTTATCCCGGTTGCCGCCCCTACGCCGAAGCCATCGCCGGCGGCGACCAAATCAACAAATGCCCGCCGGGTGGCACCGCCACCATGGAAAAAATCGCCGAGCTCATGGGGGTTGAACCACAGCCCCTGTCTGCCTCAACCGAACAGCAAGTCAAAAAAGTCGCCTACATTCGGGAAGATGAGTGTATCGGCTGTACCAAATGTATTCAGGCTTGTCCGGTGGACGCTATTGTCGGCGCCGGTAAGCTTATGCACACCGTCATTACCCAGGACTGCACCGGCTGCGATCTTTGTGTCGAGCCCTGCCCCGTCGATTGCATCGACATGCTCCCTGTCACTCAGGACATCAAGACCTGGAACTGGAAACTGAGTGCGATTCCCGTGATGCAGCTCGAAGAGGATAAACAGTGCTGACGCTTTTGGAACAACTGGATAAAGGCACGCTTTGGCGCTCACCCGGTGGTATTCATCCTCCTGAGATGAAATCCGTCTCCAATGGCACTGCCATCGCCCCGCTGCCACTGTTTGCTGAATACCTGATCCCGTTGCCTCAGGTAGGCGAACAGGCCATTCTCGCCGTCAAGGTGGGAGATGAGGTACGTAAAGGTCAGGCGCTTACTCAAGGCCAGGGCGTTGGCTATTTGCCGGCCCATGCCCCCACGTCAGGCCGCATCAAAGCCATTGAATCACGACCAAGCAACCACGCATCAGCCCTGCCCGTGCTGACTTTGGTGCTGGAAAGCGATGGACAAGACAAGTGGTGTGAACTTAACAGCGCTTCGCTGGACGAGCTTTCACCGGCCGAAATGGTGAAAAAGGTCCAGGATGCCGGTATCGCCGGTATGGGCGGTGCGGCATTCCCGAGCCACATTAAATTGAGTCCCGCCAGTGAAATTGAGTTGGTGATAGTCAATGGTGTCGAGTGTGAGCCCTACATCACCGCGGACGATCGTCTGATGCGCGAACATGCCGATGACATCATCGCAGGCGTCGGCATAGTAGAGCGCATCCTCGCCCCCAAACGTATCATCATCGCCATCGAAGATAACAAACCTGAAGCCGCTGATGCCATGCGAGCCGCCATCAATCGCAGCCAGATGCCGGCAGGACTGGTCAGGGTTACAGTTATCCCCACCAAATACCCTTCCGGCGGCGAAAAGCAGCTTATTCAGATAGTAACAGGCCAGGAAGTGCCCTCGGGTGCGATTCCCGCTCAGCTCGGCATTTTGGTGCATAACGTGGGTACATTATTTGCCATCCGCGATGCCGTTATTGACGGTAAACCACTGATAGAGCGGATTATCACTGTTACCGGTAATGCGGTAAGTGAACCCGGGAACTACCGCGCACTGATTGGCACCAAGGTTCAGGATGTACTTGACCACTGTGGATTTCGCGCTGCAGAGGCCCAGAAAATCATTATGGGTGGCCCCATGATGGGTTACACCCTCGCCAATACCGAGGTACCGCTTTTAAAAGGCAGTAACTGCCTGCTTGTGCCAAACGGGCTCGAAATCACCGAGATGCCACCCGAAAAGCCCTGCATTCGCTGTGGCGAATGTGCTGTCGCCTGCCCGGCTTTGTTGTTGCCACAGCAGCTCTTTTGGCACGCCAAGGCCGAAGAATATGACAAGGCACAGAGCTACAACCTGAAAGATTGTATCGAGTGCGGCTGCTGCAGCTATGTCTGCCCCAGTGATATCCCGCTGGTAGAATATTACCGGGTTGCCAAGGCCGCCATTAGGCAGCAGGCCGAAGAAAAAGCCAGTGCAGAGCGCGCCAAAGTGAGATTTGAAGCCCGCATTGCCCGCCTCGAAGAAGAGAAAGCGGCCCGCGAAGCCAAGGCCAAAGAGGCGGCGGAAAAACGCAAAGCTGCCATGGCAGGCGGCGAAAAGGATGCCATAGCAGCAGCCCTCGCCCGGGTTCAGGCTAAAAAGGCCGCTCAGGGCCAAGCGGCTGCACAAGAGGACGCATCTCCCACGACGCCATCTTCAGACTCGGCTGCGGATCCCAAAGCTGGTGTGGCTGCAGCCATTGCGCGCGCCAAGGCCAAAAAGGCCGCGCTGGCATCGGGTGGCAATAGTGCTACTGCCGATAGCGCACAGACCACTGAGAATAACGGGGCGAAAGACGCTGACAGCGCTGAAAGTGAGAACCTGACTCCGGCAGCAGAGATTCAAGACACCAAGCGAGCAGCTGTTGCCTCAGCCATCGCCAAGGCGAAAGCCAAAAAGGCCGCAAAGGATGCCGATGACCAACAGGTGACTGCGCCAGACAGCGCAGCCCCAGCGTCACCGCTGACAGACGCCCCCGCGATGGATGACAAAGCGGCACGGGTAGCCGCCGCTGTTGCAAAGGCCAAGGCGAAGAAATTGGCCGCAGGCGCTGCTGAGACCACGCCACAGGATGTCGCCGTTCAGCCTGATGGGGGTATCAACCCAGAGGAGCCAGCGGCGCCAAGCGGACGTGATGAAGACAGCCCTGTGGACGAAAAGGCGGCCAGAGTCGCCGCAGCGGTAGCCAAAGCCAAGGCGAAAGCAGCGGCAAAACGCGCACAGGTACAACCCGAATCCGCTGAAGTTGCAGACATTCACTCTGATACCCAAGCTAAAGAGGCTCAAGAGGCCGACATTCAGGTAACCGCCAATATGGCTGGCGACACTCAGCATATCGACACTGGCTCTGAGCAAGATATCCCCGCTATGCATCATTCAGGCGCAGAGACGTTGGCAGTTTTGCCATCGGATGCCGAGGCGCTCAAGAAAGCCCGTATTGCTGCTGCCGTCGCCAAAGCCAAGGCCAAAAAAGCCGCCAAGGAGCATGAATAATCATGGCGTTCAAGATTGCATCCTCACCCCATGTGCGTAAAGACAGCCAGACATCGGCCGTGATGCAGCGCGTCATTCTTGCTGCCTTACCGGGCCTCGCTGTTCAGTGCTATTTCTTTGGTTGGGGCACCTTTATCCAGGTGTGTGTTGCCATTGCCACAGCCGTGGCCGCTGAGGCCCTGGTTTTGAAGCTGAGAAATCGCCCGGTTTCTCCCACCTTGATGGACCAGAGTGCAGTGCTGACTGCCCTTTTGATTGGCGTCGCCATTCCACCGCTGGCCCCCTGGTATTTGGTGGTGATAGGCACGGTATTCGCCATCGTAATGGTGAAACAGCTTTATGGTGGTCTGGGGCAAAATCTCTTTAACCCGGCCATGGCAGCCTATGTATTGCTGCTGGTTTCCTTTCCGGTACTGATGACGACCTGGGCTGCGCCAAGTACGCTGGCCCAAAGCAGTGCCGGCATTCTGGATGCCATTGAAGTTATCTTTTCGACCCATGGCGCCGCAGACTTTGCGCTGGGCATTGATGGCGTGTCCATGGCAACTCCACTGGATACACTGAAAACCGACTTGTCCATGGGGCTGACCGCCGATGAAAGCCTGAAGAAAGCCATTTTCGGCGGAGGCAGCACAGGGGAAGGCTGGTTCTGGGTGAATCTTGCGTATCTGTGCGGCGGCGTGTTTTTGCTTGCGACCAAAACCATTCGCTGGCACATCAGCGCAGGCCTTCTCGGGGCCCTCTTTGTGTGCAGTCTCTTTGGCTTTGGTGCCTCACCAGACACCCACGCCAGCCCACTGTTTAACCTCTTCAGCGGTGCGACCATGCTGGCGGCCTTTTTTATCGCCACCGATCCTGTGACCGCCGCCACAAGTCCCCGGGGAAGGCTACTCTTTGGGGCCATGATTGGGGTGCTGATTTATCTCATCCGCACCTTTGGAGGTTACCCTGATGGTGTGGCGTTTGCGGTGTTGCTGGCCAACCTCTGCGCCCCGTTAATCGACTATTACATCAAGCCCCGGGCCTATGGCCATCGTGGCAGCCTGTAGGAATTGGCGATGCAAAAATCCATCATCAAAAACGGACTCCTGTTAAGTGGCTTTGCCCTTGTCTGTACCGCCGCCGTGGCGCTGGTTAACGAGGCCACCAAAGACAGGATTGCCGAGCAGCAGCGGCTTGAGCTGACCCGCATTCTGCATCAGATAGTGCCCGATGAACTTCACGACAACGATCTCGGCGCAAGCTGTATTCTCGTTCATAATCCCGAAGCGCTCGGCACCGATGAGCCCATGCCAGTTTATCTGGCAAGTACCGCCACTGAGCCGGTAGCGCTGGCCATCGAGACCATTGCGCCCGATGGTTATAACGGCAATATTCGCCTCATCATTGGAGTCGACCTTGATGGCAAGGTGCTGGGTGTGCGAACCCTCACCCATCAGGAAACACCTGGGCTTGGTGATAAAATCGAGCTGCGTAAGTCCAACTGGGTGCTGTCGTTCAACGATAAGGTTTTTTCTGACAAGGCAACTGACCGCTGGAAGGTGAAAAAGGACGGCGGTGACTTTGACCAGTTCACAGGTGCCACCATCACCCCAAGAGCCTACCTTAAAGCGGTGAGCCGTACCCTGACGTTCGTCAATGCCAATCAGGCAGCGTGGTTTAAACGACCACTTGGCTGTGATAACGGAGCCAATGCAGATGAGTAATTACAAAGAGATTGCCTGGCAAGGGCTTTGGAAAAATAACCCTGGACTGGTACAGCTTTTAGGCCTTTGCCCACTGCTTGCAGTAACCGCAACCCTGACCAATGCCCTGGGACTCGGGCTTGCCACCGTTGCCGTGTTGATTGGCTCAAACGTGCTCGTGTCGCTGGTGCGTGAATTTGTGCCCAAGGAAATTCGCATTCCCGTGTTTGTGATGATCATCGCTGCCCTGGTAACAGTAGTGCAGCTTGTTATCAACGCCTATGCATACGGTCTTTATTTGTCTCTGGGTATATTCCTGCCGCTCATTGTGACCAACTGCGTCATCATAGGCCGCGCCGAAGCCTTCGCATCCAGAAACAGTTTGGGCGCCGCCGCCTTTGATGGTTTGATGATGGGCACGGGCTTTACTGCGGTGCTCGCTGTCCTTGGCGCAGTGCGGGAAATCCTTGGGCAAGGCACCCTGTTTGATGGCGCAGATCTGCTGCTCGGCGACTGGGCCGCCTCTCTTCGTATCGAGCTTTGGCAGGTTGATAACAGCTTTTTGTTGGCCATGCTGCCACCCGGCGCGTTTATCGCCATGGGTTTGCTGATTGCGGTTAAAAATGTCATTGACAAGCGCCTGGAAGCGAAAAAGCCGGCTCCTGAGTCCGCTCCTGCCATCACCCGTGCCAGGATAACCAAAGTAGGCTGAGTAAAGCAGGCCAAGTAAGGTAAGAAAATCCGTGAATGACCAAAAGCGAGTGGAAATTTTGACCCGGCTCAGGGCCAATAATCCCAAACCCGAAACTGAGCTTAACTTTTCTTCCCCCTTTGAATTGCTCGTGGCGGTTACCCTGTCGGCGCAGGCAACCGATGTCAGCGTCAATAAAGCCACCGATAAGCTGTTTCCGGTGGCCAATACCCCACAAGCCATTGTCGACCTCGGGGTCGAGGGGCTCAAGGAGTACATCAAAACCATTGGGCTTTTTAATAACAAAGCCATCAACGTGGTGAAGCTGTCGCAAATTCTGTTGGATAAACACGGCGGCGAAGTACCGGCAGATCGTGAGGCCCTGGAAGCCCTGCCCGGTGTGGGCAGAAAAACTGCCAATGTGGTGCTTAACACTGCCTTTGGCTGGCCTACCATTGCTGTGGATACCCATATCTTTCGTATGGCAAACCGCACCAAGTTTGCGCCCGGCAAAAACGTGGTAGAGGTAGAAGAGCGGATGCTCAAGGTGGTACCGGCAGAATTTAAAGTGGACGTACACCACTGGTTTATCCTCCACGGCCGCTATACCTGTCTGGCTCGTAAGCCCCGCTGTGGCAGCTGCATGATAGAAGATTTATGCGAATTCAAGGACAAGGTTTACCCTGATGAGTAACCCGGGAACCTTAAATGAAAAACGCCGCGAACTGTTGCCAGTTGCGGCGTTTTTCGTAAAAAGCGGCTTAAAACATGGAGGTTGCAAACGCGGCGAAGAACAGTCCAATCACAGCCACAGTGCCCACAGCCATTTTCAGTTCAGTTTTCATCTTCTTCTCCTTTGGTGAACTTATCGACCATTATCCGATGCCATTGTGGCTTTAGCCAACACCACACCGTCAAACTGTGAGTTGCTTCAGATTTCTCCTTTTGCTCCCAGTAAGCTGTACGTTTTTGCTATACTGGCCGCCAACTTAATGCCGTTAAAGGAACCCCAAATGTCTCAAATTCTCCATACCATGGTTCGGGTTGCCAATCTTGATAAGTCCATCGCCTTCTACACAGAGGTGCTGGGCATGACGCTGCTGCGCACCTCCGAAAATCCCGATTACCGTTATTCACTGGCTTTTGTGGGCTATGGTGAAGAAGCCAAGGGCGCCGCAGTGATTGAGCTGACCTGGAACTGGGATACCGATAAATACGATCTGGGCACTGGTTTTGGCCATATCGCCATCGGTAAAGAAGATATTTACAAAGCCTGCGAAGACATCGCCAGGGCCGGCGGTAAAGTCACCCGCGCCCCCGGGCCTGTTGCCGGTGGCACCACAGAAATCGCCTTCGTGGAAGACCCCGATGGTTACAAGATTGAGCTCATCCAGATGAAATCCGCCATGCATGGCCTTGGCTGATTTTACCGGGGCGAAGCTTACTGATTCTGGCTTTTGACACCCCAGTAAACATGTGATGAACTTCTGTAATCGCCCATGCTTCTAGTTACCTCTTACTTGTGGTGAATAAGAAGGTCTCTTTTAGCATGGGCGTTATTCAGGCTATAGCCTCAAGGAACAATCACCACCGCCTTAGGCGGTGGTTTAGGGATGACAATAAAAAAGCGCCCATTGGGCGCTTTTTTATTTCTGCTTTAACGTGTCTGATAGTTATCAGAACTTCATCGTCAGACCACCGTAGATTTGACGACCGATGGTGTCAAATACTTCAGGGATGGTGCCGCCGTCGCTGCCGTTAGGCACGTAGGATGGCTCTTCATCGGTAAGGTTCTTCACACCCAGAGATACGGTGACATCGTCATTGATGAAGTAATTGGCAACCACGTTGTGGTACAGCACTGAGTCTACAGTCTCATTGCGGTCGCCCAGCCACTCGGTTTCACCGATGAAACGGTTGTAGTACATCAAGCTCCAGTCAGCCTGGCCGGCCTGGATGCTGAAGTTGTTACGCACCTTGGCATAACCACCGAAGTTACCATCGATGGTGCCTTCGTAGGCCACGTTATCCTGTTCGAATTCCAGCAGGTAGGTCAGATCGTTATTGATCTTCCAATCCAGGTTCAGGGCTTCGAAGTTGTAGGCCAGGTTGAAGTCGATACCACTGGTGTTCTGGCTGCCCACGTTGGTCAGCGGGTTTGTGAAGTTCGACAGATCGCCGTCTTGCGTGATCTTGAAGGTTTCACAGGCACTCAGAATACCGGCATGACAGTCAACCAGTCCCTTCTGGGCGTCCAGACGGGTAATGGCGTTGGTCACGCGGAAGCGCCAGTAGTCCAGGGTCAGAGACAAACCGTCGATGTAGCTTGGTGAGTACACCAGGCCGGCAGTGTAAGACTCGGACTCTTCTGGCTTCAGATCGGGATCTGAGGTGTAGTTCACCAGAATTTGTGGGTCCTGCTCGTTGCCCCATGGGTCGTCCAGGTAATCGTAAGAACCTGTGTTACCACCGTACAGCTCAGCTACGTTAGGCGCACGGAAACCGGTCGCTGCTACGGTACGCAGCATCAGGTCATCAGTGGCTTCATAGGTCAGACCTACTTTCCAGGTAGAGGCTTTACCGAAGGTAGAGTAGTCATCGAAACGCAGGGCGAATTCACCGGTCAGTTTCTCGGTGAAAGGGACGCTGACTTCCTGGTAGATAGAGAATACGTCGTAGTTACCATCAGTTGGGTCTTGCTGAGCTGCAGTACCATCACCGGCCACAATCACAGGATCGGGATTGTAGTAGCCGCTGTCGTAACGGTACTCAGCACCGATGGCGAAACCAACCGGACCTGCACTCAGGTCAAACAGTTCACCGCTCAGTACACCGGCAACCACATGCTGCTCGTTACCACCATCGTTACGCTCGGTGAAACCGATGTCGTTGATGATGTCCTGGGTCAGTGGCTGGCCGCTAAGCCAGGCATCCTGGTTGTTGTAAAATGAGTTTTCCATTTTTACGCGATTGATGGAGTTTTCGACCCAGGTCTCGGCCTTGTTCTTACCATAGGTGTAAGACAGATCCCAAGTCATGCCGGTATTGATATCCAGCGAACCTTGCAAGCCCAGAGAAGCTCGAAGGGTATCGGTATCCTGATTATAGATACGTGGACCTACGTCATTAGTACGGCGACGGTAGTTAACACGGCCGGTGTCATCGGGCTTGATGCCGGCGGCCAACATATCGGCATCCAGCGTGATGCAACGGGATAAATCGGCACCATCTTCACCGCATACGTCCAGCATGATGTCAGCAGGCTGAGCCGCCATTTGCTGATCAGATTTACGCTTGGTGTAGAGGATGTCACCGGTCAGCAGCAGGTCGTCACCGACTTCCTGAGTCATGTTGGCAAACAAGCTATAGCGTTTGCTTGGGGTTTGATACCAACTGTCCTGGGTAAAGTCGTAACCTGTGTCACGTTTAACCCAGTTACCGTTGGCGTCTTTTACCATACCGTTCAAAGAACCGGTTGGGATAAAGGAACTATTACCCGATTCGGTCCAGTCACGGTCGGCCTGGATCACACCACGGCGCTCAGAATAGGCGGCGCCAAAGGTGTAGTTGCCACCGTTATCGGTGTTGAAGCCATAAAGCATGCTCAGTTCGCCGCTTTCACCGTCACCCTTGTCGGTGCCGCTGCCGTTGAAGTCGAACTGGAAGCCTTCAAAATCTTTCTTGGTGATGATGTTCACCACACCGGCGATGGCGTCAGAGCCGTATACCGCAGATGCACCGTCTTTGAGGATTTCTACACGGGCAATCATGGCAACCGGGATAGAGTTCAAATCCACTGCGCTGTCAGCGCCTGAACCTGAGTTCACCATGCGGCGACCGTTCAGCAGTACCAGAGTACGCTCGGCGCCCATACCACGCAGGTCTACCTGCGCAACACCGTCAGCACCGTTGTTGGTGCTTGAACCTACGGCGGCACCCGCCATGGAGGTTTGAGCCTGCAGCATTTGGTCAACAGAGGTGAAGCCTTCTGCACGGATGGCATCGGCGCTGATCACTGTGACAGGAGAAGCAGTTTCCATATCCTGACGCTGGATACGTGAACCTGTTACCGCAATACGCTCTACATCTTTGGCTTGAGTTTCTTCAGCAAACGCTTGGCTGGACACGACAGCAGACGCACCAGTAGCCAGCAGTACGCAATTGACCGCCCAGGCGATTCTCGTGGTTTTTAACATGATTTAACTCCCTGCTTGTTTTGACTGCGCCTGTAAGATTTTGAATTTGGCGCAGCCCCGATACTCGCCAAGCAGCGGAAAATCGTCAAACCCTCAAATATTTAACATTTCATTTCCAATGAAACGCTTATGTTCGAGTATGTTTTCCATTTTGTATGCCATATTGTTTTGATTTTGTTTATTCGTGAATAGCTATTCAAATATGCAGTTACAGTCTGTCACAAGCGCTCATGTCACCAGCAAACCGACTACCTGCCCGTTAACAATGCAAAGGTTCATTTATGTGATCGCGATCACACTCTTTCTGTGACTGATATCGCTTAAATCGTTTAAATCGGTGGCGTTGATAACGAAATCAACCGCGTCTGTTAATGAATAGCAAAGGACATAAACCCTTGTCGTATAAAAAAAGAGACCCTGAGGTCTCTTTTTTACGCAATCATTACGGTTACTTAATCAGTCGGGTTTGATGAGGTCAAAATGGCTGTATGCCCGCGCCGTAGCGATACGCCCTCGCGGCGTGCGCTGCACAAAACCCTGCTGAATAAGAAACGGCTCAAGTACATCTTCGATGGTTTCCCGCTCTTCGCCGATGGCAGCAGCCAGGTTATCAAGCCCCACAGGACCGCCCATAAACTTATCGATAATGGCGAGCAACAGCTTGCGGTCCATATAATCAAAACCTTCGCTGTCGACATCAAGTAAATCCAGTGCGGACTGGGCAACGGCGCGGCTGATGGCGCCATCGTGCTTCACTTCGGCAAAGTCGCGCACCCGGCGCAGCAAACGGTTGGCAATACGGGGCGTGCCGCGGCTGCGACGGGCTATTTCTTCGGCGCCGCCCTCGTCCATAGGCACGTCCATCACCTTGGCCGAGCGGGCCACAATGGATGACAGGTCGCGCACATTGTAAAACTCAAGCCGCAGCGGAATACCGAAACGGGCCCTTAGCGGCGATGTGAGCGAGCCTGCGCGGGTCGTTGCGCCCACCAAAGTAAAGGGAGGCAAGTCCAGCTTGATGGAGCGGGCCGCAGGCCCCTCGCCTATCATGATATCCAGCTGATAGTCTTCCATCGCGGGATAGAGGATTTCCTCCACCACAGGACTTAAGCGGTGGATTTCATCGATAAAGAGCACATCGCCTTCTTCAAGATTGGTGAGCAGCGCCGCCAAATCGCCCGCTTTTTCAAGCACGGGCCCGGAGGTGGACTTGATGTTCACCCCCATTTCGTTGGCAACGATATTGGCAAGGGTGGTCTTTCCCAGGCCCGGTGGGCCGTAGATCAGCATATGATCCAGAGCTTCGCCGCGTTTCCTCGCCGCTTCAATAAAGACTTTAAGCTGGGCGCGGGTATCGTCCTGCCCCGTGTATTCATCGAGCAGCTTTGGCCGCATGGCGCGGTCAATCACATCTTCCTGACCCAGATCCTGGGGCTGAATAAGCCGGTCGGCCTCAATCATGGTATTCCTCTTTCACCTTAGAGCATGGACTTGAGTGCAGCCTTGATAAGCTGCTCGGGATCCATGCCCTCCTTAAAGGCACTGGATACGGCCTTGCTGGCCTGCTGTGGCTTGTAACCGAGTGACAAGAGTGCGGCAATGGCATCTTCTTCCACCGTGGCAGCCACAGGCGCCGGGGTGAAGTTGCTCTTGAGCACAAACTCCCTTTCGGCGCCCATGGAAGCCTCCATCAGGCTCTTGAGTTTATCGCGCATTTCAACCAGCAGACGCTCGGCGGTCTTTTTACCCACGCCGGGCAGCTTAATCAGGGTCGCGATATCGTCGCGCTCGAGACAGCCGATAAATTCCTTGGCGGTCATGCCCGACAGAATGGTGAGCGCAAGCTTGGGGCCAACACCATTGGCCTTGATAAGCAGACGAAACAGCGAGCGCTCTTCCTTGTGGATAAAGCCATACAGTAGCTGGGCATCTTCGCGGACAACAAAGTGGGTATAAACGATAACCTCGGCGCCCGGCAGTGGCAGCTCGTAAAAGGAGGTCAGCGGCATTTGCAGCTCGTAGCCGACACCGCCCACATCAATCAATACCTCAGGGGCGTGTTTCTCAACCAAAATGCCCTTTAAACGACCTATCATCTGTATCTTCCGTATGTTCTGACACTGGCGCGCCCACCGAGGGCCACCAGACTTTGATGGGTGTGATAATGACACATGGCAACCGCCAGTGCATCTGCCGCGTCGGCCTGGGGCGCTGCGGGCAGTTTCAGCATCTGCTGCACCATATGCTGCACCTGGGCCTTTTGCGCCCTACCTGTGCCCACCACGGCGTTTTTAATTTGCGTTGCGCTGTATTCGGCTACCGGCAAGCCTGCCACTGTGGCCGCCACAATGGCGGCGCCCCTCGCCTGACCGAGCTTCAATGCCGAGTCGGCATTTTTGGCCATAAACACCCGCTCGATGGCAAACTGGCTTGGCTGGTACTGGCGGATAATTTCCTGTAGACCATCGAAAATTTGCTTAAGCCTGTCGGGCAGTTCATCCGATGAGGTGCGAATACAACCGCTGCCAAGGTAGAGCTGATGCCGGCCCTGACACTGGATAATGCCATAACCTGTAATGCGTGAACCCGGGTCGACCCCTAAAATAATGGCCATGGACTATTCCAGCGTCTCCATCACCTCATCGGGGATGTCGGCGTTGTGGTAAACCTCCTGCACATCGTCATGATCTTCGAGCTGATCGATAAGCCGCAGGAATTTGGGGGCGGTTTCGGCATCCAGCAGCGCCCGCGTGGATGGCACCATGGTCACTTCTGCGTTAACCGAGGCAAAACCGGCACCATCGAGGGCGTCTTTCACCGCACCAAAATCTTCAGGAGTGGTGTACACATCGGCGCTGCCATCATCATTGATGACCACATCATCGGCGCCACCTTCGAGTGCGGCTTCCATAATGGCATCTTCATCTGTGCCGGGCTCAAAACTAATTACCCCGCGTTTGGTAAAGAGATACGCCACCGAGCCATCGGTGCCAAGATTACCGCCGGACTTGTTAAAGGCGTTGCGCACCCCGGTCACCGCGCGGTTGCGGTTATCCGTCATGCACTCGACCATCACGGCGGTGCCACCGGGGCCGTAGCCTTCGTAGATGAGGGTTTCCAGGTTGTCGCCATCGAGCTCACCGGCGCCGCGCTTCACCGCGCGCTCCACTGTGTCACGGGTCATATTGGCTGACAGGGCTTTATCGATGGCGGCGCGCAGGCGGGGGTTGGCATCGGCGTCTGAACCACCTTCCCGGGCTGAAACAACCAGCTCACGGATAAGTTTGGTAAAGAGTTTGCCGCGCTTGGCGTCCTGGGCGGCTTTACGGTGTCGGATGTTGGCCCACTTGCTGTGACCTGCCATAGGGTTCTCCTTGAATTGCGGATAGACAACCACTGCCCAGACTAACGGATAATGCTGATGGGACAAAATGCAGTGGCTGTAAAAACAGACCGAGGCATGTGCCCCGGTTTGTTTGTGACTCTATCAGTCTTGTTTCGGCTCTTTCGGCAGCACCGCGATGCCCAGTTCCACCAGTTGGTCGGGGTTGGCATGTCCCGGCGCGTTGGTGAGCGGACAGGCCGCCGTGGTGGTCTTGGGGAAGGCCATCACGTCACGGATGGAGCTTGCGCCGGTCATCAGCATCACCAGACGGTCCAGACCGAAGGCGAGACCTGCGTGTGGTGGCGTACCGAAGCGCAGTGCTTCCAGCAGGAAGCCAAATTTCTCTTTGGCTTCTTCATCGTCAATGCCGAGGATACGGAACACGGTAGACTGCATATCGCCATTGTGGATACGTACAGAACCACCGCCCAGTTCCACACCATTGAGCACCATATCGTAAGCATCAGACACGGCTTTGCCTGGGTTGGCTTCAAGCTCGGCTGCAGTTACACCGCGCGGCGCAGTGAATGGATGGTGCACGGCGTAGAAACGGCCATCGGCCTTCTCGAACATCGGGAAGTCAACCACCCACAGTGGGCGCCACTCACCCTGGAGCAGTTTGAAGTCTTCACCGGCTTTGAGACGCAGAGCACCCATGGACTCGGCAACCACGTTGGCCTTGTCGGCACCGAAGAAGATGATATCGCCATCGGCCGCGCCGGTACGGGCGATGACTTCCTTGATGATGTCTTCAGTCAGGAACTTGGCCACAGGCGACTGTATTCCTTCCAGGCCGGCCGCCAGGTTGTTGACCTTCATCCACGCCAGACCGCGGGCACCGTAGATACCCACAAACTTGGTGTAGTCGTCGATTTGCTTACGCGACAGCTCGGCGCCGCCAGGAATACGCAGGGCAGCAACGCGGCCTTCTTCATCATTGGCAGGACCAGAGAATACGGCAAAATCAACCGCCTTGAGCAGGTCGGCAACGTCCACCAGTTCCAGCGGGTTACGCAGATCCGGTTTGTCCGAGCCAAAGCGGCGCATGGCTTCGTCCCAGGTCATCTTGGGGAATTCGCCCAGATCCACGTTCATCAGTTCGAGGAACAGGTTACGGATCATACGCTCGGTCGTTTCCATCACCTCATCAGAGGTCATGAACGAGGTCTCGATATCAATCTGAGTGAATTCAGGCTGACGGTCGGCGCGCAGGTCTTCGTCGCGGAAACACTTCACGATTTGATAGTAACGATCGAAACCCGACATCATCAGCAGCTGTTTGAACAGCTGTGGCGACTGAGGCAGAGCGAAGAACTGACCTTTATAGGTACGGCTTGGCACCAGATAGTCGCGGGCGCCTTCCGGTGTGGCCTTGGTCAGGATGGGGGTTTCAATATCGAGGAAACCGTTGCCATCCATAAAGCGACGCACAAAGCTGGTGACCTTGGCGCGGAACATCAGACGCTGGGCCATTTCAGGGCGGCGCAAATCCAGATAGCGGTACTTGAGACGCTGCTCTTCGCTGCTGTTTTGATGGTTATCCAGGCTCAGTGGCAGAGGATCGGCAGCGTTGATGATGGTGAGCGCTTTACCGAGCACCTCAATTTCGCCGGTTTTCATCTGGCTGTTCACCTGGCTGTCAGGACGTGGACGCACCACACCTTTTACCTGAACACAGAACTCGGCACGCAGGCTGCTGGCAACGTTGAATACGTCTGGCAAGTCCGGGTCATACACTACCTGAACCAAACCTTCGCGGTCGCGAAGATCCAAAAAGATCACACCCCCCAAATCGCGGCTGCGGTTTACCCAGCCAACGAGGGTGACTTCTTGTCCGACGTGAGACTTATTAACGTCTCCACAATAATGACTGCGCATTGAGAGTTATCCTTTTTCCTGCACCGGTGCGGCGGAAATCTGATTGAAAATTGTGACTGGGCATTATAGAGAAAGAATGCCCTGAGCCAAAGTACTTCACTTTTGGTCGGTGAAGTATCCAGCAAGTTTTTGCCATTGACCAGAGGCCCAGGCCAGCAAAATGCCACGAGTGCGCAAAAAAAACGCACTCTTATGCACTGCGGTAACCATTGCCCCCCGCCTGCTTGGCGAAATACATCATTTTATCGGCTTTTTGCATCAGGCCTATGGGGTTGTCGCTGTCGGACGGGAAGATGGCAATGCCGATACTGGCGGAGAGTTTGACAGTCTTTTTACCCACTATCAGTGGCTCACCAATACGGGCTATCAGGGTTTCGGCCACCTGACAGACACTGTCGAGGTCGTGAATTTTATTGAGCAGCACCACAAACTCATCACCACCAAACCGCGCCACCGTGTCTGACTTTCTCACCGCTTCGTCGAGCAAGTTTGCCACTTTCACCAAAGCGGCATCGCCAGTGACGTGCCCTTCGGTGTCGTTTATCTCTTTAAATCCATCGAGATCGACAAACAGCAGTGCAAACTTACTCTGTTCGCGGCTATGAAACAGGGTGGCCTGCTTAAGACGATCGTCCAGCAACATTCGGTTTGGCAGCCCGGTCAGAGGGTCATGGCTGGCGAGATGGGCAATGCGCAACTCGGCTTCTTTTCTGGCTTGAATTTCACTTTTCAGGCGCCGGTTAATCACGGATATCACCAGTACCAGCAAGGTCAGCAGCGCCAGAGCCACCGCCACACCTTTCATATAACGCTGATAACGCACCAGGCCAGCGTCGAGTTTGATGTCCATCCAACGGCTGTAGATTTCCTGTACCTTGGCCTTATCCAGTTTGGCAATGACCCGATTAATAAAAGGCAAAAGCTCTGCGTGCTTCGAAGACACCGCAATATGGCTTTTCTGATCCGCAAAATCAGCCAGCAGCGACATCTTGAGCTGTTGATACTGTCCTGCGCCCAGTTGGTTTGCGACTGTCACCACTTTTTCAAGGAATACATCGGCCTTGCCGGAGGCGACCGTTTGCAATCCGGATTGACTATCGGGCACCAGCACCAGTTTGATGCCGGGATATTCAGCCATCAAACGGCTGACAATCTGGTATCCCTCTACCACCGCCAGGCGCTGACCTTCCAGCTGCTCCAGGTTGAACACAGTCACGCTTTCCAGTGGGCTGACCAAGGCCCATGCCGAGGGCCAATAGGGCTCGGAATAACCCAGTTGCCCTTCCCGCTCGGCGGTTTTCGCCACACTGCCGGCTAAATCGATATTGCCTTTGGCCAGGGCGCTTATCAGGTCGCTCCATTCCTTAAAGGGCACAGGTTGAATATCGACGCCCAGCATGGTTTCCATCATGTTGGCAATGTCGGCGTTAACACCCGCAAAGTTTCCCTTTTCATCGACAAACTCCATCGGGCCCCAGTTTTCCAGAAACCCCATGCGCAGGGTTCCAAGTCCATCGAGATAGCGGCGTTGGTTGTCTGTGAGCTCAATGTGCTCCTTGTTTTTCAAAAACACATGATCGCGGCTGTTGAGCATCCATTTTTGCTCTATATCTGCCAGTTCCTGCCAACTTATCATGTTGAATCCAGAAGAAATACGATTGGCAAGCCCCTGATCGCCCTGACGTATCAGGGCATAAATTTCAGTATCAAACTCGAGGGTGGGCACTTGATGAAACTCAGACCAGCTGCGATTTAGCAGTAAATAGTGTTGGGTCCAGGCTGCCGCCGCCACAAAACCAACAATATCCCCCTGATGCACGGCTGCGAGCATCTCGTCCATGCCTTGATAAAATCGAATTTGGGTATCGGGTAAAGCCGCCTTAAGCTCAGCGACATAAGGCGCGGTCGGGAATACACCAACACGTTTACCCTTTAATGCGCCCAGCTCCCGACTTTGATCGCCGTACAGAAATAAGCGGCTCTTAATGGTGTACATATGCCAGGCGCGGTAGAGCCCGGTTTTCATATCGTCACTTTCTGGGTAGCCAATATGGACATCGGCCCGGCCAGAGCGCACATCTTCCAGGCTGCCATTCATATCACCGGGGATGAAGTTGATGGGAATGCCGGTTTTCTCTGACCAAAGCCGCCAGATATCCACATAAAGGCCATGGGGCTGACCATCGCCGCCAAGATCGACAAAGGGCTCAACCCCCAATTGCATGGCAATGGCAAGGCCGCTCTGCTGACGCTGATACCCGAGCCAGCGACGTTCGAGCTTGCGAATAAAATCGTCGGCGACGTTGGCAAAGCCTTCATTGATTTCCAGGATAAGGGCGTTGTTGCCCTTTCTGACCGCTGGATGAAGTTTTGTCTCCCGCACCAATACCCGGGTATTGATGGGAAAGTCAGCCGCCAGTTTCTGCTGCAACACCTGATCGCGCATGTAGCCTTCCATCCCGGCAAAGGCAACAAGCTCACCCCGGTATGCGGCTTCAAGCAGGGTATCGCGGGTAGGAAAGTGGCGGAACACCAAACCGGGCTGGCGACTGCTGAGTTCCTGCTCAAAAGTTGAGCCCTTGACTATGCCTATTTTAAAAGGCTGCAGCTCTTCCAGCGCAGTGCGTCCCTGCAGTTGCTTATGCAGGTACACATAGGTGTTGACGTCCGAAATGGCGTTGGCGAAAGCAAACCTGGCTTCGCGCTCGGGGTTAATCGCCATACCTATGTGAACATCGGCGCGGCCTTCTTCCAATTGGGTAACCGAATCGCGCCACACCCTGCCGACAAACACCACCGGCCGACGATTGACCCTGGACCATTCTTTCCACAATTCCACCAACAATCCCTGTGGCTCGCCATCATCATCGAGGAACTGAAATGGGTAGCTGTCTTCTCCCATCACCAGCACCAGCGGCTTTTCACTGGCATGGAGTACCGTGGGCAACAAGAGGCTGAGGAAAAAACACAGTCGTAGAATAAGCTTCAAAGGGAACACCCAAAGGTCAAAAAGGCGTAAAAAGAATGTTACTTAACGACGTATTAGACATAAATTTCCATGAAATAGCCAGTGTGCCCTTGCTGGTCAGAAAAGCGTTTCGTTAAAATACAAGGCTATATTGCGAGATAAGATTCCCATGACCAATCAACAGGACACACTGTTCGCCGAGCCAGGCGAGCACCAGGGTAACTTCCAGTTTGACAGTCGCGTTGCCGGTGTATTTGGCGACATGATCCGACGCTCCGTGCCCGGTTACACGCAAATCATTAACACAATTGGTGAAATTGCCGACCGCTGCGTAACGCCCGGCTCCAATGTCTACGATCTGGGCTGCTCCCTCGGCGCCGCAACCCTTGCCATCCGCCGCAAAATCGAAGGGCGCAATGCGCACATCTTCGCCATCGACAACAGCGAGCCCATGTTGGTTCGGGCAGAAGAAAACCTCTCGGCCTACGTAAGCGATACCAAGGTCCACTTTAAGCTGGCAGATATCCGTGAGCAGACCTTTGAAAATGCGTCTCTGGTAGTGCTTAACTTTACCCTGCAGTTTTTACCGCCAAACGACAGGGACACCCTGCTGGCACGCATCTATAAGGGATTGAACCCCGGCGGAATGCTGGTGCTCTCTGAAAAGCTCAAATTTGAAGGCAGCGACATCCAGGTGCTACTGGACTCGCTGCATCTGGATTTTAAACGGGCCAACGGTTATAGCGAGCTGGAAATCAGCCAAAAACGCAGCGCTATTGAGAATGTCCTGATCCCAGACACTCTGGATCAGCACAAAAACCGGCTGACGCAAGCCGGCTTCACTCAGGCAGACCTTTGGTTTCAATGTTTTAATTTTGCCTCTATGGTGGCTATCAAGTGATCAGTTTCTCAAGCTTTTATCGTCAAATCGCCGATACCCAATTGCAACATTGGCTCGAGTCATTGCCCGCCATTCTGGGTGAATGGCAACGCCAACATAAACACGGCAATCTGCCCAAGTGGGAAAAGGTGCTGGCAAAACTTCACTATCCGGCCCCTGAATTTCTTGACTTGAAAGACAGTGTCACTATTGGCGATGGGCAGCAACTGGACAGTGGGCAAACCGAAAAGCTCGAAAACCTGCTCAGGATTTTGCAGCCCTGGCGCAAAGGCCCCTTCCATGTGCATGGCATTCATATCGATACCGAATGGCGCAGCGACTGGAAATGGGACAGGGTTGCTCCCCATATCAGTCCGCTGACCAATCGCACGGTCCTGGACGTGGGTTGTGGCAGTGGCTACCACATGTGGCGCATGCTCGGTGCCGGTGCAAAGCGTGTTGTGGGTATCGATCCCTCGGCGCTGTTTTTATGCCAGTTTGAAGCCATTAAGCGGCTGATAGACGCAGAATTGCCTGTACACCTGCTGCCCCTTGGGATTGAGGAGCTGCCGCCCCTGGATGCCTTCGATACCGTGTTCTCCATGGGCGTGCTTTATCACAGACGTTCACCCATTGATCATTTGTTACAGCTTAGGGATCAATTGCGAATGGGCGGTGAACTGGTGTTGGAAACCTTGGTGGTAGATGGTGATAAAGACACAGTTCTGGTGCCGCAAGATAGATATGGCAAGATGAATAATGTATGGTTTTTACCATCAATTGATGCACTTAAACTGTGGCTGGAAAAGTGTGACTTCACCGAAGTGCGCTGTGTGAATGTGGATGTCACTTCTCTCGCTGAGCAGCGCAGCACCCCATGGATGCAAAACGAATCCCTGGTGGACTACCTTGACCCCAAGGACATTAACCTTACGGTTGAAGGCTATCCGGCACCAAAACGGGCCACTTTCATCGCGGTAAAAAACCGCAGTCCACAGGATGCAGACTGAGACCAGAACAGCTATCGAAAGGGAAGCAAAGACTATGTTCAAACATGCCCTGGCCGTCGCCATTGTCGCCGTGTGTGCGGGTTGCAGCACCACCTCAACACCAGAAACCGTGGGCCCGGCTCCGGTGAATGCCGATGAGCTGAAACTCAGCCTCGATAACAGTGAAGCCCGTATGCTGGCTGTCATCGACAGGGGAAATCTGGACACCCAGGAAAAACTGTCAGAGTTGAACAGCGCCATCGCCTCCCTGGACAAAAATCTCGCCTCGCTGAAACAACGCAATCAATTGGCAGCCACCACCACTGTGCCTTTGGAATGCCCGCCCAGTGCTATCGGTGACAAGTTTATGCTCGGTGAGGTAGAAAACGTCTTTATCGACGAACTCAAATCCAGTTTTCACACCCGCATCGATACAGGTGCAGAAAGCTCATCACTGGATGCGCGTAACATTCTCTTGTTTGAACGGGATGGCGAGCAATGGGTCCGTTTCGATGTAATGGTGCAGGGTGAGGCCAAGCCCCCCTCCACCTTCGAGTCAAAAGTCGTGCGTTTTGTGCGAATTAAACAGGAAGGTGATGTGGACGACCGCCGCCCGGTTATTCACGCCCACCTTAAAATTGGCAAATACAGCGCCGAAACCGATTTGAACCTCACCGACCGAAGCCATTTGGATTACCCCTTGTTGCTTGGCCGTAAATTTATCAAAGACATTGCAGTTGTGGATGTGAGCCAGCAGTTTATTCACGGAAAGTAATGGATCTCCAGAGCAAAGGAGCGCAGATGCACTCACGTAAGCCATTTTATATTTTCGTTTTTTTATTGGTCGTCCTTGGGCTGTCCAGCAGTATTTATCGCGGCGTTGAGCACAGGGTGCCGTTTTTGCCGGGTGAGCAGGTCAACACCTGGGCGATAGATGCCAAAGTCAGCTTTATCGGTCAGGGCGGTGAGAGTGAAGTCTCGCTGGCCTTACCCGAGGATCCGGCCTTTGAAGTGCTGCTTGAGCACACGACGTCTGCGGGTTTTGGTCTGTCCATCATGAACGATGCACAGGGACGCCGAGCCCTGTGGAGCAAACGTGCAGTGCTTGGGCAACAGGACCTCTACTATAAGGTCACTCTGGTCCCCACCGGCATCTCCCGATTGGCAGAGGAAATCGAACCACAGGCGCCCGAAGCCCCTGTATGGGCCGCCACTGAGCAGACCGCCGCTCAGGAAATCATTGATGCCGCCTGGGAGCGCAGTGGCTCTAACCTCTCCTATGCCCGTCAGTTGGTGAAACTGGTTGGTACAGAAGAAAGCCAGAATCTGGCGCTGCTGCTGACAGCCCAGACCCCAAGCCGTCTTTTTATCAACTTGTTGGCCGCCAAGGGTGTTCCCGCCCGTGAAGTCTCAGCCCTGTTTCTGGAAGATCAGCGCCGCCGCCAGCAACTGGTGCCCTTCGTGGAAGTGTACAATGAGGGCGAGTGGTATCTCTTCGACGCCACCAGTGGCAAAGAAGGACGCCCCGAGAATCTGCTGCTTTGGGAACGTCAGGGTAAATCGGTACTGGACGTGATTGGTGGCAGCAACTCCCAGGTGAGTTTCTCCATGCTGATGGAAACCCGCCCGGCCCTCGCCACTTCTATCGACATGATGGAAACTACGCAGGGACTGGACTTTTCGCTCTATCAATTACCGCTTGAAGAGCAAAGCCTGTTCAAAGGGATTTTGCTTATCCCCATTGGCGTGCTGATGGTGGTGTTCCTGCGGGTGATTATTGGCATCAAGACCTCCGGCACCTTTATGCCGGTATTGATTGCCCTGGCGTTTATTCAAACCACCCTGCTCACCGGCCTTGTCGGCTTTTTGCTGATTGTTGCCTGTGGCCTGATGATCCGCTCTTATCTGTCGCACCTTAATTTGCTGCTGATTTCTCGAATATCGGCGGTGATTATTGTGGTGATAGGCATCATAGGTATTTTTACCCTGCTCTCATACAAGTTCGGGCTCAGCGAAGGCCTGACCATTACCTTCTTCCCGATGATCATTCTCGCCTGGACCATCGAGCGTATGTCTATCCTTTGGGAAGAAGAAGGCGCCAAAGAAGTGGTTCTTCAGGGCGGCGGCAGCCTCTTGGTGGCAACCCTGGCCTACCTCGCCATGAGCGCCAGCTGGGTGCAGCACTGGGTGTTCAACTTCCTCGGGATCCACCTGGTCATTCTGGCGCTCGTGATGTTGATGGGCCAATACACGGGCTATCGCCTGCTTGAGCTCAAGCGCTTTAAACCCCTGGCGGGAGAATAGCATGAAGTTTGCCTGGCCCTGGGAGCTTCGCCGTGCGGGCGTGCTCAATATGAATAAACGCAATATCGACTTTATTGGCCGTTACAACCCGCGAAAGTACTATCAACGTGTGGATGACAAGCTCACCACCAAGCAGCTTGCCCTCGCCAATGACATTGCCGTGCCCGATTTGATTGGCGTGGTGCAGGAGCAACATGAGATTGCCGACATCCCGGAAATGGTACAGGGGCGCAGCGGCTTTGTGATTAAGCCTGCCAAGGGTTCGGGCGGCAAAGGAATTTTAGTGATCACCAAGGTCGAGCATGGCCGCTACTACAAACCCAGCGGCAACGAAGTTACCCCCAGCGAAATCGACCGCCATGTGTCCAACATCCTAAGTGGCCTCTTCTCCCTTGGAGGCAAACCCGATGTCGCCATCGTGGAAGGGCTCATTCAGTTCGATCCCGTGTTCGATGGCTACAGCTATGAAGGGGTGCCGGATATCCGCCTGATTGTATTCAAGGGGTACCCTGTGATGGGCATGCTGCGTCTTTCCACCGCGGCATCCGATGGCAAAGCCAATCTGCACCAGGGCGCAGTGGGCGTGGGTATCGACATCGCCACCGGCAAAGGCCTCAGGGCCGTGCAGTTTAATGAGCCCATCGAGTTTCATCCGGATACAGGCAAGCGCCTGATGGACATTCAGGTACCCAACTGGGATATTCTGCTCACCACGGCCTCCAGCGCCTATGAAATGTGTGAGCTCGGCTATCTGGGCACCGACATGGTCTTGGACAGCGAAAAAGGGCCACTGCTGCTTGAGCTTAATGCCCGCCCTGGCCTTGCCATTCAAATTGCCAACGGCAAGGGATTGCTGCCACGGCTGAAGCACGTGGAATCGCTCGGCAACAAGTTTATGGATGTGAATGACAGGGTGGCCTATGCCAAAGCGCATTTCGGCGCTCACGCTGACAGCTAGTCTGTGGTGCACAGCTGCAATTGCCAACCCTGTCTCCCTGCTGGCTGAGCAATGTCAGCAACTGACGTTGGCAAATGACTTTGCCGCATCCTTCGATTCAGTCAGCCTCAGCAGTATTCAGGACCCTCCATCGGCAGCCATTCAGGCGAGCCGGTTTGAGCGGCTCACCCTGGGGTTTAATAACCTTTCATCCCAGGTTAGCCTTTACCTCAGTGAGCCCCTTTCCAGAGACGACCGCGATCTTCTGGTTAACTGCCAAATTCGCCTCGCCGATGAAATCAGCCTGGTGTCATCCTCTGAAGCCTTTCTAAAGCTCGGTCTCAGGTTGCAAACCTATGGAGAGGCTGATAGCGCCGCACTGGGTAATACCTTGAACCGCATGGCGGTTTTGCGATTGTCATCCATGGACAAGGCGAGATTACACACCGCAGAAGCCAGCTTTATGACCAGCCACAAGCGGGGAGAATTCAGTCTACATCCGGGCGATGACTGCAAAATAACCGATGAATCAAAATCATCTCAAGCCCAAATAAGCCATCGAATTGCGACCTACCTCAGTGAGCAAGCGGATGAGAACTGTCGCGAAAATGCCTGGAAGGCCTATCAAAGCAGAACAAAAACTTCGAGCCATGGTGCAATGAATGTGATTCATGACATCAGAAAGTCTCAAGCCATGCAACAGGGATTTATCGACTACGCAAGCCTTGTACTCAAAGACACCTTCTTCGCCTCCCCCGACACTGCGGCAACATTTTTACAGGCCACTCGTCCCGATAAAACCCTCCCGCCATGGAATATTGGCCGGGCGTTAAAACAGGCCGAAGGCACCCGTCAACCCATCAACAGCAACTGGCTGTTAAAAGCACTGCTGGAGGAAGCACACTCTTTCGGTGTCAGGGTCGACTGGCTCAGCGACAAGCATTTACGGCTCTGGCTCGGCGGCAGGCTTCTTGGCGAGCTTGTCATCGCAACCGGTAAATCGCCAGCGTTTCAGCTTACCCGCCCCGGCATCTTCACGCGCCAGTTCGGTCAGGGACTGTTAATCAGCCCAGAGGAACTGAAAGGCCGTGGCGCCGCCGATGACTTTATCCACGCCTTTGCCCGTGCCATTGCGAGTTTAAGTCATACTCAGCGCCATTATTTGCTGGTGCGACAAAACGAGTATGACGACGGCCGCGCACTCGCGGCCACCTGGCTTGCGATAAAGCTCGGCAACAGGCTAAACGCACGACTGCCGGGCATGACGCCCAGAGAAGCCATAGTTACCGCCCATCGTCAGTCGCAGAACTACTACCGCGCTGCGCTGGCATTGGATTTCTATCGCCACAGGCCTGCCGGCATTGACAGATTCGCTGAACATTTCGAAGGTCTGTGGCCAGATGTTGATGCCCAGTATCAAAGTGCAGTTGCCTTGGTACAGCAAGGCCCCCTGCTTTACCGCGAGTTGTGGCAACAAAGACTCTCCCGCTTTATTGCAACCCACCAGCAGCCGAGTGATGAACAAGCTTTTGAACTGCTGCTTGTGAACCCGGACCAGCACTCTTTGTCGCTGCAACTCACCTCCCTGCTCGGTCGCAGCTATACGGCCGAGGAACTGATAAGGAGTATTGCCGATGACCTCCGCTAGCCATATTCGCGCCCTGTTGCTTTGTGCCTGCATCCTGCCCGTGGCCAACGCCGCTGACATAAAAGAAAGCAAAAAGGCAGCCCAACCATTGGATGCAACACAGGTTTATCAAGCCATTAAACAGGAACTGGAAGCCAATCTGTTTGAGTTGCCGCCCCGGGTGCAGGGCCACTATGGCATCCGCATGTACCGCATGACCGGCGATGAGAAGTATGCCAACGCGGCATTGGTGGATTTGTTCGCAGTCACTGAGTCTCAGGCCTACTATGCCTGTAACCTGGATAAGCCTGGCTTTATCAGCACCGCTGCGGAAGAAGCGATTGCGGCATTGGGCAAGGGCCCAAGGGCAACAGCCCGCAAAAAAGCACTCGACGATTTCCCGGAGTTTTTGTTTTACACCGACGTGCTGCTCAGATTTGGCAGCAGAATCGATGAATTTGGTCTCCTGGGGCCGTGCCATGACAAGATGATAGCGGCCCTTAAGGCCACAGATCTTAAGCGCGGTTTGACCTCACCGGACATGATTGAATCCTGGGCGGCCCAGCTTGCCAACTATGTTTATTGGGCGAAACAACTGGGGGTGGGCGACTATCTGAAAGACTACCGTGACGCCTTTAACAGGGTGTACCCCGATAGCCGTGACAAACGCCTGGACAAGGCGCAGTTTCGCAACAAGCTCTACGGCATGACCCACTTTGTATTCGCCGCCAGCGGTTATTATCAGTCCCCCGTTGATGCCACAGAGTTTGCCTGGGTGTTGGATTATTTTGAGGCCAACATCGACCGCATCCTCAAAGACGGCACAAACGACATCATCGCCGAAGTAGGTGTCAGCTTTTTGTTGGCAGGAAAGGGCGACAGCCATGTCGTCAGTCAAACACGCCGTCATATCGTCAATGCCTTTGACAAGAAGCACGACATCATCCCCTCGCCAAGAGGCAATCCGGACTTGGCGTTGGGAGAGCACAGAAATATGCTCGCCATGATGCTGCTTCGGTGGCCAGAGACGCTGACCCCCGGGCCTTATTTGGCCGAGCTTAAAGCCACAAAGAAATCCCTGCCCAAAATGGTGTCTCCCAAACCTGCTCTTTCCGGCGAACCGGCCAACTGACGCACAGACCCAAAGTGGCTTAATCGGCACACAGCCCAGCGCCGAGCATAAGGTGAATGAAAAGGCCGGTCAAAAGACCAGTCCAAAGACCAGAAACCCCGGCTTTGGACTGGCCTTTAGGTGACATATGATTGCCAGAGTTATGCTTACAGCACTTGGTTACCGTATTTTTTTATTGCAAAAAATCGAATCGAAAGTGCAGTATTAAGCAAACTTCTTTCGATGTAATCGCGATGTTCAGAGCAAAATCTACCTTGGAGCAATGGCGTATTCTGCAGGCTGTGGTTGACCACGGCGGCTATGCACAGGCTGCCACAGCCCTTAACAAGAGTCAGTCCTCTCTCAACCATGCGGTCGCGAAATTACAGCATCAACTGGGCGTCGAATTATTGGAAGTTCGGGGACGCAAAGCCTACCTGACGCCGCGAGGGGAAGTGCTGCTCAGACGCAGCCGCTACATTACCCAGTCTGTAATGGAGCTCGAGCAACTTGCCACCAACCTCGAGCGCGGCTGGGAACCGAGCCTGACCATAGCAAGAGAGATAATCTATCCCATGGATAAGCTCATTGCGGCCATCAATGCCTTTTTACCCAACGCCAGAGGTACCCGGGTATCAGTTATCGATTCTGTGCTCAATGGCACCCACGAGCTGGTTGAAGAAAACAAGGTCGATATCGCGCTCTGTGGCGGTAATCCGCCTAAAGGACACCTAGCCCAGCCCCTTTGTGTCACCGAGATGATTTTGGTCTGTCACCCCTCCAACCCGCTTGCCGCTGAACCCAAGATCCACGATGACAAGTTTCTTGCCCAGCAGTTGCAAATCGTCATCCGGGACACTGCCGCCAAAACAAACAAAGATATGGGCTGGCTAAAAGCAGAGCAGCGCTGGACGGTGAGCAATTTCCATGAAGCGAAAGCCATTTTGTGTTCCGGCAGTGGTTTTTGCTGGTTGCCGAAAGAATTGGTGGAAAAAGAATTGGCCAGTGGGGAACTCGTCAGGCTATACCTGACCGGGAGTGAGTCGCGTAAGGTGCCCATCAATCTGGTGGTTCCCAACAGAGACGATCAGGGCCCTGCCGGCGAAGCGCTGGAGCTGCTTATCCTTGCCCAGCACGGCATCTCATGCCAGCGCCAATAATGGGGATGAGTTATTCTCCTGGCGTTGAAGCTTATCGTTTTCGCGTTGAGTCTTTTCGTTGGCGGCAAGATACGCCAGTATCGCTCTCGGTGGCCCGAGCTTACTGATATCGGTAGTGCGTGAATTATTCTGCACCAGTCCTGCGCCATCAGAGACTGCAGCTGCGTCATTGTCAACGGACCCGGAGTTTGGAACCACAGCGTCGTTAACGTCGCTGTCGCCAAGGTCACTTTGGCTCCGGGCGGTATTGTTTACGCCCTCAAGGGTTTGAGCCAACGAGGCCTTAACGCGCGCCGACAATGCCTCCACAAAACCGCTATTGCCCTCTTCTTTGCTCAATGCTCCCGATGGGTCAAGATTCGTGCCCACTGAAGGTGTTACCGGCTCAAACGCCGGTATTTCATCAATAGCATTTTGAGCTTCCAATAAAGGAGAAAGCTCGTCCCGGGTCGGCATGGCCGCTCTGCGCTCTGCGGCCAACTCATCCTTGGCCAGTTCAATCTTTCTCAGGGCCTCTGCCGCCACGCGCAGATCCGCTTGTGACGGATTTACCGGGGCCATAGCAGCGGCATATACCTGCTGCATCTTATTGATTGTCGCCTGTGGATTACCATGGACAGTGGAAATATCAATGGAGACCTCACCGCCGGTGGCGTATCTCTTACCATCGGGGCCAAGTTCGTAGTCGAAACTGGGGGCCCGGGCAAATTGTCCGCCAACGGCGGCATGGGCTCTTTCGTGGGCCAGTACTTCTGCTTGTCTGGCTTCAAGCTGACGAACTTCCATTTCCTGCTGACGCACTTTTACCTGCTCACGGCGCTGATTGGCACTTTCGCGGGCACGGGCCTGGGCATTGGTTTCCTCTTGCGTTTGACCGGCAGCGCTTTTTGCCACAGAAGAACCAGCATCGCCTCCGAATACCTCAGCAAGCTTTTGTTGCCTTGCCTCATTAATGGCCTTTGGGTCTTCCCGGCCAAATATACCGGTATTAAACGCCTCTTCTTTACCGGACTGACTGCCATCGGCTGCGCCTGTATCAAATACTGCGTTCAGCGCAGATATCTGGCTTGAACCAGCACTGTTTCTATTGGCAACGCCATCCACGGCGGATTGATTTGTGGCGGTAAAGATGTTGGCGGTATGGTTATCGCCGGTACCAGGGTTCCCAATTCCCCGAGGTGGGCTTAACTGAGTACCCGGATAAACGCTGCTTCGAGGCTCACTTGCCGCAAAGGGCTTAACCCCGGGCAATGCCCCGACACTCTGCGCCCCTGTCAGCAGGTTAAATTGCCCGATGGCAACATCAGCACCCAGTGCTGAATCACCATCGAATAGCCCGGCCACCGCAGACTTAACCTTTGTTTGACCGATGCCTTCAGTTACTGAAGGTAAAGTGGCCGAAATCGGCGTTGATTTCAGTGGCAGGCTTTCGCCCAATGAACTTGCAGCCGTGCCAACTGACGCACTGGGAGTTGCAGCGCCTTGGGAGGTTGTTCGCGGTAAAGTAACCTGGGGCGCAGGAACGCCGTGAGCAGGTGCAGTATTTGAGGGGGACTTTAGCGATAAATCGGATGCAACAGAGGACGACGAAGATGAGTTCTTCGCGGTCTTGGCAGCATCAAGATGCCCGGCGTAGGGCTGCCGGGCAACGCCTGTTGACGCCGCATGATTGACAGACAGCGCCTGGGAGGACATGGCACTTACACTTTGATGTCTATGATAGTACCAATAGTCTCGTCGGCCTTATCAATCACCTCGGCCGAAGCCTCTGCCTGATTAACCGATTGGGTGGCCTTAACCAGTGCGTCAGTCTTATCGGGCGCGTCAGACTTAAGCTCAGCACCTTGTTTGGCAGGCTCGGCGCGCGCCACGTCAATGGTTGCCTGAGTTAAACCACTTTGGGCGCTGTTAAAGCCATTAACACCCGATACGGATGCAGGTGGTATTTGCATGGCTTCCTCCAGAATAGGTTGTGGTAATCGCTTTTGATGATCGGGTCAATTATTGGCCAAAACCAGAGCGAACGCCAGTAAAAATAGAACCTGCACGGCGAATTTACCACTGGGATTCCCAGTCCTTCCACACAGGATTAAGCCCCCTCGCCTTCAGCACTGCGGCTATCTGGGCCGCGCTTCTCTCATCACTGATTTCAAACTGATCCAAATGGGTATTAGGCTCGGAATAGCCCCCCGGCGATGTGGCACTGCCGGCGCTGGTTTGGGTGATCCCAAGGGCAAACAGATTGTCGCGAAATTCAGGGCGCTCGCGGGTAGAGAGACTGATATCCAGCGCTTCATTAAACAGCCTGAAGGCACAAATCATCTGCACCAGCCCTTTATCGCTGATCTCGGTTTTGGGCGCCACGCCGCCAGTACAGGGCCTGAGCCTTGGCAGGGAAATACTGTAGCGAGTGCGCCAATACTTTCGCTCTAGGTAATCAAGATGATAGCCCATGAGGAGCGCATCGAGCCGCCAGTCATCGAGCCCCAGCAGTACCCCGAGGCCTATCTTGTCGACCCCGGCCAACGCCAGTCTGTCGGGCGTATCCAGGCGCCAGATAAAATCCATTTTCTTGCCGCGGGTGTGATGCTCAGCGTAGGTCATGCGCTGATAGGTTTCCTGATAGATCATCACCGCATCCAGCCCCAGGGTTACCAGCTCCCGGTACTCATGCTCTGCAAGGGGCTGCACTTCCATGGCCACATAGGAAAAGGCGCGCTTTACCTCGGGCAGTACCTCGCGAAAATACCCCATGCCGACCTTGGTTTCATGCTCGCCGGAGACCAGCAGCACCGAGTCATAGCCCATGGCCTTGATAGCGGCCATTTCGCGGGCAAGTTCTGTGTTATCAAGTGTCTTACGTTTAATGCGGTTACTCATTGAAAAACCACAGTAATCACACTCGTTTGCACACAGGTTCGATACATAAAGCGGCAGGTACATACCCACACTGGCACCAAAGCGCTTACGGGTAAGTTGCATGCTCTTTTGTGCCATCTGCTCAATGTAGGGCTCGGCCGCAGGAGACAAGAGCGCGAGCAGTGCATTCAGGTTACCCGCAGGTGCCCGTAGCGCCGCCTCCACATCAAGTGCTGTGGCCGAGTAGAGCTTAAGCCTCAAACTGTCGGGGTTGAGGCGCGCAAATGCGTCAGAGAAATACCCTTCGCTCATAGCACCTTACCCAACTCGTCCATAGGTACCAAGCCCGTGTCTACTGGTTCTGAGTGTAAAAAACCGGTCAGGGGGCTGGTTTCGTGGGCATGCAGGCTCTTGCTGCCAAGTCCGGCCAAATAGGCTTCACGGCCAATTTGCACCGCCAGCGCAAAGGCTCTGGCCATTCGCACAGGATCGGTGCTCGAGGCTATGGCGGTATTCACCAGCACCGCATCTGCGCCAAGCTCCATCGCCTCACAGGCGTGGGACGGCGCGCCAATACCCGCGTCCACCACCACAGGTATATTGGCCTGCTCAATGATGATTTTCAAAAACTCACGGCTGACAAGGCCCTGATTGGAGCCGATGGGGCTGCCAAGGGGCATTACCGCCGCGCAGCCAATCTCTTCAAGACGACGGCACAGCACTGGGTCGGCATGCACATATGGCAGTACCTTAAAACCCTGGCTCACCAGCTCTTTGGCGGCGGCAAAGGTTTCCATGGGATCTGGCATCAGGTACTTGGGATCCGGGTGGATCTCAAGCTTTAGCCACGTTGTGCCCAGCATCTCCCGGGCAAGGTTAGCGGCGAATATCGCCTCTTTGGCATTGCGGGCACCGGAGGTATTGGGCAACAGCCGCACACCGCGCTCCAACAGCGGCGCCAGAATATCATCGCTGCCGGCGTTAAAGTCCACCCGCTTCATGGCGAGGGTAACCAGCTCGCTGCCGCTGGCAGCAATGGCCTCCTGCATCTGCTTACCCGAAGCAAACTTGCCGGTGCCGGTAAACAGCCTTGAACTAAATTCCGTGTCTGCAATCTTCAGCATCTCAGCCTCCTGCCACTGCTGCAAAAAATTCAACGGCATCATTGTGTTTAAGATGAATATGTTCCCAGCGATGCCGCGGCACCACTTCACCATTTAGCACCAGGGCGATATGGCTATCGCGCTCGCAGTGATGTTTGACCAAACTCGCCAAATCCTGGCCGTCGGTTAATGGATGGGATTGACCGTTAACACTGATACTCAGCATGCCTTGCGCTCCTTGTCCTTACCACAAACCGGGCAAAGGGGATCGGCAGGCACCCTGGCTTCATGCCAGCGAAAATGCCTGAAATCGAATCGCTGCAGGCGTCCAGCCTCGCAGGGAAATTGAAGTAGTTCATTCAAACAAAGTTGCGCCTGCATCGAGGCGACAATAGCCACCGCGGGCCCCATCACCCCAACAGAAGCGCAGTTTTGCGCCGATGTGGTGCCGGGGGGGAACAGACACTGATAGCAGCCGCCCTCGCCGGGCCTTTGCACAAACAAAAGCCCGTCGAAACCGGCAATGGCGCCGCTGATAAGCGCCTTGCCATGCTTTGCGCAGTACGCGGAAATGAGATGGCGCGCCGCAAAGTTATCGGTGCAATCGAGCACCAGGTCGGCGTTATCGAGCTCAGTTAACGTCTCGCAGTTAAGCTCGCCACACACAGATACCCTTAAGCCGGGCTCTCGGGCCTGTAAGCGCGCGGCCGCCACCCCGGCTTTGGCTTTGCCCAAATCCGCGTCGCAAAAAAGCATCTGGCGCGGCAGATTGGAAAGCTCCACGCTATCGGCATCGAACAGTGACAAGTGGCCCACTCCTGCCGCTGCAAGCAACATAGCGGCCTGACAGCCAAGGCCACCCACACCCACTATGGCCACATGGGCGCGCCTTAGTCTGAGCTGCCCGTCTTCGCCGCATTCCGGCAGCAAAATTTGCCGCGAGTAGCGGATAAAGTCTTTATCAGCGAGCATTGCGGTTCTCCCAGGCATCAGCGAGTGCGCGAAAGGCAGCCGCTGGATCGCTTGCTTCGGTCACAGCACGCACCACGGCGATGTTATCCACGCCGGTTGCGGCGACCTTGGGTAAATTGCCCGCCTCTATGCCGCCAATGGCCACCGTTGGCACAGCTGTGCTGACAATCTTCGTCAGCAGTGCCAGGGTCTCAAGCCCCTGTGGTTTGGACGGCATTTCCTTGGTGGTAGTAGGAAAGATATGCCCAAGGGCGAGGTAACTGGGGTGAAGCTCAAGCGCCAGCAAAGCCTCAAACAGTCCGTGACTTGACAGCCCGAGGGCCATGCCGGCCTCTGCTATAGCATCCAGCGGCACTGTATCCACATCCTCCTGTCCCAGATGCACCCCAAAAGCGCCATAGCTGATGGCAAGGCGCCAGTGATCGTTGATAAAGACGCGCGCCTGATACTGCCTGCCAAGCTCAATGGCTCTGATGATGTCCGCTTCAGCTGGGCTGCCCGGGCCAATCTCGCCCTTAATGCGAAGCTGAATGGTTTTGGCGCCGGCCTCAAGCAGTGCTTCAAGCATGTCGATATCGGCCACCACGGGATAAACGCCCAAATTACGCCCAAGGCGGGTAAACCCCTTGGTTGGCAACCTGTGACTGCGACTCTCATGCAAGGGATAAATCGATGCCATCGCAGTAAGGGACTCAGGGATGCCGGTACGGGCCAATGGCCCGGGGCCTTTACCTACAGCGCTTGCCTGCCTTAGCCCCTCAAATACATAGGCTTTGGCCAGCAGCACCGCATCGGGCAGCACCAGCCCCCTGGCGACAAAGGCGGCAATCGCACTTGAGAGTGTACAGCCGCTGCCGTGATTGTGCGCAGTCGCTACCCGCTCACCGCTGAGCCAAAATCCCTGACGCCTGTGCAGCGGCGAAATAGTAGGGATATCTCCCAGCAGCAAGAGATCCTTCGCCCTCGGCTGCTGCCAGGGGCAATCGCCACCCTTCGCAAGCACGCTGCCGCCGAAGCGTTGCCACAGTCTGTCAGCGGCAATCACCAGGGCATCATCGTCTGCCAGCAACTCGCCGGTCAGACGCGCCAGCTCCGCCTTGTTGGGGGTGATAAGGCTGATTTTTCCGACAAAAGGACTGAAATCAAGACACGGCTTACCCTTGACATCGTCTGTTTCCGGCGCCTCTTCCCGGCTCTGCAAACCATCACCGCAGGAAGCCACCATCACGGGATCCAGAATGACAGGCACGCCGGGCAAGTTATCGCCAAGCCAATCGGCAAGAAACTCAAGCTGTTGCTGATTACCGATAAGGCCAATCTTTACCGCGCTTGGGTACAAATCTGCCTTCAACGCCTCAAGCTGGGCGTTAAGCATGGCCGCGCTTACCGGCTCGACCGCCGTCACCGCAACCGAATTTTGCGCCGTGAGGGCGGTTATCACGCTGCAGCCATGGCAGCCAAGGTCATGCAATGTCAGCAAGTCGGCCTGAATACCCGCGCCGCCGCCGCTGTCGGAGCCGGCGATGGTCCAGACCACGGGCCTTACAGACAGCTCTTTTGCAGACAGTTCTCTTTCTACCAAGGGAATTGTAGCCATAGCCTTGCCCTCGCCCATTTACACCAGTTCCTGGCCGGCCTTTCGCGCAGCATCGACGTGGGCCTCGCTGTAAAGCGCGCTGCCGGTTTCTTTGAAGGTGGCCGACATCTTATCCATACCCGCCTTGGCGTAGCTTTCTGCCGTGCCGACTTCAACCATCTGCACACTGTCAACGTCTATGCTGGCAGCATTCTCTAAGCTGGCCGCACTCTCTAAGCTGGCCGCATAGTCGCGCACGTCCTGGGTTATTTTCATCGAGCAGAACTTGGGGCCGCACATGGAGCAGAAATGGGCCACCTTGGCCGACTCCTGCGGCAGGGTTTCATCGTGATAGGCACGGGCGGTATCGGGATCGAGCCCGAGGTTGTACTGATCTTCCCAGCGAAACTCGAATCTTGCCTTGGAAAGCGCATTGTCGCGGATTTGCGCGCCGGGATGGCCCTTGGCCACATCGGCTGCGTGGGCGGCAATCTTGTAAGCGATAAGCCCTTGTTTTACATCTTCCTTGTTGGGAAGACCCAAATGCTCTTTCGGCGTAACGTAGCAAAGCATGGCGCAGCCATACCAGGCAATCATGGCTGCGCCAATGCCGGAGGTGAAGTGATCGTAACCCGGGGCAATGTCGGTGGTTTGGGGGCCGAGGGTATAGAACGGCGCCTCGGCGCAATGCTCAAGCTGCTTCTCCATGTTTTCTTTAATGAGCTGCATGGGGATATGGCCCGGGCCTTCGATGATGGTCTGCACATCGTATTCCCAGGCGATTTTCACAAGCTCACCCAGGGTTTCGAGCTCAGCAAACTGGGCTTCGTCATTGGCATCGGCAATGGAGCCCGGACGCATGCCATCGCCGAGTGACAGCGACACATCATAGGCGGCGCAAAGCTCGCAAATATCGCGAAAATGAGTGTAGAGGAAGTTTTCCTGATGGTGGCTTAAGCACCACTTGGCCATGATGGAGCCGCCGCGGGACACAATGCCGATGACCCGCTTGGCGGTCATGGGCACGTAGCGCAGCAGCACGCCCGCATGGATGGTGAAGTAATCCACCCCCTGCTCGGCCTGCTCAATCAGGGTGTCGCGAAACACTTCCCAGTTAAGATTTTCGGCGATGCCGTTTACCTTCTCCAGCGCCTGATAGATGGGCACAGTGCCGATGGGCACCGGCGAGTTGCGCACTATCCACTCGCGGGTCTCGTGAATATATCGGCCGGTGGACAAGTCCATCACGGTATCTGCGCCCCAACGGGTAGACCACACCAGTTTTTCCACTTCTTCCTCAATGGACGAGGTGACCGCCGAGTTGCCGATATTGGCGTTCACCTTCACCAGAAAGTTGCGGCCGATAATCATCGGCTCGGCTTCCGGGTGGTTGATGTTTGCCGGAATAATGGCGCGGCCTCGTGCCACTTCGTCACGGACAAACTCAGGGGTGATGGGCTTGCCAACCAAGGCGCCGAAGGCCTGGCCTGGCTTTTTACGGTTAAGCTGCTCGTCGGTAACTTCATCCCGGGCCATGTTTTCGCGAATGGCGATGTATTCCATCTCCGGCGTAATGATCCCCTGACGGGCATAGTGCAGCTGGGTGACCCGCTTGCCAGCTTTGGCGCGGCGCGGCTTTGGAAGCACGTCAAATCGCAGGTGATCCAGCCCCTCATCGGCGAGACGCTGCTGGGTAAAATTGGATGAGGCGCTGTTAAGCTCCTCGGTATCGCAGCGCGATAAAATCCAGCCTTCACGCAGCTTTGGCAGCCCCTGACGCACATTGATGTGAGCTTCGGGATCTGAGTAAGGTCCGGCGCAGTCATACACCTTGATGGGCGGATTAGCCTCGAAGGTTTCTTCGCCGCGGCTATTCACTATGCGGGTATCGGTTTGATGGATTTGGCGCATGCCCACCTGGATATCAGGCCTGGAGCCTTCAATGAAAATCTTTTCGGAATTGGGGCGGCGCAGCGGCTTTAAGTTATCGATAAAGTCCTGGGCGGCTTTACGGGTTTCGCGGCGGTTTGACATCAGCAATCTCACTTTTGGTTTCAAAATGGAGTTGCTTGTCGGGGGAGAAAATTGAGCAGTTGAATCAGCGGCGACGACATTTTTGCAGTGTTTTCAGCGCTGTCTGGCGTCTCATTCACCCCGGTTGCCTGGCAAACTCTCGGCATTTTTTGCTGAGTTTTAGCGTTGCTGGCCACTTGGTCATCAGTTTGCGGTGGGCTTTCGCCTCATTTTCCGGCTTATCTTCCGGTTTATCTTCCGGCTTAGGCTGCTGACACTAACTGGGGTGGATTTGATGCTTGTTTCCTTCGCAGGTTCTAACCTGATCAGGTTCAACGGATCCCGAATAAACGGTCTCAGCCCTAAGGCACTCCGACAAGTGCTGGCAGTATAGGCTTAAGCGAAGGCCGATGACAATAGCCGCGAACGGGAAAATTATTCACAAGTAAAGTGAATCAATAATCCATTGTAATTCAAATAAATAATCAATAATATACGCTATCAAATGAATTTGTTTCAACGCAAATCCTGCTTACCCATCAGCGCAAGATACTTATTGATGCCTTCTTTGAGGGCCTTTTTCACCCTGTCTTCACCGCAGCGAAACGGGTATCCCAGGTTTTCTGCGTGAGGATTGAGCGGCGTTGGCACCTTGACCACCCGATAGCAGGTATCGCCGGATTTCACGATGCGGTTGGGATCTATGTCGGAATCCAGGGTGTTGGGTTTATAGAAATCATCGGCATCCGGCACCAGCAGCACTTCCATCTCGGGCAGAAGCTCTGACATGCCACGCCCCGCCGCATTCATGTGAGCGGTTTGCTGATTAGCGTAACTCTCCGACAAGGCGGTTAACGCCAAAGCGTTCTGGCGCGCCATAAAGCGGCTGGCGGGAGTCGAGAAATCAAGTTGGGTGTGCTCGGACTGAGTGTTATCGGGCTGCTTGTTATCTTGCTGCTCGTGATCGGCAGCGAGCACCTCAATTGGCGGCAGAGACTCCCGTCTCACCGCTGCTATCACGGGCTCAGCAGGTAAGGATTCCTCCTTGATAACGTCAGCCTCTTTTGGCACATGCGCTAAAGCGGGTTCAACAGGTTTGTCCTCCTTCAATTGCTCACGCTCAGCCTGTTCGGGTTGGGGGCTGGTTGCAGTGGGCGCTGAAGAATTTGCTTCTGGCAGCTGTTCAGTCGCCTGTTTTGGCGCACTGAAAACCAGATAGGATTGCAACGCCTTAGGCTTGTTGGCGTGTTCATCCAGCGCTGAGCTTAACGTGCTGAGGTGCGGCGCAAGTTGCCAGGCGAGCAGCCCCAATACCGCAAGGTGTATCAGGGTAACGGGAAGCAGTAGCTTAAGCGGCAATGTCTCTCGCTCTCCGGCCACCTCTCGTGGCAAGACACTGAAGGTCGTCTTTACCGGACAGCTATCATACTCAGCGCACTTGTTGTCAGCCTGGTCGCTTTCACCACTGCTTTCATCTGCTTCATCGGCATCACGGCCGGGCAAAATGCACCAATCAACCGGTGCTGATGGCAGTTTCTGCGGTGTTCGCATCGCAGATAATGGCCTCAGGGCAAAATACGTGCGTTCAATGTCATCAGCGCCTTTTCCTTGTTCCATCCAAAAGAGCTCTGCAGTGTCTATCGAGCCGCAGTTTCGGCTGGCATGGATGGCGGGTAATGCATGAGTGAGAGCGACTCTGTTTGCTGCTTGCGATCCGCTGTCATCCGGGCGGTGCCAGCCTTTGCTGCTCTTTGTGGCCAATTCAGAATGACGGCCAGACTCTGCGTCGTTACTGCTTTTCGTCAAACGCCTTTCCTTTTCCCTGGCCAATCTCAGTTGTTCATCCATGCTGTCTGTCAGTAACTTCCATCCCAACTTTCTTTGGGGATAAGAAAGCTTGATATATCCGCTCTTTCACGCGAGCTTCTGTCTATACCGCTATTGGAACAGGTGCAGGCTGCAAAAGTTCCGACATGGCGATTATCAGGCTTTCAAACCTGCCGGCTTTTTAGTAATGAAATTCATCTCCCATCAAAAGCGCAACTTTCAATATACTGATTTAAAATGAATTAATTAATTTAAGCGTACACATGTACTCTTTTTTGTGGTGTTTGCCAAACGCGAATGTTAGATTAACGGCTCTAACGCCAAGCCCAAGCTTAAGAGTTCACCATGCCTTCAACCCAAACCAGCAGCGTCTCAGCCTCTGCCTCCGTCAATGCCAACACCACGCAGGCGCCAGCCGCTTATTGTGAACGGGAAGAGCTGGCTAATACCTTAAGCCATGGTATCGGGGTGCTGGCGGCGCTGATTGGCACTGCAGCCATGTTGCATGACAGCATTGGACATCTGAGTGTGCTGCAAACCCTCGGCGTTGGCCTCTATGGCCTTAGCATGGTGCTGCTGTTTGCCTGCTCTACCGCCTACCATTGGACCAGGTCGCCTGCGCTTAAACGCAGATTCAAGCTGTTTGATCACTGCGCCATTTACCTCCTGATCGCAGGAACCTATACCCCCTTTGTCCTCATTACGCTTGAAGGTGCCGGCGTAGATTGGGTGCTTGCCGCCATCTGGTTGCTTGCTCTCGGCGGAATAGGTTTCAAGCTGCTGTTTTTGCATCGCTTTAAAGCATTTAGCCTGGTGCTCTATCTTGCCATGGGTTGGCTGTGTATGGCCGTGCTCGACCAGATGATTGCAGGGCTGACCGACACTGGCTTTACCCTGCTGCTCACCGGCGGCCTGTTTTACAGCCTGGGGGTGGTGTTTTATGCGGTGAAACGCATCCCCTTCAACCACGCCATCTGGCATCTGTTTGTGCTTGGCGGCGCTATCAGTCATTTTTTGTGTATTTACCTGACGGTGATCCCCAAAGGCTGATGGTCAAAGACTAATTTCCAAAGGCGAAGCCAGCCATCCAGCCCCAGTTGTTACCGCTGTCAGCTAGTCGATAGCAGCGCCTCAGACGCTAAACAACACTAGTGAAAATCCCGCGAAGTCACCTTGAGGCTATCGAGCAAATGCGAGATATCCTCAAGCCGGCCGGCCACCACATGGGTCACCCCATCGGCATGTTCCACGGTGCCGCTTACTTTCAAAATAGTTGATGTCAAATACGGCTTTCGCTGCGCTCTTGCTGTGCCCATCCACACAATCAGGTTGGTGTTACCTGTCTCATCTTCCAGGGTAATAAAGGTTACGCCTGATGCAGTGCCGGGTCGTTGCCTGCCGGTAACCACACCGGCAACAGTCACCAGCTGCCCATGACGGGTGTTTTCAAGTGCTTTTGCTGTCAAAAATTTTCCAAGTAGCCCAGCGGTTCGCAGCAATGCCATCGGATGTTGCCCCAGGCTTAAGCCCTTGCTGCGATAATCCGCCTTGAGACACTGCACCCCACTGGGGGCATCCAGCCTAGGCTCTGAGCCGCCCGGTTGCAGCGGCTCCGGCAACTCATCAAACAGCGGCAGGCTTGCCTGGCGGGCCGAGAGTTGCCAACGGCTTTGAAATCGGTGGCCACTGAGTAGCCTGAAGGCATCCGCAGCGGCAAGCTGTTCCAGTGCGTGCCTGTCGAGCAAGATGCTGACTTCACTCAAGTGCGCGAAACCGGCAGCAGGGCGAACGGCAACCAGCCGTTGCATGGCGCCTTCTTTCAGGCCTTTTACCTGCCTGAATCCGAGCCGTATGGCAAAGCCGGTGGCGGTTTTCACCAGGTCGCTGTCCCACTGGCTGTGGTTGATACACACATCAAACACCTCTACCCCATGGCGGCGCACGTCCTGCAAGAGCTGCGATGGGCTGTAAAACCCCATCGGCTGGCTGTTCAGCAGCGCGCAGCAAAAGGCCGCCGGGTGGTAAAACTTAAGATAAGCAGAGACATAGGCTAAAAGCGCAAAGCTTGCCGAGTGGGATTCTGGAAAGCCATACTCACCAAAGCCCTGAATTTGGCGAAAGATCTGCCGGGCAAAGTCTTCGCTGTAGCCCCGCGCGGCCATGCCATCCAGCAGCTTTTGCTCGAAGGGCCACAGCTTGCCGGTGTGTTTCCAGCTGGCCATGGCCCGGCGCAGCGCATCCGCCTCACCGCCACTGAACCCGGCTGCCACCATGGCAAGCTTGATCACCTGCTCCTGAAAAATCGGCACCCCCATGGTGCGCTCAAGTACGGCTTTGACTGCCTCGCTGGGGTAAGTCACCGCTTCCAGCCCTTTGCGGCGCCTCAGGAACGGATGCACCATGTCGCCCTGAATCGGTCCCGGGCGCACAATCGCAATTTGGATAACCAGATCGTAATAACATGCGGGCCTGAGCCTTGGCAGCATGGACGTTTGCGCCCGGGACTCCACCTGAAACACCCCCATGCTGTCGCCGCGGCAAAGCATACGATAGACATTGGGATCTTCGGCTTTGATTGACCGCATGCCAAAGGGCTGCTGATGACGGCTGATAAGCGCGAAGCACTTGCGAATGGCAGTCAGCATCCCCAGCGCCAGCACGTCTACTTTCAGTAGCCCCAGCGCCTCCAGATCGTCCTTATCCCACTGGATCACAGTTCTGTCTTCCATGGCGGCATTTTCCACCGGCACCAACTCAGAGAGCGGTCCGGCGGAAATCACAAATCCGCCCACATGTTGGGATAAATGACGCGGAAACCCAAGCAAGGACTGCACAAGGTCGCCATACATATCGGCGCCGGGCAACTGCGCAGCCAATTGCTCGCGCCAGGGGTGGCTCGGGTCGCGCCTGTCGATGCCCTGAATCAGCCTCGCCACCAGCTCTCTGTCCAGTCCCAGCACCTTGCCCACCTCCCCCATGGCGCTTTTCAGCCGATAGGTGATCACACTCGCCGCCAGCGCCGCCCGGTGGCGGCCGTACTTGCGGTAAATGTACTGAATCACTTCTTCACGGCGCTCATGCTCAAAGTCCACGTCGATATCCGGCGGCTCGTGGCGTTCTTTGGAAATAAAGCGTTCAAACAGCATGTTGACCCGGGTGGGATCCACTTCGGTGATCCCAAGGCAAAAACACACCACCGAATTGGCTGCCGAGCCGCGGCCCTGATGCAAAATCCGCTTGCGTCTGGCAAAGCGGACAATGTCATAAATGGTGAGGAAAAAGTATTCGTACTCAAGCTCATGGATAAGCTTAAGCTCGGCCAGATACTGGCGTTTCACCGCCGCCGGCACCGCTATGCCGTAGCGGCGCCTGGCACCTTTGGCCACCTCCCGGGCAAGGTATTCACTGGCGCTTAAACCGGGGGGCACCAGCTCTGCCGGGTACTCATACCTGAGCTCATCCATCGAAAACCGGCACTGGCTGGCAATCTTCTGCGTGTTGGCAATCCAGTCCTGTGGGTAACGGCGACGGATACTGGCAAGGGGCCGCAAGTAATGCTCAGCGTTCTGGCACAAGTGCCCTTCGGCCTCATCCAGCCTGAGGCCTAAGCGAATGCAGGTAAGCACATCAAGAAGTGGCTGGCGCGCCGCGCTGTGCATGCGTACATCGCCCGCCGCCACGCAGGGAATGTCGCACAAACTGGAGAGGCGCATCAAATAGCGCTGCCACAGGCTGCCTGCGGCCTCAAGACACTGTTCTGCCAGTAAGTAGCGCCGACCCTGCCAGGGCGTAAGTTGCTTTGCCAGGCGCTTTTGAGTACCAAACCACTGCCGCTCGGTCGCGGCAATATCAGTCCCCGGGTTTTGGGGCATAGGTGGGCGCCACAGGAGCACACAGTCAGGCAGCGGCGATAACAGGTCATCCAGATTGATGCGATATTCCCCCTTGGGCGCACGTCGCCGGCCGCGACTTATCAAGCGGCACAGGGCGCCGTAACCTGCCCGGCTCGTGGCCAGCAGCACAAAGATGCCTTCCGGCAGCCTGAACTCACTGCCCACAATCAGGGAAATCCCGGCATCCACCGCGGCCATGTGAGCCTTGACCACTCCGGCCACGGAACACTCATCGGTAATGGCGATGGCGCTGTAGCCAAGTCGTGCCGCCTCGGCCACCAGCTCCTGCGGGTGCGACGCGCCCCGTAAAAAGCTGTAGTTACTGATGGCATGAAGCTCGGCGTACATCAAAACCAACCCTGCAAATAAAGTCCAGTCTCGTTCTCACGGCGAAACACCCAGCAAAGGCCCCCGTACACATGGCGGGCAAGATAATAGTCCCGCGCCGCGCCCATGGTTTTTCCGCCCGGCACACTCTCGCTTACCTGCTGTGTATCAAGCTCAGTTGTGCTCTGAGTCGCCACGGCTTGACTGCCATGCCACCAGGGCTCACGCAGTCGCTCGGGGCCGCGCAGCAGCTCAACATCGGTCTCTGCAATCGCTTCAGGCGCAACCAAAAGCCAGGGAGGGCGGCAGGCAAGCGACAGCCCTTCAACTGCAACATCCTTTGTGGCAGCGGGGTTGTTTGCTGCTTCATTTACAGCAGTCTCGGTGACTGCTGTCATGTTCGTTGCTGTAAGCGGCGCTATAACCATCCGATCATCGTTCGCCCCATCAATTTCACCCACAGTCACCTTGCCAGACTCTCGAGCTTCAGGGAGGGAAAACCCTGGGTGGATCACGTTCAAAGCGGCGGCCGTCTTTGCTACTTTTTTATCTGATGCAGGGGGGATGCAGGCAGGCGTTGCTGCACTTTGCCGCTCTAAAGGCTTTGGCGTCTTTGAAACAGGTACAACAGCTGCAATCTTTTCTCTTTCGCTGCGTCGTTCTCTCCGTCTTACTTCTGGTGTCTGTGGGGGAAGCGAGGACGGCGCTGAAAAAGGCATTGAGACGACAGCCACAGGTGCTGACATGGGTTGCAGGCAAAAGCTGTGCTCCGGCAAAAGCGCTTGCCTGGCACCGAGGCGCCTTACCCTGTTTGCACCCAGCCGGGCTTCGAGCCGGGCCAGCAAACTCAAACTGGCCCTGTGACAGTTTTCGATGGCTCCTGCCGGCGGCGCACGTCTGGGGGAAAAGTGGCAGCGGTGCAGTGTCAGCGCCACCACGGGTGCCGCCAGCGTAAAGCGTTCCAGCTGCAAACGGCACAGCGCCAAGAGGCCATCGGCCGTGTATTCGGCAAAGGGGTACGCCAGCGACAACCGCGCTTCATGAACTTCTGCAGAGGCTTGAGCCGATTCAATACCATCGACAGTCTTGGGTAGCGCGTCAGCTACGCCTCCCTGACTGAGACTTGCCTTTGGGCTACCTGTGGTCTCTGTGATCTCTGTGGAAGATGCCCGGTAATGCAGTACCAGCTCCAGCATGGAGACCGCCAATTGCCGCTGACGTAAAAAAAGCGCCAGCTCGGCAAACATGCGTCCAAGCACAAACACCAGGGCATTGAGGCTTTCGGCCTCATACATCAACTCAAGCCGCTGGCGATACTCATCCTGCGGGCAATAAAAACTCTGGGGATGAGGCTGCTTGCCCGTCAGTCTCGCCAGCAGTTGCACAAATTCGGGACCAAAACGGATCCCAAGTTCAGCAGCGGGTAAAGCCTGCAGCGCTCCTATCTGTTCCAGTCCCATCCCCTCAAGGCGGGATAACAGTACCTCTGGCACAGGCAGTGTGGATATGGGCAACACCGATAACAGCGGGGATAAGGCCGCTGCTGCGTTTTTTGGCTCAGAAATGGCTTCCGAAGCTGAAGAATTGGAAGCAGCGGCATTAACAACTGGGGGATTAACAGCTGATTGCGGCACAGCAGCCTTGGCAAATCCTGACTGCAGCGTCTTTGATGCCAGACAGGGCCGTGCTTTGGCCAGCACACCGGCAGCCAACGGCGTGACGGCAAAGGCCATGGCAAAGCTGCAGTTAAGCCCTTCAAGTACAGCCGCCAATGCCTTTGCCAGCGCCGCTTCGCCGCCAAAGAGTTTTGCCATGGAGCCGGTTTCAAGCAAGAGCACATCATGGCAACGGGCAAAAAATTCATCGGACGCAGGCGGCGGCACCAATCGGGCGCTGAAACTGTAGCCATGGCGGCACAACCACTCGCTGCCTTGCCGGTGCAGCGAGGCTTCATAGGGGAATGGCTGCACATCCGGGCACAGCTGCGCCGCGCTGCCCATACTCTGGCCTGCCGCTATCCCGGCACTGGCCGCCTGTGGACAGGCTTTCACCACCCGCGCCTTTGCCACATCGTACAGAATAAGTGGCATTGATGGCGCCAGACCCTGCACATGGCGCAGATAATCCAGCTCCCAATGGGGCAGCCACACTCCGAGCCAGCGCATCAGCCACCAACCAATACTGATATGGCACTTATCAGCCGCCGGGCCCAAAAGCGGCGGCACTTATGGATGAACAACATGTTTCAATCCCCAAGCTCAGGCGCTGCCCCAGGGGCCCTGCACCAGCCGCTGCTGTGCCTGCGGGGGTAAGTAACGAGCCAGCAGAGGGGAAATGCCATCAATCTGCAGCTTGTCCTGCGGTTTGCCGCCGCGGCGTTTCAGTAAGGCAAGTTCCAGCCTGTCTGAGTTACCGCCCGGGGTTAACCCCAAACGCAGCGGCAAAGGATTCCCTTCGGTGGCGTCGGTCACCAGGATAATGGCCAGACAGCCGCCCTTTTCCGCCGCCAGCTGTAAACGCCGGGCTTCGGTCAGGCTCAAACGGTCAAGCCAGCCCAGCAACAAACGGCAACCACCACTGGCCAGACTCTGCTCCATGGCCCAGAGTCTGTCCTTACGCGCGTTGACATCCACCAGACAGAAACCTTCCGGCCGCAAACCATGTTGCAATAAGTACTGGGGATTCAGTTGCCAGGGGGCACCAACCAACATCACCGGGGTGTCGTTTTCGCACTGTATGCATCTGAGCAGTGGCGTTAACAGCAGCATTGACTGCGAACCCGGCACCGGGCAACTCAGTTCACACACCCCATGGCGTGGCCAGCCGCTATCGGGCAAGGCGGCATCCAACGCCTCAAATCCGGTGGCATAGCCGGGTTGTTGGCAGGTTTGTTGTCCAAGCCAGATATCCTGGCGGCCAAGTTGTTTGGAAAGCTCTTGTGGACTGGTTTTCATAGGGCACCTGTGTCTCAACCGGGTTACGGTATCCAAATCACCAATAACTGTATATTTATACAGTATAGCAATTTTGACAAACTTGCCAATCTTCTGGGATCTCATTCATCAAGGTGTATAATGCGAATCGTTTTTATTTAAGGCCAAGCACTATTGTCATGAAGCTGTCCCGCCATCACCCTTTTTCCCGCCTGCAATGGCGCCTGTTTGGCTATTTCGGTACGTCCTTGCTGGTGATTTTGTTATTGGCCAGCCTGATTGAAGCCATGGTGCTGCATCAGCTGTTGGTACTGCCCAAAGAAACCAAGGCGCAGCTGTCGGTGCTGGCCCGGGAGGCCGAAGCCCTGGTGAGACGCGGGGATCACGAGGCGCTTGCCGAGTGGGAGACTGCGCAGCCATTCCGCCTGCATGTGATTAACAGTCGCCTTGAAGGTGTCAGTGGTCGGCCAATTCATCCCCACTTTGAATTCAAGCTGGGGTTTATGCTGGGGCTTGATCAGGCGCTCGGCGATCGGGTGCAAAAACCCATCATCGGCTTGCCGATTTATGCCACCTTTGATACCAGCGGGCCCCTGCTGCTGGCGGTGCAACTCAATGCGAATTTGCATCCGGCCAAGGATCTCAGTTACAGCCTGTGGGCCATCCGCTTAACCGTGGGGTTGTTCGTGCTGTGGCTGTTCAGCCGCCTGCTGGGGCATTACCTCATCAAACCGCTGGCGACGCTGCAACAAGGCACCCGCGCTTTGGCAAACGGTAAGCTCAGCACACGGATCGGCGAGCACTTTTCGGCGGCCGAACCTGAGTTTTATCAGCTCGGTCACGACTTTGATGAGATGGCCGATGTGATTGAACGCACCCTCACCACTCAGGAGCGGCTTATTCGCGATGTGTCCCATGAGCTGCGCACCCCGCTTGCCCGGCAAAAGCTGGCCGCCGATTTGCTGGAGAGCGACCTGGCAGAGTCCTCGCCCTACCTTAGACGGATCCACACCGAGAACAATGAGCTCAGCCGCCTGATAGATACTCTCTTGGGTTACAGCCGCCTCGCCAGTGGCTATCAAGCCGCACACAGCGCGCCTTTTACGCTGCACGAGCTGGCCAGCTCACTCCTTGGGGATTGCCGCTTTGAAGCGGCGCCAACACAACGTATCGAGTGGCAGGACTTGGCGGCCTGCAGGCATATCGCCCTTGAAACCGACCAAAGCCTGCTGCAACGGGCGCTGGAAAACCTGGTACGCAACAGCCTTAAATATGCGGGAACTGAGTGTCATATTCAGATACGTAGCCACTGCGATAATAACTGGCTCAATATCACAGTGGCGGATGATGGCCCGGGTATCGATGCGGCCAAGCTCGAAACCTTATTCCATCCTTTCACCCGCTTCGATGAGGCACGCCATGCCAGTCAGGGCGGCTTTGGGCTGGGGCTTGCCATAGTGAGGGAGTGTGTGCGCCTGCTCGGAGGCGACGTTTCTGCCGGGCGCAGTGAGCTGGGTGGGTTGGAAGTTAGGCTGTCGCTGCCGATGCGGCTTAAAAGGCTGGCCGCTGCCAAAAAGGCCAATTAATATATGCGTATGATTTGCTTTTGGAAGCTGCACGGATGTCTAGCCTGAGCCCAAGCCGGATCTGGCATATAGTCACCCTCATTCCCGAGGGCAAGGTGCTGAGTTACGGTAAAGTGGCCGACCTTGCCGGTTTGCCGGGGCGTGCCCGTTATGTGTCCCGGGCGCTCAAGCTCGCGCCGGACAGTCTGGAGCTGCCCTGGCACAGGGTAATTAACAGCCAGGGCAAAATAGCCTTCCCAAAAGACACTGAACCCTTTCGGCAGCAGCAGGAAAGCCTTCGTCTTGAAGGCGTTACCGTGAACCAAGGCAAAATTAACTTGTCTGAATATGAGTGGCGACCCGATATGGCCACCCTGATTTTGAGTCTGCCTTACTGACGCCAAGGAGCTGTATGCGCAAGTTTCTGTTATCCCTCGCCCTGCCTTTGCTGAGTTTGGGTGCCCAGGCACAAAGCTCACTCTCACCCTTTGAGGCCAACTACAAGGTGCTCTACGGCGACATTGGTCTGGGCAAAGCCCATTTCAGCCTGCCGGCACCCGAAGGCCACTATTACGAGTACAACTTTACCAGCGAACTGAGCCTGCTGTTTTTGAGTGATGAGCGCAGCATCAAGAGTAAATTTCGACTTACCGATCATGGCCTCGAACCCATGGTGTTTATGCATCAGCGCACCGGCACCGGCAGTGATTTCAGCGAGCAGGTGGCGTTTTTGAAAGACAAGTCCATCGTACGCAGCAACTACAAGGGCGAACACATAGAATTGCCCTTTGAGAGCCAGCTCTACGACACCATGATGGTACAGCTGCAGTTCCGACAGGATCTGATTGATGGAAAAGACAGCCTCGAGTACCACATGGTGAAGGACAACGAAATTGACGAGTACTCCTTTAAACGCATCGGCGAAGAAGTGTTGAACATCGATGGCACTGAATATCGCACCCTGCGCCTTGAGGTCGTTCGCGACAGCAAAAAGCGCAAAACTGTGGTTTGGATGGCGCCGGATCTGGCCTATCTGCCAGTGCGCATGACCCACTTTGAAAAGGGCGATAAACAGCTGGATGTGCAATTGACCGGCTATCGCTTTACCGACACGTCACCCGCACCACTGGCATCGAACCCCTGAATGGTTAAATACACAATAAAAAAGCCGGAGTTATCCGGCTTTTTTATTGTGTATGCCCCAGCCTGAATACAGTTGACACACCAGGTGCTTAACTGGCTCGGTGGACAATATCCAGCCACAGTGATGGGCAGATGTATCAGGCACGCGCCATCAGGCTTTACCGCCCTTACTCAGGCGCTGCCACAAAGGCGCCGCCGCCAACAACTTCCCCTTTACAGAACAGCTGCCACTGCCCGGGCTGCATGATGTTCCAGGCCTCGTTGTCGGTTAATGGCCGGGTGGCAATCACGGTGACCACATCCTTGGGGGTGGTTTCTTTGTCAAAATCTATCACTACATCTGTGTCTATCAACTTGGCCTTGCCAAAGGGCGCACGGCGGGTGATGTGGCTTAAGTTATTACTGCAAAAGCTCATCAGATAGTTGCCTTCAGAGAGGATCATATTAAACACCCCAAGAACGCGGATCTCTTCGGCAAGTTCAGCAACATAGGCAAACACCGGCAACATGTCTTTGGGCCTCTCATCACCAAAACGGGCAACGAGTTTCTCTAATATCCAGCAAAACGCCAGCTCACTGTCGGTATCACCTACAGGGCGAAACCGGCGCACAGCAAACTTGTCTTTATAGTCACTCAGCTGGCCGTTGTGGGCATAGGTCCAGTTCAGGCCCCAGAGTTCCCTGTCGAAGGGGTGGGTGTTTTCCAATGCCACACAGCCGCGGTTGGCCTGACGGATATGGCTAATCACGGTTTCGCTTTTTATGGGGTAGGACTTAATCAAGCGGGCAATGTGCGACTCGCTGGACGGACAGGCGTCTTTAAAAGTGCGGCTGCCCTTGCCTTCATAAAAGGTAATGCCCCAGCCATCCACATGGGGGCCTGTTACCCCGCCACGCTCGGCCAGCCCGGTAAAGCTGAACACAATGTCAGTGGGTACATTGGCGCTCATCGCCAGTAATTCACACATAGTCAAGGCACCTGAAAGGTCACAAACACAACAACTAACTTATTGTAACTTTGCCCTTTGTTGATGGGAATGCCAGGACAATCGAAAAAATTTAAACATTTGTTTGAAAAATGCTTGTGTTCGCTCCCGGTTGGATTTACTTTTTAATGCGACACAGGTCTGACCACACACTATACTTGTGATCAGGATCGCTTATATGACCCGCCTGGAGAAGGGTTATGAATAAAGGAGAACGAGAGTGACTACCCTACTTTGGAGTATCGCGCTGCTTGTGGTGCTTGGTGCCTGCGCTTATTTGCGGGTGTCCTTGCTGACCGCCACGGCCGCAGCCGCCATTATGTTGACCGCGGGATGGACCTTGGATGTTGTTGGCCTATGGGGCGGCATCATCTTTTTGGTTATCGCCCTGCCCCTGAACATCAGCAGTATTCGTCAGAGCCTGATCACCCGTCCGCTGCTGAAGCTGTACCGTGGGATCATGCCTGAGATGTCTTCCACTGAAAAAGAAGCCATCGATGCAGGTACCACCTGGTGGGAAGCTGATTTGTTCGCCGGTAACCCCAACTGGAAAAAGCTGCACAACTACCCCACAGCCCGCCTCTCTGCCGAAGAGCAAGCCTTTCTCGATGGCCCTGTGAACGAAGTGTGCCGCATGGTGAACGAGCATCAGGTATCCCACGAGCTGGCCGATCTCCCTGCTGACGTGTGGCAATATCTGAAAGACAACGGCTTCTTCGCGATGATCATCAAGAAGAAGTACGGTGGTCTCGAGTTCTCCGCCTATGCCCAATCCCGCGTGCTGCAAAAGCTGGCAGGTATTTCCAGCGAGCTGGCCTCTACGGTGGGCGTGCCTAACTCCCTCGGCCCCGGTGAGCTGTTGCAGCATTACGGCACGGCCGAGCAGCAGGACTACTACCTGCCACGTCTGGCCAAGGGTCTTGAAGTGCCTTGCTTTGCCCTGACCAGCCCTGAAGCCGGTTCAGACGCAGGTTCTATTCCTGACTACGGCGTTGTGTGCAAAGGCATGTGGAAAGGTGAAGAAGTGCTGGGCATGAAGCTCACCTGGAACAAGCGCTACATCACCCTGGCCCCTATCGCCACCGTATTGGGTCTGGCCTTTAAACTGCGTGACCCTGAGCGTCTGCTCGGCGGCGAAGAAGAACTCGGCATTACCTGCGCCCTTATTCCTACCGATGTGGAAGGCGTGGAAACCGGTCGTCGTCACTTCCCGCTGAACTGCATGTTCCAAAACGGCCCAACCCGCGGTAAAGACGTGTTTGTGCCATTAAGCTTTATCATTGGCGGTCCGAAAATGGCCGGTCAGGGCTGGCGCATGCTGGTGGAATGTCTGTCGGTTGGCCGCGGCATTACCCTGCCATCCAACTCGGCCGGTGGCGTAAAAACTGCTGCCCTGGCAACCGGTGCCTATGCCCGCATCCGTCGCCAGTTCAAGCTGCCTATCGGTAAGCTGGAAGGTATTGAAGAGCCAATGGCGCGCATCGGCGGTAACGCTTATCTGATGGACGCGGTGACCTCGCTGACCACCACGGGTATTGATCTGGGTGAAAAGCCATCGGTTATCTCTGCCATTGTGAAGTATCACCTCACCGACCGTATGCAGAAATGCGTAATCGATGCCATGGACATCCACGGTGGTAAAGGTGTGTGCCTTGGCCCCAACAACTATCTGGGCCGTGGTTATCAGGCTGCGCCTATCGCCATTACCGTGGAAGGTGCCAACATCCTTACCCGCTCGATGATCATCTATGGTCAGGGCGCCATTCGCTGCCATCCTTATGTGCTGGCCGAAATGGACTCTGCCTTCGATAAAGACGTGCGTCAGGGTCTGAACAAGTTCGATGCCGCCCTCTTTGGCCACATCGGCTTTAC